>NZ_JBEOVO010000014.1:0-177363 GCF_040295605.1 Streptomyces sp. NPDC002773
CGGATGTGGAAGCCCAGTAATGGGTGGAGCTGACCGGTACTAATAGGCCGAGGGCTTGTCCTCAGTTGCTCGCGTCCACTGTGTTAGTTCTGAAGTAACGAACTGTGCCGATATCCGGTTGGTTAACTTCATAGAGTTTCGGTGGTCATAGCGTTAGGGAAACGCCCGGTTACATTCCGAACCCGGAAGCTAAGCCTTTCAGCGCCGATGGTACTGCAGGGGGGACCCTGTGGGAGAGTAGGACGCCGCCGAACAATTTTTAGCCTCAACCCCCGGACTCTGTCCGGGGGTTGAGGCATTTTTGCGTTCTAAGCTATGGCGTGCGCTACGACCTGGTCATCTTCGACAACGACGGTGTGCTCGTGGACAGCGAGCCGATTTCCAACACCCTGCTGGCCGGCTATCTGACGGAGCTCGGGCACCCCACCTCGTACGAGGAATCGGTGCGGGACTTCATGGGGTCCGCGATGCACCGGATCCATGAGCTCGTCCAGGAGCGGAGCGGGCAGCGGTTGCCGGAGCGGTTCGACGAGATCTTTCATGCGCGGGTCTTCGCTGCTTTCCAGGCCGAGTTGGAGGCCGTGCCCGGGGTCGAGGTGGTACTCAAGCTCCTCGTCGCCGGTGGGGTTCCCTACTGCGTGGCCTCCTCGGGGAGCCATGAGCGGATCCGGGTGGGGCATCGGAAGACCGGGCTCGACGCCTGGTTCCGCGACGAGATCGTCTTCAGTGCCGAGGACGTCGGGCGGGGGAAGCCGTCGCCCGACCTGTTCCTGCACGCCGCTTCGCGGATGGGCGTGGCGCCCGGGCGGTGCGTGGTGATCGAGGACAGCCGGCTCGGGGTCCAGGCGGCGCTGGCGGCCGGGATGGACGTGTACGGGTTCACCGCGATGACGCCGGAGGAGAAGCTCGCCGGGGCCGCCGGGTTCTTCCGCGGGATGGACGAGCTGCCGGCGATATTGGGGCTGTGATCCATCTACCCCGGGGTAGGTTCCGGTCGTACGCTGTGCCGCCATGACGGATGCGCGGTTGCGGCGTGGGCGGGGATCCCTGGCGGTCAGCTTCTTCGTGCAGGGGGTCACCTTCGCTCTGCTCGTGACGCGCATACCCGCGATCCAGGAGCGGTACGGGATCTCGGACGGGCTGCTGCCGGCCTTCCTCGCCGCCGTGCCGATCCTGGCCGGTGTGGCGAGCGTGGCCACCGGGAGGATCGTCGCCAGGGTGCGGCCGGCGGTCGTGCTGCGATGGGCCCAGCCCTTCGTCCTCCTCTCCCTGCTCGCGGTGGGGATGGGGAGCGAGCTGTGGCAGGCGGCGGTCGCCCTGGGGCTCTTCGGGCTCGCCGTCGGCGCTCTGGACGCCTCCATGAACATGCTGGGGGTCAGCCTCCAGCGGGCGTACGGGCGGAGCATCATGCTCGGTTTCCACGCCTCGTACAGCCTCGGTGGGATCGCCGGTGCCTCGCTGGCCTGGATGGGGGCGCACTGGGATCTGTCGCTGTTCGTGTCGTACCTGCCGGTGGTCGCCGTGCTGCTGCCCGCCGCCCTCGTCGGCAGCCGGTGGTATGTGGCCGGTCAGGAGCAGGCGGTGGGGGAGGCCGGGGAGGGTGAGGGGAACGGGGTCGCTTTCAAGCTGCTGCTGCCGCTCTGTCTCGTCATGACCTTCGCGTACATCGGGGACTCGACTGTTTCCAACTGGAGTGCCAAGTACCTCCAGGACGTGCTGGGCGGCTCGGAGGAGCTGGCGACGGTGCCGTACAACGCGTACATGGTGACGACGCTTCTCGGTCGGGCCGTGGGGGACTTCGGGGTGCGGCGGTTCGGTGCCGCGGCGGTCGTGCGGGCCGGGGCGGTGCTCGCCGCGGTGGGGTTCGCGGTGGTGGCGGTGGCGCCGGGCGCCTGGGTGGGGATCGCCGGGTTCACGGTGCTGGGGCTCGGGCTGAGCGTGATCGTGCCGCAGACCTTCGCGGCGGCGGGGCGGTTGGCCGGTGAGAGTGACCGCCCGGGGAGCAGCGACGCGGCCGTGGCGCGGCTCAACGTCTTCAACTACGTCGGGTTTCTCGTCGGGTCGCCGCTGGTGGGGGCGCTGGGGGACGCGTGGAGCTATCGGGGGGCGATGCTGGTGCCGATGGTGCTTGTCCTGGTGACGGTGGTGTATGCCACGTCGTTCGGCTCGCGCGTGGCCCGATACGGTGGCGGGCATGAGCGGCCGCGCACTGTTGATGTGGGATGAAGCTGTCACGGGGTACGACTTCGGGTCCGAGCATCCGATGGATCCGGTACGGCTCGCGCTGACGATGTCGCTGGTGCGGGCGTACGGGCTCGACCGGGCGGTGGACGTCGTGGCGGGCAAGCCGGCCGGGGACTCGACGCTGCGGCTCGTGCACCGCGAGGACTACGTGGCGGCGGTGCGGGCCGCGTCGGTGGACCCACGGCACGCCGACCAGGCGTACGGGCTCGGTACGGTCGACGATCCGGCGTTCGCGGGGATGCACGAGGTGTCGGCGTTGATCGCCGGGCAGTCGGTGGGCGCGGCGGAGGCGGTGTGGCGCGGGGAGGCCGCGCACGCGGTGAACTTCGCGGGTGGGCTGCACCACGCGATGCCGGGATCCGCCTCGGGCTTCTGTATCTACAACGACGCCTCCCTCGCGATCGCCCGGCTGCTCGAACTGGGCGCGGAGCGGGTCGCGTACGTGGATGTGGACGTACACCACGGGGACGGGGTGCAGGCGGCGTTCTGGGAGGACCCCAGGGTGCTGACCGTCTCGCTGCACGAGCATCCTCGGACGCTGTTCCCGCAGACGGGGTGGCCGGAGGAGACGGGCGCGGCCGGTGCCGGTGCGGGCGGGGCCGTGAACGTGGCGCTGCCGGCGGGGAAGGGTGACGAGGGGTGGCTGCGGGCCTTCCACGCGGTCGTACCGGAGCTGATCGCGGACTTCCGGCCGCAGGTGATCGTCACGCAGCACGGGGCGGACACGCACTTCGAGGACCCGCTCGCGCACCTGGCGGTGTCGCTGGACGCGCAGCGGGCGGTGCAGGAGGCCTGTCACGAGCTGGCCCACACGTATGCCGAGGGGCGCTGGGTGGCCCTGGGTGGTGGCGGGTACGCGGTGGTGGACGTCGTACCGCGGTCGTGGACGCATCTGGTGGGGATCGCGGCGCACGCCCCGGTGGATCCGGAGTCGGTGATCCCTTCGTCGTGGCGGGACGAGGTGTACGCGCGGACGCGGCAGTTGGGGCCGGCGCGGATGACGGACGGGCGGTGGCCGGTGGACTTCCGGGACTGGTCCGAGGGGTACGACCCGGCGGACCGGCTCGACCAGGCGGTGCTCGCGACCCGTAAGGCTGTTTTTCCGTTGCGGGGGCTGCTCGCCTAGACGCCTACGGGGACGGGCCCGGTCGGTGTTACGCCGACTGTGGGGTGTCCGGGGGGTTCGGGCTCCGTCGCGGGGGTGTTCCGGCAGCATCGGGTGGGTGTTGAGTACCGGGGCGCTGCGGGCGCATCTGTTGGCGGCGGGGTTGGCGGGAACGGTGGCGACGTCGCGGGAGGAGAGCCTGCGGAGCTATCGGCTCTTCGCCGCGCGTGATCCCCGGGTGCTGCTCGGGCTCGTCCCCGCGTGGGGGTGGGGCGAGGCCGATCTGCTGCGGTTGATGGCCGAGAAGTGCGGGGTGTCGGGGGATCCGGCGGATCGGACGGGGCTCGACGTCATCGATCCCGAGCGCACGTTGCGAGGGCTCGACGCCTTCGCGGCGCGGTTGGGGGCGGCGGCGGCGCGGCGGGTTCCGGTGCTCCTCGGGACGGGGCATCCGCATCGGCTGCTCGGTTTCTACGTCGCTCTTGCAGACGCCTTGTCGGCGGCGGGATGTCTTGTTCTCACACCGGCGCAGGGGAGATGTGTCGACATAACGACCCGGTTCGGCCTACGTACGTACCTCATCGACTACGTACGGGGGGTCGCACTGGTGCGAGAGCCGGGGCCGTCGGGGGGTGGGCGCGAGCGGGGGGCGCACTCCCACTCGCCGCTGCCGGTCAGGGCCGTTCTGGAGAGCGCGGCCGAGTGCGGCGGGCCGCTTCCGGAGCTCGTGGTGGGGGACCACGGATGGGTCTGCGGGGCAGGTCAGCTGGGTATCGAGGCCATCGGTCTCGCCGATACGGATGATCCGGCGCTGTTCGTCGGTGAGGCGGAGGGGCAGGTGTCGGTGGCCGTTCCGCTTGATGACGGCGTGCGCTCCGCCTCCTACCGTCCCCTCACGCGCTATGTACTCAATCGAGCGTGTCTGTCACGGTAAACGGCAGGTGGTAGCTCCTCTTCCCCACTCGTACCACCCGCCCCTAGGCTGGAGCGTGAGCGCTCGGCGACGAAGAGTCACCGGAGGGGAAGCCGGTGGGCGTCGCGGCGGAAGGTACAGGTGGGTCATGGCTGCTGGCGAACGACCTCTCAACGAGGTCAAGTTTCTGACCGTGGCGGAAGTCGCCTCGGTGATGCGCGTGTCCAAGATGACCGTGTACCGCTTGGTGCACAGCGGTCATCTGCCGGCGATCCGGGTGGGCAGGTCCTTCCGGGTTCCGGAACAGGCGGTTCACGAGTACCTGCGGGAGTCCTTCGTGGGGGTGGGGACCGCGTAGCGCGAGCGCGGCGACAACGTCGGGAAAGCTCCGTATGTCCCTCGGATTACAAGCGTGGTGCTCGGGACGGGTAGGCTAGGCCGACGTAGGTCGTGTGGGCCCAGACGCCCCGCACCGATCCCCGCCGGGAGGCGGGGATGTTCCGAGAAGTGAGCGAGGGTAGTCGTGGGCTCTGTTATCAAGAAGCGGCGTAAGCGGATGGCCAAGAAGAAGCACCGCAAGCTGCTCAAGCGCACGCGCGTTCAGCGTCGCAACAAGAAGTAAGGCGACAGCTGCACCGCAGCGTTTCGTGCGTCAGGCGTGGCCCTTCACCGTTCGCGGTGGAGGGCCACGTCTCATGTGCGGGGAAATCCCGAGGCGCTACGGTGTCGACCAACGGAAGACCGACGGAAGGCGCTGATCTTGGGCAAGGTCGTGCTCGTCACCGGTGCCGCCCGGCATCTCGGGGGCCGCTTCGTGCGGCGGATCCAGCGGGACCCGGAGGTGGAGCGGGTGATCGCGGTGGACGCGGTCGACCCGGCGCACCAGCTCGGCGCGGCCGCGTTCGTACGGGCGGACATCCGCCGGCCGGAGATCGCCAGGGTCCTGGCCGAGCACGATGTCGACACGGTGGTCCATCTGGACGTCACCGGTACGGCGCTCGGCGGCGGTGGCCGTACGTCGGTCAAGGAGACCAACGTCATCGGCACCATGCAGCTGCTCGGCGCCTGCCAGAAGTCGCCGCGGATCAGCCGGCTCGTGATCAAGTCCAGCACCAGCGTCTACGGCTCCGCGCCCCGCGACCCGGCCGTCTTCACCGAGACGACAGCCGCGAAGTCGCTGCCGAGCGGGGGCTTCGCGAAGGACGCGGTCGAGGTCGAGGGGTACGTACGGGGCTTCGCCCGGCGCCGCCCGGACGTGGCCGTGTGCGTGCTGCGGTTCGCGAACATCCTCGGGCCCCGGATCGACTCCCCGCTGACCGAGTACCTGGCGCTGCCGGTCCTTCCGACCGTCCTCGGCTACGACCCGAGACTGCAGTTCGTCCACGAGGACGATGTGATCGACGTGCTGCGCCTGGCGGCGCACGAGCCCCGCAGGGCCACGCTGAACAGCGGCACCTTCAACGTGGCCGGGGACGGGGTGCTGCTGCTCTCCCAGTGCGCGCGGCGCCTCGGACGGCCCACGGTGCCGGTGCTGCTGCCGGCGGTCACCTGGGTGGGGACGGCGCTGCGTACGGTCGGGATCACCGACTTCGCGCCCGAGCAGATCCGGCTGCTCACCCACGGCAGGGTCGTCTCGACGGTCCAGACGCGTGAGGTGCTCGGGTTCGCGCCGCGCTACACGACGGCGGAGGCCTTCGCCGACTTCGTTCGCGGCCGGGGGCCCGGGTTGCTGCCGCCGGAGCGGCTCGCCGGGGTGGTGGACCGGCTCGCCGCGCGGCTTGCTCCGACCGCGGTGCCTTCTGTACCTGCTTCACCTGCGTCACCTGGGTCACCTGCTTCACCCGCTTCACCCGCTTCACCTGTTCCCCCTGTTCACGACGGCGCCTGAGGAGACCGGACAGCGATGGCGGACGCCAAGGTCATTCCGTTCGACGACGACCGGTCGCGGGCCCGGCGACGGCCCGGCCGCCCCGACGGGGAGGCGGCGGCCGTACGGGCCCTGCCGGGCCCGCAGGCGGGCCCTCAGGAGCCGGGGGAGGGCCAGGAGGGCCTGCTCCCCGGTGCCGCGGGCGGTCGGGAGGTCGGGCCCGGTGCCGGTGCGGGCTCCGCGGGTGTGGTCGGGGGCGCCGGGGCGAGCGGCTGGGAGCGGCGGCTCGCGGGCGGGCTCGCGTTCCTCCGGCGGCGGATCACCGGCGACTACGAGGTCGACGAGTTCGGCTACGACGAGGAACTCACCGACCAGGTCCTGATGTCGCTGCTGCGCCCCCTGTACGAGAAGTACTTCCGGGTGGAGGTGAAGGGCGTCGAGAACATCCCGGCCGAGGGCGGGGCCCTGATCGTCGCCAACCACTCGGGGACGCTGCCGCTGGACGGGCTGATGATGCAGGTGGCCGTCCACGACCGTCATCCGGCCGGGCGGCATCTGCGGCTGCTCGCCGCCGACCTGGTGTTCGTACTGCCGGTCGTCAACGAGCTGGCCCGCAAGGCGGGGCACACCCTGGCCTGTGCGGAGGACGCGGAGCGGCTGCTGCGGGCCGGCGAGATCGTCGGGGTGATGCCCGAGGGCTTCAAGGGGATCGGGAAGCCGTTCGGGGAGCGGTACAAGCTCCAGCGGTTCGGGCGGGGCGGTTTCGTCTCGACGGCGCTGCGGGCCGGGGTGCCGATCGTGCCGTGCTCGATCGTCGGGGCGGAGGAGATATACCCGATGGTCGGGAACGCCAAGACGCTGGCGCGGGTGCTGGGAATCCCGTACTTCCCGCTCACCCCGACCTTCCCGTGGCTCGGGCCGCTGGGGGCGCTGCCGCTGCCGACGAAGTGGACGATCCAGTTCGGCGAGCCGATCCCGACGGATTCCTACGCGCCGGAGGCGGCGGAGGACCCGATGCTGATGTTCAACCTGACGGATCAGGTGCGGGAGCAGATCCAGCACACGCTGTACAAGCTGCTGGTGCAGCGGCGGTCGGTGTTCTTCTGAGTTCTTCTGTTCTTCCGGGTCCTTCTGGCCGGTTCCGCGTAGGAAGAAGGGGCGCCCCCCGTCCGTGGGGGCGCCCCTTCTTCTTTGCTAGCGAGCGTCCTCGCTGTCGATGCCGAGGCCTGGAAGCAGGCCCGGCAGGATGGGCGGAATGGTCACGTCCGGCATTTCCGGTGTGGCCTGGTCGCCGGTGGGGGGCGTCGGCATGCCGGTCGGGGCGGGTGGGAGCAGTCCGCCGGCGCTGCCGCCGAGGAGGCCGTCGTCCTCCGGTGAACCGGTGTTGCCGTCCGAGCTCGGGCTGGTGCCCGTGCTGGGGCCGGTCGGGCGGGGTGGTGCGGAGTGGCTGCCCGAGGGGGTGGTCTCGTCGGGGGAGGGCGGACGCTGGGAGTCCGTCCCCTGGGGGGTCTTCGGGGTGTTGGGCGTGCCGGTGGGGCTCTCCGAGCCGATGATGGTGCTCTTCTCCGGGGTGCGGGGCAGCACCGACTGGAGCGGCTCGACCTCTTCGTCCATGGCGTCGAAGACGTGCGTCACCTCGCTGCCGACGTCCGCGAGCTGGATGGGAAGCCGGTCGCGGATGCCGTCCCAGGTGTCCCGGTGGGCCTGGGCGAAGGAGTTGAGCCGGGCCATCGGGGCGATCTCGCCGTCCCGTTCGTACGCCTGGCGGAGCAGGCGGTGGCCTTCGCTCGCGTCGTGTTTCATTCCGCCCAGGACACGGCGGATCTCGCTGAGCGACTCGTGGTCGAGGTCGCCGGAGCGGCCCCGCTCCATGAGTCTGCGGGCCTCGCTGAGCCGGGTGGACGCCTGGTCGAGGTAGATGCCGCCGCGGTCCGCGTCGTCGTCCGCCATTCCCAGCTTGATGTCTTCCATGCCTCGCTTGAGCCCGTAGAGCGAGTCACCGGGGAGCGCGTCGGAGCTGGCTGCTGCCACTCCGCTGAAGGCGCCCGCCGCCACGCCGACCGTGAGGCCGCCGGCGGCGAGCCCCTTGGTCCAGCGGGAACGGGGGCGTAGCTTCCGCAGCGGGGAGGCGCGGTGGGTTCCCTTGCCGCCGGCGGTGCGCTGCTCCGGCACCGTGGCGGCCGCGGCCGCGCTTCCCTCCATGAGCATCGCTTCCATGGCGGCGACGAGCTGGGCTCGCTGCACCACTTTGACCTCGGGGTCCAGCTGTGGCTTCGGCAGCTCGCCGAGACCGTTCGCCAAGGCCAACAGCCGTCCCTGCTCGGCCGGTTCGGCCGGGGCATCGGACTGCTCGGCCGCCGCGCCCTCGGACGCCCGGTCCTCCAGGGTCTGGGCGAAGGCGTTCGCCCGCCGGTGCGCCGATACGTTCGCGATCACTGGCGGCACCTCCTCTCGTCATGACGGTCGACTCCCCGCGGTGTCCGGAAGGTTGCACACCTTGAGCGCATCCACACGAAAGAGTGAGTGGCCGCGGACATGGCGTGTCCACAGGGAGCCTGCATCCCGCACAACGAGCGGCGCGGCACTTGGGTTACGCGCGAAAGATGATCGGACCAGTGCGTCATCGAGGCGTCACCGACTGTGAGTTGGGCGGGGGTCGTGGGGACGTGGGGGGAGGGGTGGGGCCGGAGCCGCGGACCGGGGCGTGGGGGCGCGTGTGGGGGGCGCGGACCGGTCAGCGGGCGTCGTCCGGCAGGAGACGGGCCAGGGTGCGGACGGCCCGGTACTGGAGGGTCTTGATGGCCCCCTCGTTCTTGCCCATGACCCGGGCGGTCTCGGCGACCGAGAGGCCCTGGAGGAAGCGCAGGGTCACGCACTCCTGCTGCTGGGGGTTGAGGCGGCGTACCGCGTCGAGGAGGGCGGCGTTGGAGAGGGACTCCAGGACGGAGTCCTCGGGGCTGCGCTCGACCTCGTTGGCGTCGAGCATCTCGCCGGTGGTGACTTCGAGGCGGAAGCGGCTGGACTTGAAGTGGTCGGCGACCAGGTTCCTGGCGATGGTGACGAGCCAGGCACCGAAGTCGCGGCCCTGCCAGGTGAAGGTGGAGATCCGGCGCAGGGCGCGCAGGAACGTCTCGCTGGTGAGGTCCTCCGCCGTCGCCTTTCCGCCGACGCGGTAGTAGATGTAGCGGTAGACGGTGTCGCTGTACTGGTCGTACAGGCGGCCGAAGGCCTCGGCCTCGCCCGCCTGGGCGCGCTCGACCAGGTCCATCATGCGGGCGCTGTCGCTGTCGGCGGTGGGGCGGCGGGCGGGGGTCGAGGTTCCGGAGCGGGCACCGCGTCTGCCCACGGCGGCGCTGCCGTCGGCCAGGGCGTAGCAAGGGCCGGCGGGTGCCGGGGCGGCGAAGGCGAATGCGGGGACAGGGCCGGCGGCGTACGCGGTGGGGACGAAGCCGCGCAAGCGGTCGGCGACCGTTGCGCGCAGCGTAGCCAGGCCCGAGGTGTCAACCCCGACGTGTGGGTACACGGGACTCCCAGAGGCAGAGCTTCCATCACGTGCAGTGCGGGACCGTTCACTCGTCGTGGCGACGTGAGGGGTCCTTTGTGCGTCTGAGGAGAATAACGCTTCGTACAGGCAGCGCTACACCCAGTTGCTCAAATCACCGGTTAGGTCGATTCTGTTACTGGTTGTAGTCGAAACTGCTCGCTGTTCGTGATCGGTTGTTGATCGGTTTGCTTTCGGGTGTGACTGCGTCGGCGTTGCGTTGTGCTCAAGTGCAGGACGCGTGAGTGATCGGGGCCGCTGCGGGGTAAGGAGCCCGGAATGCCTGGGGGTCGACCTGTGCGGGGGTGTTCGACCACGGACGGGTGAGGGCGCCTGGTCCGGGGTTGTCGCAGATGATCGCAGCCGAAACGTATCGGCAGGGGTGACCCGGTGTCAGTGGCGGCGGCGGTGCAGGGCGACGGCGGCGGCGGTGCCGCCGGCCAGGGCGCCGAGGCCCGCGGCGGCGGGGATGCCGACCTTGGCGGCCTTGCGGCCGGTCCGGTAGTCGCGCAGCCGCCAGTCCCGGGCCCTCGCGTGCTTGCGGAGCTTGGTGTCCGGGTTGATCGCGTACGGGTGCCCCACGAGCGAGAGCATCGGGATGTCGTTGTGCGAGTCGCTGTAGGCGGCGCAGCGGCCCAGGTCGAGGCCCTCGGCGGCGGCGAGAGCCCGTACCGCCTCGGCCTTCGCCGGTCCATGCAGGGGCTCGCCGACGAGCTTGCCGGTGTAGACGCCGTCGACGGACTCGGCGACCGTGCCGAGCGCGCCGGTCAGGCCGAGACGCCGGGCGATGATCGTGGCCGTCTCCACCGGGGCGGCGGTGACCAGCCAGACCTTCTGGCCCGCGTCCAGGTGCGCCTGGGCCAGGCCGCGGGTGCCGGGCCAGATGCGGTCGGCCATGTACTCGTCGTAGATCTCCTCGCCGATCGACATCAGCTCGGAGACGCGGTGGCCCTTGACGATGGACAGGGCGCTCTCGCGGGCGTCCTGCATGTGCTCGGGGTCCTCGACGCCGGCGAGCCTGAACCAGGCCTGCTGCCAGGCGAAGCGGGCCAGTTCGCGGCGCTGGAAGAACTTCCGCTTGTAGAGGCCGCGGCCGAAGTGGAAGATCGCGGCGCCCTGCATCACGGTGTTGTCGAGGTCGAAGAAGGCGGCCGCCCGTACGTCGCCGACGACCGGGAACTCGGGCTCGGCCGGCGTCTCGGCCTCCGTGGTGGCCGCCGCCTCCTCCCGCTCCCGTTCCAGCTGGAGCGAGGACTTGCGCGCTGCCTCGGCAGCGGCCTCGCCTGCGAGGACGCTGCGCGCGGTGGCGGAGCGCCTACGGGGGGTGAGCCATCCCAGAGCGGCCATGCGGTGAGCATAGCCAGTCTGTTCGGAACTTCCCGAGTTGTGACGGTGCCGCGGCGTGAACACTGCGGGACTCTCCTGTGAAGCGGGACAGAATGGGCGCCATGTTCGGACGGACGAAGAAGAAGGACGCCGCGGCGCGCACCGTGACGCTGATCGGCAAGCCGGGGTGTCATCTCTGCGACGACGCCCGCGCGGTGATCGAGGCCGTGTGCGCGGAGACGGGAGCATCCTGGGAGGAGAAGGACATCACCCAGGACGAGGAGCTCCACCGGGCGTACTGGGAGCAGATCCCCGTCGTCCTGGTCGACGGCGAGCAGCACACGTTCTGGCGTGTCGACGCGGGGCGGCTCCGTCGCGAACTGGGTGCGTGACCGGAAAGACGGCTACCATCGTGGACGTTTTGTTGGCTTTCGGGGGCGGCGCCGTGAGGAGAGTGTGCGGTTATGCCCCCTTCGGGTTCTCAACGTGTTCCGGCGCGCCGCGGTTCCGTGACGATACGAACCAGCCGCGTGACCCCGGTCACTTTGGCCGGACAAAACGGACACCATCTTTGTGCACGCGTTCACAAAGACATAGCCTGCATTCGACGGGGCGGTCTTGGGACATATGGCCGCCTGCAGCCCCGCTCATCCCGCAGGAGCACCGTGGCAACTGGCCGAACTCACCGACCGGCGACCCGTAGCCGAGGAATTCCCGAGGCCACCGTCGCCCGGCTTCCGCTGTATCTGCGCGCACTCACCGCGCTCTCGGAGCGCTCCGTACCCACGGTCTCCTCCGAAGAGCTCGCCGCCGCGGCGGGGGTCAACTCCGCGAAGCTCCGCAAGGACTTCAGCTACCTCGGCTCCTACGGCACCCGTGGTGTCGGCTACGACGTCGAGTACCTCGTCTACCAGATCTCCCGTGAGCTGGGGCTCACCCAGGACTGGCCGGTCGTCATCGTCGGTATCGGTAACCTCGGTGCCGCGCTCGCCGGCTACGGCGGCTTCGCCTCCCGCGGCTTCCGCGTCGCCGCGCTGATCGACGCCGACCCCGCCATGACCGGCAAGCCGGTCGCCGGGATCCCCGTCCAGCACAGCGACGACCTCGAGAAGATCATCGAGGAGGACGGCGTCTCCATCGGCGTCATCGCGACCCCGGCCGGCGTCGCCCAGCAGGTCTGCGACCGGCTCGTGGCCGCCGGAGTCACCTCCATCCTGAACTTCGCCCCCACCGTGCTCTCCGTGCCCGACGGCGTGGACGTCCGCAAGGTCGACCTCTCCATCGAGCTGCAGATCCTCGCCTTCCACGAGCAGCGCAAGGCCGGCGAGGAGTCGAACGCCGAGACCGGTACGGACACGGACGCCGAGACGGAGGCCCCCGCGGCCGCCGCACCTCCGGCCCCCCGTGGCACCACGAGCGGCAGCCGCAAGGGACCCGACGGGGACGTCCCCGCCGTGATGCCGGCATGAGCCTCCTCGTCGTCGGCCTCAGCCACCGCAGCGCCCCGGTCTCCATCCTGGAGCGGGCCGCGCTCTCGGCGGACACCCAGGCCAAGCTCCTCCAGGACACCCTCGCCGCCGAACCGGCCGCCGAGGGCACCGTCCTCGCCACCTGCAACCGCATCGAGCTCTACGCCGACGTCGACAAGTTCCACGCCGGCGTCGCCGAGCTGTCCACCCTCCTCGCCCAGCACAGCGGCGTCGGCCTGGACGAGCTCACTCCGTATCTCTACGTGCACTACGAGGACCGGGCCGTCCACCACCTCTTCTCGGTGGCGTGCGGGCTCGACTCCATGGTCGTCGGCGAGGGCCAGATCCTCGGCCAGATCAAGGACGCCCTCGCCCTCGGCCAGGAACTCCACACCGCCGGCCGCCTCCTCAACGACCTGTTCCAGCAGGCCCTGCGGGTCGGCAAGCGCGCCCACAGCGAGACCGGGATCGACCGGGCCGGGCAGTCGCTCGTCACCTTCGGGCTCGAGCAGCTCGCCGACGGCACCGACGTCGACACCTGGGCCAAGGGCAAGAGGGCCCTCGTCATCGGAGCGGGATCGATGTCCTCGCTCGCCGCCGCCACGCTCGCGCGTGCCGGCGTCTCCGAGATCGTCATCGCCAACCGCACCCTGGCCCGCGCCGAACGGCTCGCGCAGATCCTCAGCGAGCCCGGGGGTACGGGAGTCGCCGCCCACGCGGCGGAGATGGTTGCCGTCGGCGACGAACTGACACGTGCCGACGTCGTCGTCTCCTGCACCGGCGCCACCGGACTCGTCCTCACCGGCGACGGCGTCGAGACCGCCGTACAGGGCCGCCGCACCCCGCTCGCCCTCCTCGACCTCGCCATGCCCCGCGACATCGACGCCGCCGCACACCGCATCCCCGGCGTCCGGCTCGTCGACATCGAGTCCCTCGCCGAGGCCTCCGCCGACGCCCCCATGGCCGCCGACGTCGACCTCGTGCGCGGCATCGTCTCCGACGAGGTCGCCGCCTTCGGCGCCGCCCAGCGCGCCGCCCACATCACCCCCACCGTCGTCGCCCTGCGCACCATGGCCGCCGACGTGGTGGCCAACGAGGTCGCCCGGCTCGAGGGCCGGCTGCCCGACCTCGACGACAAGCAGCGCGCCGAGATCACCCAGACCGTGCGCCGCGTCGTCGACAAGCTCCTGCACGCGCCGACCGTGCGGGTCAAGCAGCTGGCCAGCGAGCCCGGCGGCGCCGGGTACGCGGACGCGCTGCGGACACTCTTCGACCTCGACCCGGAGACGGTGGCTGCTGTCAGCCGGGCCGACCTGAATGACGCCGACGTCAAGAACCGAGGGCGAGTATGACCGAGAGGGCACTGAGGCTCGGGACCAGGCGCAGCAAGCTCGCCATGGCCCAGTCCGGGCACGTGGCCGACGCCGTCCGGCAGCTGACCGGCCGGCCCGTCGAGCTCGTGGAGATCACGACGTACGGGGACACCTCCCGGGAGCACCTCGCGCAGATCGGCGGCACCGGCGTCTTCGTCGCCGCCCTCCGTGACGCGCTGCTCGCCGACGAGGTGGACTTCGCCGTCCACTCCCTGAAGGACCTGCCGACCACCCAGCACCCCGACCTGGTGCTGGCCGCGATCCCGAAGCGGGAGGACCCGCGCGACGTACTGATCGCCCGTGACGGGCTCACGCTCGACCGGCTGCCCCAGGGCGCCCGGATCGGCACCGGCTCGCCGCGGCGCACGGCCCAGCTCCACGCGTACGCGCGTAGCCACGGCCTGGAGATCACCTGCGTCCCGATCCGCGGGAACATCGACACGCGGATCGGCTACGTACGCAAGGGAGAGCTGGACGCGGTGGTCCTCGCCGCGGCCGGCCTCAACCGCATCGGCGGTACGGAGGAGCTCATCGGCTCCCTGTCGCTCGACCACCTGTCGGTCGACTCCGTCCTGCCCGCCCCCGGCCAGGGGGCCCTGGCGATCGAGTGCCCGGCGTCGAACGCCGACCTCGTCGCCGCGCTCGGCGCGCTCGACGACCCGCTCACGCGGGCCGCCGTCACCGCCGAGCGATCCCTGCTCGCCGCCCTGGAGGCCGGCTGTTCCGCACCCGTGGGTGCGCTCGCCGACCTGCTGGCCGACGACCCCGGTCACGGGCAGGTTGTCACCGAAATGCGCCTGCGCGGCGTCGTCGGCACCACCGACGGCTCGACGCTGGTGCAGCTGTCCACCACCGGACCCGTACCCACCTCGCACGACGAGGCCATGGCGCTCGGACGCGAACTCGCGGACGAGATGCTCGCCAAGGGTGCGGCCGGTCTTATGGGGGAGCGAGCACTTTGAGCCCCACCCGCCCGACCGCCAGCCCGCTGTCCCCGGCCTTCGCAGGCCATGGGCACGTCACATTCCTCGGCGCAGGCCCCGGTGACCCCGGGCTCCTGACCCTCAGGGCCGTGGAGGCCCTCGCCGGAGCGGATGTCCTGATCGCCGAGCCGGAGGTGCTCGACGTCGTTCGCGGCCACGCGCGCGTGGGGGTGAGCACGCCGGAGCTGACGATTGTTGACGAGGCGTCAACAACCGCCGGGGTCCCCGTGTTGAGGGACGCGGCCAATCTTGTCATGGAGGCCGCGAGGGGCGGCAGGCGGGTCGTCCGTGCGGTGACCGGCGACCCCGGCCTCGACGGGAACGCGGGAGCCGAGATGCTCGCCTGCGCCGCCGAGGGCATCCCCTTCGAGGTCGTGCCCGGTGTGGCCACGGCCGTCGGCGTACCCGCCTACGCGGGTGTGCCGCTCCGCGACGCCCAGGGCACCGACGTGCGCTTCGTCGACGCCCGCACCGCCGACGAGCGGTGCTGGACCGAGGTCGGCGCCTCCGACGGCACCGTCGTCGTGTCCACCTCGCTCGACTCGGTGGCCGCGGCCGCCGGTGAACTGGTGGCGGCAGGCCGTAAGCCGGACACCCCGCTCACCGTCACCATCGCCGGTACGACGACGAGGCAGCGGACCTGGAACGCGACCCTCGGGACGATCGCCCAGGTCTTCAAGCAGGGCAAGGTCCTCCCCTCGCCCGAGGGCCACCGGCCGGTCATAGCCGTGGTCGGCGAGCGCAGCGCCCCGGCGCAGCGGGACCAGCTGTCGTGGTTCGAGTCGAAGCCGCTCTTCGGGTGGCGGGTCCTCGTGCCGCGTACCAAGGAGCAGGCCGCGTCGCTCTCCGACCAGCTGCGCTCGTACGGCGCCGTGCCGCACGAGGTGCCGACGATCGCCGTCGAGCCGCCGCGCACCCCGCAGCAGATGGAGCGGGCGGTCAAGGGGCTCGTGACCGGACGGTACGAGTGGATCGCCTTCACCTCGGTGAACGCGGTGAAGGCGGTACGGGAGAAGTTCGAGGAGTACGGGCTCGACGCGCGCGCCTTCGCCGGGATCAAGGTCGCGGCGGTGGGCGAGCAGACCGCGGCGGCGCTGGTCGACTTCGGTGTGAAGCCCGATCTGGTGCCGAGTGGGGAGCAGTCCGCGGCGGGGTTGCTGGAGGACTGGCCGCCGTACGACCCCGTTTTCGATCCGATCGACCGCGTCTTCCTGCCGCGGGCCGACATCGCGACCGAGACGCTGGTCGCGGGGCTCATCGAGCTCGGGTGGGAGGTCGACGACGTCACCGCCTACCGGACCGTACGGGCTTCGCCGCCGCCGGCGGACACGCGGGAGGCGATCAAGGGCGGTGGCTTCGACGCCGTGCTGTTCACGTCGTCGTCGACCGTGCGGAACCTGGTGGGTATCGCCGGGAAGCCGCACAACGTGACCGTCATCGCCTGCATCGGTCCCGCTACGGCCAAGACGGCCGAGGAGCACGGGCTGCGGGTCGACGTCCTTTCGCCGGAGCCGTCCGTGCACAAGCTGGCGGAGGCGCTGGCGGACTTCGGGGTACGGCGGCGGGAGTCGGCGCGGGAGGCGGGGGATCCGGTGACGCGGCCTTCTGAGCGGCGGCCGGGGGCGCGGAGGCGTCGTACGACGTAGGTGGTTGCTTGGGTGCGGGTTCCTTGACGGGGGCCCGCACCCTTTGCGTTTTCGGGGGCTGGGGGGTGCGGGTTCAGGCGCGGGAGCCTGGGCCCGGCAAGGGGCGCCGGTCCGTTGTGCCCACCCGTTCCGCCCCAGCGGAACGAATGCCCACAACGGAGGTGGCGGGCTGGGGGGCTGGGCGTGCCCGCACGAGGTGGGGCGGGGTGGGTGTACGGCCGCACGGGGGTGGGCGGGGCGGACGCACGGGTGTGGGGCGGACGTATGCCCACACGGGGTCGGTAAGTGCATCGTTTCGGCGGGCGTAGCCTCGGGGGCATGAACTCGTACGGATCTTTTCCCGGGGCGCGGCCGCGGCGGCTGCGGACTACGCCTGCCATGCGGCGGATGGTGGCCGAGACGCGGCTGCACCCCGCCGATCTGATCCTCCCCGCGTTCGTACGCGAGGGGATCACCGAGCCCGTGCCGATCCAGGCCATGCCCGGAGTCGTCCAGCACAGCCGCGACACCCTGCGGAAGGCCGCGGTCGAGGCGCTGGAGGCGGGAGTCTCCGGGATCATGCTCTTCGGCGTGCCCGAGGACGCCAAGAAGGACGCCGCCGGTACGGCCGGGACCGACCCGGACGGCATCCTTCAGGTCGCCATCCGTGACGTGCGGGCCGAGGTCGGTGACGAGCTGGTCATCATGTCGGACCTGTGCCTCGACGAGTACACCGACCACGGCCACTGCGGCGTCCTCGACGCCGACGGCCGGGTCGACAACGACGCCACGCTGGAACGTTACGCCGAGATGGCCCAGGTCCAGGCCGACGCCGGCGTCCACGTCGTGGGGCCCTCCGGGATGATGGACGGCCAGGTCGGGGTGGTCCGGGACGCCCTCGACACCATCGGCAAGGAGGACGTGTCGATCCTCGCGTACACCGCGAAGTACTCCTCCGCCTTCTACGGCCCCTTCCGCGAGGCCGTCGGCTCCTCCCTCCGCGGCGACCGCAAGACCTACCAGCAGGACCCCGCGAACCTGCGGGAGTCGCTGCGCGAGCTCGCCCTCGACCTGGAGGAGGGCGCCGACATGGTGATGGTGAAGCCCGCCGGGCCGTACCTCGACGTGCTCGCGAAGGTCGCCGAGTCCGTGGACGTGCCCGTCGCCGCGTACCAGATCAGCGGCGAGTACGCGATGGTCGAGGCGGCCGCCGAGAAGGGCTGGATCGACCGGGACAAGGCGATCCTGGAAACCCTCACCGGCATCCGCCGGGCCGGCGCGCAGCTGATCCTGACCTACTGGGCCACCGAGGTCGCGCGGACACTGGGGTCGGCTCGCCGGTGACGGCCGTCCGGCGCACCCTGGAGAGGTAGCCGACAGGTACCTCGCTGGAGGTGGTCCTCATGATGCACACGCTTGTCGGATGGCATGTGGAGATGGAATTCCAGGAGGAAGGCGACCGGACGCGGGCCGCGGCCATGGTCCGGCTCAGCGACGGCACCGAGTTCCGGGCCCACGGAACCGCGAACCGCCACCCCTCCGATCCGGACCAGCTGAGGGTGGGCGAGGAGATCGCCGGCGCACGCGCGCTGATGGATCTCGCCTCGCAGCTGCTCCAGAAGGCCCACACGGAGATCGACGAGGTGTCGGGCAGGACCTCGCACTCCCTCCGTTGACCCCGGTCGACGACGAAGCCCCCGGCACGGTGGTCATCCGTGCCGAGGGCTTCGTCGTGCTGCGGGCTTCGTCGTGCCCGCGGGTCAGAGACGCTCGGGCGTCCTGATGCCCAGCAGGGCCATGCCCTGGTGGAGCGTGCGGGCGGTCAGGTCGCAGAGGAAGAGACGGTTCTCGACCTGCTGCGGGGTGTCCGCCTTCAGGACCGGGCACTCCGAGTAGAACGTCGTGTAGTGCGAGGCGAGCTGGTAGAGGTACGCGGCCAGCTTGTGCGGCGCGTACTCCGCGGCCGTCTCGGCGATCAGCTCGCCGAAGGCGTCCAGGTGCAGACCGAGGGCCCGCTCGGACGGCGCGAGGGCCAGCTCGGCGTGAGCCGCCGGCCTGGCGTCGCCCGCCTTGCGGAGGATCGACTGGATCCGGGCGTACGCGTACTGCAGGTAGACCGAGGTGTCACCGTGGAGCGACACCATCTGGTCGAGGTCGAACTTGTAGTCGCGGGCAGCCGAGGTCGACAGGTCGGCGTACTTCACGGCGCCGATGCCCACCTGGGTGCCCCGCTCCGCGATCTCCTGCTCCGTGAGGTCCTGGGCCTTCTCACGGACGACGGCCGACGCACGGTCGATCGCCTCGTCCAGCAGGTCCACCAGCCGCACCGTCTCGCCCTCACGGGTCTTGAACGGCTTGCCGTCCTTGCCGAGGACCGTGCCGAAGGCCAGCTGGACGGCCTTCACGTCGTCGTTCAGCCAGCCGGCCCGGCGGGCCGTCTCGAAGACCATCTTGAAGTGCAGCGACTGCCGCGCGTCGACCACGTACAGCAGGGTCGACGCCTTCAGGTTCCGCACCCGGTCCCGGATCGCGGACAGGTCCGTCGCCGCGTACCCGAAACCGCCGTCGGACTTCTGGACGATCAGCGGGGTCGGGTTGCCGTCCGGGCCCTTCACGTCGTCGAAGAAGACGCACAGCGCACCCTCGGAGCGGACGGCGACGCCCGACTCCTCAAGCAGGCGGCAGGTCTCCACCAGCATGTCGTTGTACCCGGACTCGCCGACCACGTCGGGGTCCCGGATGTCCATGTCGAGCTTGTCGAAGACCGAGTAGAAGTAGATCTTCGACTCGTCGACGAACCGCTGCCAGAGCGCGAGCGTCTGCTCGTCGCCGGCCTGGAGATCCACCACGCGCGCGCGGGCCCGCGTCTTGAACTCCTCGTCAGAGTCGAAGAGGACACGCGAGGCCTTGTAGAGCCGGTTCAGGTTCGACATGGCCTCCTCACCGGAGACCTCGCCGCCGTCCTCGGCCTTGTGGTCCAGCTCGTGCGGGTGCTCGATCAGGAACTGGATGAGCATGCCGAACTGGGTACCCCAGTCGCCGATGTGGTGACGCCGGACCACGCTCTCGCCGGTGAACTCCAGGATCTCGACCATCGCCGCGCCGATCACGGCGGAGCGCAGATGCCCGACGTGCATCTCCTTCGCCACGTTCGGCTGGGCGTAGTCGATGACCGTCGTGCCCGCCGACTCGTTGAACGGCACGCCGAGCCGGGCGTCCGCGGCGCGGGCCGCCAGCGTCCGCACGATCGCCGCGTCGGTCACCGTGATGTTCAGGAAGCCGGGGCCCGACACCTCGATCTCCGCCAGCACGTCGTTCGCCGGGATCGCCTCGACGACCTTCGTCGCCAGCTCACGCGGATTGCCCTTGAGCTGCTTGGCCAGCGCCAGGATGCCGTTGGCCTGGAAGTCGGCCCGGTCGCTTCGTCGCAGCAGCGGGTCGGCGGACGCAGCCTCCGGCAGAGCTGCCGAGAGGCCGTCCGCGAGGCGCTGCTGCACGGTCGAAGCGAGGGAAGGGACCGAGGCCATGAGCTTCCGTTCCTGTTGAGTTCGTCAGGTCTAATTCGCTTGTCAAGTGTCCCATGGGAGCGCAACGTGATTTCCCCGCCTATGGACAACCCCCGCCGACAACCTCGCCCTGTGGACAACCACGGAGAGCTGTGTTCCGTCTGGGAGAATGGCTCACGTAGGCATAGGGCTGTCAGGCAGCACCCCTCAGGAAGAAGGACGTACCGACCGTGGCTCAGAGCAGCACCGAGACCGACTGGGTCTCCCGTTTCGCGGACGAGGTCATCGCCGAGTCGGAGCGACGTGCGCCTGGCAAACCGGTCGTCGTCGCCTCCGGCCTCTCCCCGTCCGGCCCGATCCACCTGGGCAACCTCCGCGAGGTCATGACCCCGCACCTGGTCGCCGACGAGATCCGCCGCCGCGGGCACGAGGTCAGGCACCTCATCTCCTGGGACGACTACGACCGCTACCGCAAGGTGCCGAACGGCATCGAGGGCATCGACGCGTCCTGGGCCGAGCACATCGGCAAGCCGCTGACCTCCGTCCCGGCGCCCGCCGGCTCGCCCCACCCCAACTGGGCCGAGCACTTCAAGGCCGCCATGGTCGAATCACTGGCCGAGCTGGGCGTCGAGTACGACCCCATCAGCCAGACCGAGCAGTACACCGCCGGTGCCTACCGCGAGCAGATCCTGCACGCCATGAAGCACCGCGGCGACATCGACGCCATCCTCGACCAGTACCGGACGAAGAAGGCGCCGAAGAAGCAGTCGCAGAAGCCCCTCGACGAAGCCGAACTCGAAGCCGAGGAAGGCTCCGGCGCGGCCGGCGAGGACGACGGCTCCGGCGGCGCCTCCGGCTACTTCCCGTACAAGCCGTACTGCGGACAGTGCGAGAAGGACCTCACCACCGTCACCTCGTACGACGACGACACCACCGAACTGGCCTACACCTGCACGAACTGCGGCTTCGCCGAGACCGTGAAGCTCAGCGAGTTCAACCGCGGCAAGCTGGTCTGGAAGGTCGACTGGCCGATGCGCTGGGCCTACGAGGGCGTCATCTTCGAGCCCTCCGGCGTCGACCACTCCTCGCCCGGCTCCTCCTTCGTCGTCGGCGGCCAGATCGTCCGCGAGATCTTCGACGGCGTCCAGCCCATCGGCCCCATGTACGCCTTCGTCGGCATCAGCGGCATGGCCAAGATGTCCTCCTCGCGCGGAGGCGTACCGACCGCCGCCGACGCCCTGAAGATCATGGAAGCGCCGCTCCTGCGCTGGCTGTACGCGCGCCGCAGGCCCAACCAGTCCTTCAAGATCGCCTTCGACCAGGAGATCCAGCGGCTCTACGACGAGTGGGACAAGCTGGAGGCCAAGGTCGCGGACGGCACCGTCCTGCCCGCCGACGCCGCCGCCCACACCCGCGCCGCCCGCACCGCCGCCGGCGAGCTCCCCCGCACCCCGCGCCCGCTCCCGTACCGGACGCTCGCCTCCGTCATGGACATCACCGCCGGCCACGACGAGCAGACCCTGCGGATCCTCACCGAGCTCGACCCGGAGAACCCCGTCACCACCCTCGACGAGGTCCGGCCCCGACTCGACCGCGCCGAGAACTGGATCACCAACCAGGTCCCGGCCGACCAGCGCACGATCGTCCGAGAGGAGCCCGACACCGAACTCCTCGGCTCCCTCGACGACGAAGGCCGCGAGTCGCTCCGCCTGCTCCTGGAGGGCCTCGACAGCCACTGGTCGCTCGACGGGCTCACCACCCTCGTCTACGGCGTCCCGAAGGTGCTGGCCGGCCTCGACCCGGAGGCCAAGCCGACACCCGAGCTGAAGCTCGCGCAGCGCGCGTTCTTCGCCCTGCTCTACAAGCTGCTCGTCAGCCGCGAGACCGGCCCGCGACTGCCCACGCTGCTGCTCGCCGTGGGCGCGGAGCGAGTGAGGAAGCTGCTCGGCGCGTGAGCGTGTGAGCGCGTGACGTGAGCATGGGAAAGGGCCGCCACCCGGATTCGGGTGGCGGCCCTTTCACGCATGGCCCCGGGCGCGTGCGTCAGGGCGTGTTGTACTCGCTCATCTCCTGCCGGATCTGCTCCTGGACCTCGGGGATCAGCCGCTGGAGCAGCTCGGGATTCCGAAGCTGCTGGACGCCGTAGTACTCGGCCACCTGGCGGGCGAGCTCCTGGTCCTCCGGGAAGCGGTCCTGCTCCACGGCGAACGCCCAGGTGAGCTTGTGGACGACCTCGCGGAACTCCTCGGCCTGCGGATCCGGTTCCACGTACTCGGGGTACTCGACGAACTCCTCCGGCCCCGGCGGAGGCACGTCCTCCGGGCCCTGCGGGACCGGCACCGGCGTCGGCTCCAGACCCTCGACGATCCGAGGGTTGTACGTGCCCTCGTACGTCTCCGAGGCGAGCTGCTGCGTGTCGAACCAGGGACTCTCGTGGTTCACGGGGCCCACCGGCGGCTCCGCCTCGGCCTGCGGAACGCCGGTCGGTGACGGCTTCTGCTGTGGCTGTGGCTGTATCTGCGGCTGTTGCGGCATGGGCACCTGCGCCGCCGCCTGCAGCTGCGGCAGCTGCTGCGCGGGCACCGGCAGGGGGCCCTGCGACTGCGACTGCGCCTGAGGCTGAGGCTGAGGCTGCGGCTGCGGAGGCAGCAACGCCGGTTCGATGCCCGCCGCCGCCAGGCCCGCCGCCGCCGTCTCCGCCAGCGGGACGCCGTATCGCGCCAGACGCAGCGGCATCAGCGCCTCCACCGGCGCCTTCCGCCGCCAGCTACGGCCGTAACGGGCCTGCAGCCGCGCCTGGTAGATCAACCGCTCCTGCTCCAGCTTGATCACCTGCTCGTACGAGCGCAGCTCCCACAGCTTCATCCGGCGCCACAGCCGGAACGTCGGCACCGGAGACAGCAGCCAGCGGGTCAGCCGGACGCCCTCCATGTGCTTGTCCGCCGTGATGTCCGCGATCCGCCCCACCGCGTGACGCGCCGCCTCGACAGCCACCACGAACAGCATCGGGATCACCGCGTGCATCCCGACGCCCAACGGGTCGGGCCACGCCGCCGCGCCGTTGAACGCGATCGTCGCCGCCGTCAGCACCCACGCCGTCTGCCGCAACAGCGGGAACGGGATCCGCAACCACGTCAGCAACAAGTCGAGGGCGAGCAGCACACAGATGCCCGCGTCGATGCCGATCGGGAAGAAGTACGAGAAGGTGCCGAAGCCCTTGTCCAGAGCGAGCTCGCGCACGGCGGCGTACGAACCCGCGAAACCGATCCCCGCGATGATCAGCGCACCGGCGATGACGAGCCCGATGAGTATTCGGTGTGTGCGTGTCAGCTGCATCGCGGCCACCCGCGATCCCCTCCCGTCATTCGACATCCCGCGCGCACAGAGTGGCACACGCGCACGGAGCCCGGCCCTCGGGGGAGGGACGGGCTCCGCACGGACATGCCACTGTGCGCTGGTTTGTGACTACTTGTTGGCAGCGGCGACCGCGGCCACGGCTTCCTTCGCCGCCTTCACCGCACCATCCATGACGGTCTTCTCCGTCGGGGTCGCCGCGCCCGCGTACCCGGCGCCGTTGTACGAGAGCAGCACCAGGACGTTGCCCGTACGCGCCACGACGGAGCCGTACACGAAGTCCTCGTCCGTCTTGTGCAGCTGGTACGCGACGGTCTTCGCCTCCTCGCCGATACCCGTCGCCGTGGTGGTGCGGAGCTTCTTGGCGCCCGGAGTCTCCTCGATCTTGGCGAGCTCCTTCGCGAGGTTCTCCTGAGCGCGCTCCTGGCCGCTGCCGAGCGAGACGTCCGACTCGTACCGGTAGAACGACACATCGAGCCAGCGGTACTGCGAGCCCTTCACGCCCAGGTCGGCGAGGCCGTTCCACGAGCAGCCGCTGCGGCTCGTCAGGTCGCTGGAGGGCGCGGGCGTGCCGTTCTTGGTCTTCGCCTTCGGCACCAGCGAGGCCGTCGACTTCGCGGAGATCGCCTTGCACGCCTGCGGCAGCTTCGCGAACCTCGCCGGCTCGACCGTCTTCGTGGTCTGCGACGGCGAGGGAGTCGCGGACGCCGACGCGCCGGCCTTGTCCTTCGAGCCCGCCTTCCCGGAGCCGCCGTCACCGGAGTCCGAGGAGCAGCCGGCGACGACGAGCATCACCGGGACGGCGGCGCAGGCGAGTATGCGGGTGAGTCGCGGGGCTGATCGCTGCATGGTTCCTTCAGTCGCTTGTCGTGCGGTCCGGCCGGGGATCCGGCGGCCACGGGCACGGATGCGGGTGGGCCACGGGTACGCCGACACGTTACGTGGTCGCCGCACGCTCACGGAGCGGAGCCAAACCGCTACTCCTCCAGGCGCTCCGCGAGCAGCCGGGCCAGATTCCGGGCCTTTTCCTGCAGTTCCTTGCTGTCGGGGGCCTCCGCCGAACCCCTGGTCTGCTCCCGGTAGGAGACGGTCACGATGACGTTGGATGTGCGGAACACCACGCTGACGGCCCGCTCATGGCCGTTCGCGCCGACCGTGCTCAGGACGTCGTCCAGGTACGCGACGTTCCCGAGGCCGCCGAGCACGCGTGGTTCGAGGCCGGTGGGGGCCGGGCCGGAAGGGGTGGGTCCGGTGGCGGTGGAACCGGAGGGGGAGGGGCCGGTCGCGGCGCCCGTGCCGGGGGCCGTCGTCGGGGACGCGGTGCCCGCCGGGGGTGCGGGCGGCGCGGTGGCGCCCGGCGGGGTCGGGGTCGTGGCCGGGCCCTGGGCGGCGTGGGTGCTCGCGCCGGGGGGTGCGACCGTCCCCGTCCCCGCCCCCGTCGCTGTCGCCGACCCCGGGGCTGCCGGGGTCGGTGGGGCCGTCGGGGCCAGCGGGATGTGCGCCGCGAGCTGCTTGCGGACGAACACCTCCTGCGCCCGGTCGTCGTCGCTGACGGCGGTGTCGTACGACACGACCCGCTCGACATCGAGCGCCAGGCGGTGCGAGACGTCCGGAGTGTCGGCCTTCCAGGCGCAGCCGACCCGCCGGTCGGTGTCATAGGTCGTGGCCGCTACGCCCCGGTACGCCTTGTCCCGCTCGGAATCGGCCAGCGCGGCCGCGCCCGGGAGCAGGTCCCTGAGCATGGCCTGCGGGACGGAACCGCAGGGCTCGAAGAGCGTGCGGTAGCGGCCGGGGGGCGCGGCGGGCGCGGCGGGGCCGGCCTTGGCGTCGAAGGCGATGTCGTCCGTCGGGGTGTCGGCGGAGCATCCCGTGAGGCCGATCCCGAGGCCGAGGCCGAGTGTGAGCACGACGGCGGTGCGCGCCGCGGGCCCGGTGCGGCCGGGGGCGTACCTCTTTCGCTGCACGGTCCCAGGCTCCCTTCTCTCGAAGTCTTTCCCGAAAACTGTTTGCCGCGCGAACCCGGCCGATGGACACAATGTCTATCGCACACGCAGCCGTTGATGCCGGTCCGTTGTCACCTGTACGGGCTTTGGCGCCGGTTTTTGCGTTATCGGGCTTTTCGGGGGAATTGAGGAAGTATGTCGTACGTAGAGGTACCGGGGGCGAAGGTTCCGATCCGGATGTGGGCCGACCCTGCCACGGTGGAGGGCGGTGCCATGCAGCAGCTGCAGAACGTGGCGACGCTGCCGTGGATCAAGGGCCTGGCCGTGATGCCGGACGTGCACTACGGCAAGGGCGCGACGGTCGGGTCGGTGATCGCGATGCAGGGTGCGGTCTGTCCGGCGGCGGTCGGTGTGGACATCGGCTGCGGGATGTCGGCGGTCAAGACCTCGCTGACGGCGAACGACCTGCCGGGTGATCTGTCGCGGCTGCGGTCGAAGATCGAGCAGGCGATTCCGGTAGGGCGGGGGTTGCATCGCGAGGAGGTCGATCCGAAGCGGCTGTACCAGTTCCCGACGGCGGGATGGGATGACTTCTGGTCGCGGTTCGACGGGGTCGCCGATGCGGTGAAGTTCCGTCGCGGACGGGCGGCTCAGCAGATGGGAACCCTTGGCCAAGGGAATCATTTTGTGGAGTTTTGTGTCGATACATCCGATTCGGTGTGGCTCATGCTGCACTCCGGGTCCCGGAATATCGGCAAGGAGCTCGCCGAGTACCACATCGGCGAAGCGCGGAAGCTTCCGCACAACCAGGGTCTCGTCGACCGCGACCTGGCGGTGTTCGTCGCGGACACCCCGCAGATGGCGGCCTACCGCCACGACCTCTTCTGGGCCCAGGAGTACGCGAAGTACAACCGCGCGATCATGATGGCGCTGTTCCAGGAGGTCGTCCGCCGGGAGTTCCGCAAGGCACGGGTGACCTTCGACCAGGTGATCTCCTGTCACCACAACTACGTGGCGGAGGAGCAGTACGAGGGCATGGACCTGCTGGTCACGAGGAAGGGTGCGATCCGGGCCGGCTCCGGGGAGTTCGGGATCATCCCGGGTTCGATGGGCACGGGCTCGTACATCGTGAAGGGTCTTGGGAACGCGGCGTCGTTCAACTCGGCCTCCCACGGAGCTGGCCGGAAGATGAGCCGGAGCGAAGCCAAGCGGCGCTTCTCGACGCGGGATCTGGAAGAGCAGACGCGGGGTGTGGAGTGCCGTAAGGACTCCGGTGTCGTGGACGAGATTCCGGGTGCGTACAAGCCGATCGAGAAGGTGATCGACCAGCAGCGCGACCTGGTGGAGGTCGTCGCCAAACTGAAGCAGGTCATCTGTGTGAAGGGCTGAATCGTTCCGTACGGGACGAGGGGCCGGCGTGGTGCGCCGGCCCCTCGTGGCGTTCTACAGCTCGCGGTGGATCTTGGTGTTGGAGGCCTGGGCTCGGGGGCGGACCACCAGGAGGTCGATGTTGACGTGCGGGGGGCGGGTGCAGGCCCAGGTGATCGTTTCGGCTACGTCGTCGGCGGTGAGGGGGTCGGCCACGCCGGCGTAGACCTTGGCGGCCTTCTCGGTGTCGCCGCGGAAGCGGGTGGTGGCGAACTCGTCCGTCTTGACCATGCCGGGGGCGATCTCGATGACGCGGACCGGGGTGCCGACGATCTCCAGGCGGAGGGTCTCGGCGAGGACGCGGGCGCCGTTCTTGGCGGCGACGTAGCCGGCGCCGCCCTCGTAGGTGGAGTGGCCGGCGGTGGACGAGAGGACGACGACCGTGCCGTCTCCGCTCGCGGTGAGGGCCGGGAGCAGGGCCTGGGTCACGTTCAGGGTGCCGATGACGTTGACCTCGTACATCTGGCGCCAGTCGTCGGGGTCGCCGGTGGCGACGGGGTCGGCGCCGAGGGCGCCGCCGGCGTTGTTGACGAGGACGGCGAGGGTGCGGAACGCGGTGGCGAACTCGTCGACGGCGGTCCGGTCGGTGACGTCGAGGGCGTAGGCGGCGGCCTGGTGGCCGGCCTCGTTGATCTCGGCGGCCAGGGCTTCGATGCGGTCCTTGCGCCGGGCGGTGAGGACCACGCGGTAGCCGGCGGCGGCCAGTTGCCTGGCCGTGGCGGCGCCGATTCCGCTGCTGGCTCCGGTGATGACGGCGATGGGGGTGCCGGGGGGAGTCATGACGGGTGCTCCTCGCGCAGGTGGTCGATGACGTCGATCGCCCGGTCAGGATAGGTCGGGGTGTATCTCAGCGGCCTCGCGGGGCGTACATGATCAGGGCCATGCCGGCGAGGCAGACGAGTGCGCCGATGACGTCCCAGCGGTCGGGGCGGTAGCCGTCCGCGACCATGCCCCAGGCGAGGGATCCGGCTACGAACACTCCGCCGTAGGCGGCGAGGACGCGGCCGAACTCGGCGTCGGGCTGGAGGGTGGCGACGAAGCCGTAGACGCCGAGGGCGACGACGCCTGCGCCGATCCAGATCCAGCCGCGGTGCTCCCGGACGCCTTGCCAGACGAGCCAGGCTCCGCCGATCTCGAAGAGGGCGGCGAGGGCGAAGAGGGTGAGGGAGCGGGCGGTCAGCACGGGGACAGCCTGCCATGGGACACGCTGACTGACGGGTTGTCAGTGTGCGGGATGATCTGTCGCTATTTTAGGGTTATGTGTGGAATGCGGAAGGGTGTGCTCGGGGTCGTTCTCGCGGCCGCGGTGGTGATGGGCGCGGGTGCGGGTGCCGGCGCTGTGGGGCCGGTGGCCGGGCCCGAGGCGGATCTGGCCCATCACGGTCATGTCTCCCTTTGGGGCGGAAGGCTCGGGGTGTGGCTGGTCAGCGAGAACCACGGTCCTTCCGATCTCTCCCAGGCGACGGTCCGGCTCGCGTTCTCCGAGCCGCTGGCGGGAGGGCAGGGGCTGCCGGAGGCCTGTCTGTGGAGCAGTGACCGGGTGGTGTCCTGCCGTACGGGTGCGCTGCGGGCCGTGGGTGGGGGCGTGGGTGAGCTGGCGCTCGATCTGAGGACCGCGGGTCTCCCGGACGAGCTGACGGTGGACATCACGACGGTCTGGATGGACGGGGTGACCGATCGGGTCCCGGGGAACGACCGGCACCGTGTGCTGGTGCTTGCCACCGGGGACCCGTACGTCTTCTGATCCGCGCTTCGGTCAGCGGTTCGTCCAGTGGATGTAGCCGTCGGGGCGGACCAGTACCGCGGTCCGCCGCGTCGGGTCCGTCCAGGTGGCGCGTATGAGGCGCTCCGGGGTGACGGGGGCGGTCCCGGGCAGGGTCGGGGCTTCGCCCTCCGGGGCGATCAGGACGAACTCGCCCGCGCGCAGCAGTTCGTAGAGCCGTCCCTCGCGCAGTCGCAGGTCCGGCGCGCGGCGGCCCGCGGGGCGCCGGGAGCCCGCCGGGGGCGCGTAGGCGATGCCGATTCCGCTGATCATGCCCATGGCGCGGGCGGAGGCGGGCCGCACCGCGTCGAGGAGGCGGGCGGCGAGGGAGCGGGCGGCGCGGGTGAGCGGGGTGTGGGCCATCGCGAGGCGCACGATCGCGCCGCTGCTGCGGAGCACCATGGCGCCGACGGGGTGGCGCTCGGACTGGTAGCTGTCGAGGAGGGCGTCGGGGTGGGGTGCCTCGCCGCGCAGGACGGCGGTGAGTTTCCAGGAGAGGTTGGCGGCGTCCTGGAGGCCGGTGTTCATGCCTTGGCCGCCGGCGGGGGAGTGGACGTGGGCGGCGTCTCCGGCGAGGAAGACCCGGCCGACCCGGTACGCCGGGGCCTGGCGCTCGTCGCTGTGGAAGCGGGAGATCCAGCGGGGGGAGTGCATGCCGTGGTCGGTGCCGAGGGCTCGGCGGGCGATCTCGCGGACCTCGTCCAGGTCGACGGGCTCGCTGTCGGCGACCTGGCGGGTGCGGGTCCAGCCCATCACCCGGTACCAGCCGTCGCCGAAGGGGGCGAGGAAGGCGAAGGTGTCGCCGGAGCCGCTGACGGTGAACGACTCGTCGGGCTCGTCCGTGAGGCGGACGTCGGCGAGGACGAGGGAGCGGATCACCGAGCCGCCGGGGAAGGGCAGGCCGAGGGCGGTGCGGACCGTGCTGCGGACGCCGTCCGTGCCGACGAGGTGGCGGGCGCTGAGGGTGAGGGGGGTTCCGTCCGGGTCGGTGAGCTCGGCCGTGACCGTGTCGGCGTCCTGGTGCAGTCCGCGCAGCTCCGTTCCGTACCGGAAGGTGACTCCGGCGGCGAGGGCGCGGCGCTCCAGGAGCCGCTCGACCTCGTACTGCGGGGTGACGAGCAGGTGGTTGAAGCGGCTGGGCAGTCGGGTGAGGTCGAGGTCGAGCCGGCCGAAGAGTCGGGCGCGGCTGAGGG
The DNA here is from genome assembly GCF_040295605.1 of Streptomyces sp. NPDC002773. Lineage (NCBI taxonomy): Bacteria > Bacillati > Actinomycetota > Actinomycetes > Kitasatosporales > Streptomycetaceae > Streptomyces > Streptomyces sp. NPDC002773. The sequence goes on from NZ_JBEOVO010000014.1 coordinate 29,633, forward strand.
TGGTGCCGGTGGCGAGGAGCTCGTCGGCGAGGCCTCGGGCGTCGAGCTGCTCCAGGGTGCGGGCGTGGACTCCGAAGGCGCGGGTCATGTTGGCGAGGCCGTGCGGGCGGCGCTCGACGAGGGTGACGTCGATGCCGGCGGTGGCGAGGTCGCCGGCGAGCAGCAGGCCGGTGGGGCCGGCGCCGATGACGAGGACCTGGGTGTCCGTCTTCTCCGTGGTGCTCATGGCTGCCTCCAGGGTGCCCACGACCGTTGGCCAACGGGTGTTGGTCAACACTTGTTGGCAACTGTAGACGCGCCCTCGGTGGAGTGTCAACGCCTGTTGGCCTACAGTCGTTGATATGACGACCGCCCGCCGCTCCGACGCCACCAGGGCCGCCATCCTGGAGGCCGCTCGCGAGCGCTTCGCCTCCGACGGATACGACCGCGCCACCATCCGGGCCATCGCCCGTGACGCGGGGATCGATCCGTCGATGGTGATGCGCTACTACGGCAACAAGGAGGGCCTTTTCGCAGCCGCCTCCGAGATCGACATCGGCCTGCCCGAACTGGGCGCGCTGCCCGCCCGGCACATCGGTGCCGTTCTGGTCACCCACTTCCTGGAGCGCTGGGAGCGGGACGAGGTCCTCACCGGGATGCTGCGGGTCGGCGTCACGAACGCCGCCGGGGCCGAGCGGATGCGGGAGATCTTCGCCCAGCAGCTCGGGCCCGTCACCCGGGGCGTCTGCCCCGACCCGGCGGAGGCCCCGCACCGGGCGGGGCTCGTCGCTTCCCAGATCCTCGGCATGGCGCTCACCCGCTACGTGCTGCGCCTGCCGCCGGTCGTGGAGATGTCCACCGAGGAGGTCGTGGCCTGGCTCGGCCCGACCGTGCAGCGCTATCTGACCGCCGAGGCGCCCTGAGGAAGTGAGCAGGGGGCGGGTCAGCCGGCCGCCGCGCCGCCGAACTCTCGTACCGCGTCGGAGACGATCGTCTCCAGGCGGGAGTGGTGGGCGCCGCGCCAGTAGACCCGGCCGCACTCCACGCACTCGGCGAACACGTCGTACGTCTTCTCCGTGCCCTGCTCCAGGCGCTCGCGGACCGCGTCCTTGTCGGCGTCGCTCAACTCCCCGTTGCACGCCGTGCACCGCGTCCACGGCGCGAGCGGCGGGGCGAACCGCTCCAGGACGTCGCGGAGCTGTTCCTCCGGCCGGTCGCTGTAGACGTACGCCCCCGCCCACAGCTCGCGGCGGCGCAGCAGGCCGCGGTCCCGCGAGAGCATGACGCGGCGCTCCCGCGCGGAGAGCGCGGCGAGGGCGGGGTCGCCGATGTCCTCGCTCTCGTACGCCGCGTCCACCCCGAGCAGTCGCAGCCGCCGGGCCAGCGTGCCGAGGTGCACGTCGAGCAGGAACCGGAGCGGCGCGCCCGGCACCGGCTGCGGACGGGCGACGGCCTCCACCAGGACCGTCTCGCCCGCGACCGGGACGTGCGAGGCGTCGACCTGCCGCCCGTCGACCAGGAGCCTCCCGGCCTCGGTGAGCGGCACACCCAGCGACTCCACGACGTGGCCGAGCGAGGAGGCGCCGTCGGTGGTCACGGGCGTGCGGCCCGAACGCCGCTCGGCCGAGACGAAGAGCCCCAGGCCGGGGGCGAAGCTGATCTGGATCTCCGGTCCGTTCACGGGGACAGGATGGCATCGGGGCGGGACCGGCTGCCAGGGAAATTCGGGGCCGCGCCCGGGGCGTCGACCCGGAAAAGCCCTGAGGTACCGTCCCGCCATGAAGATCATCGACCTGGAACCCGGCGACTCCCGCCTCGAGAGCGACCTCCTGCCGGTCCTCTCCGAACTCCGCCCCCACCTCACCCCCGCGCTCTTCCGCGAGGTGTACGAGGCCGGCCATCCGCAGGGACTCCGGTTCTCCGCCGCCTACGCGGACGACGGCCGCTGCGTCGGCGCGGCCGGCTGGCGGATCATCAACAACACCAGCTCGCTGCGCAAGCTCTACGTCGACGATCTCGTGACCGCCGCCACCTCCCGCTCCACCGGGGTCGGCCACGCGCTCATCGCCCACCTGGACGCGCACGCCCGCGCCGCCGGCTGCCACGAGCTCAACCTGGACTCCGGCACCCACCGCACCGGAGCCCACCGCTTCTACCTGCGCGAGCGCTTCGACATCGTGGCCTTCCACTTCACCCGGCCGCTCACCACGCCGGAGGACGGCTCCTGAGCCTCCGCGGTCCCTAGGGCGTCTCCAGATCGAGGCGCCAGTCGTTGCAGCGCATCGGGCGGCCCGGCGGGTACTCGAAGTCCCGCTCGCCGCGCAGTTCGAAGCCCGCCTTGCGGCACACCGCGTTCGAAGCGGCGTTGTCCGCCGACGGGAACGCGTGCAGATGGCGGTGGAGGCCCGCCGAACGGGCCTCCGCGATCACCGCGCGCGTGGCGGACGTCGCCAGGCCCCGGCCCTGGAAGCCCGGCAGCACGGCCCACCCGGTCTCGTACACCGGCTCGCCGTCCCAGGTCTGCGCCCAGTACCCGATGCTGCCCACCACGGCCTCCTCCGGCAGCAGCACGATCCGGAACATCCGCCCCGCGCCCGTGCCGTCGGCGCTCAGGTCCACGTACCGCCGGTGGCGGCGGGCCAGTTCCTCCTCGGTCTCCGGGCCGCCCAGATGCCCCGTCAACGCGGGCGCGTTCAGGGCGCGCAGCAGGCCGGCGTCGTCGTCGGACCAGGCTTCCAGCCGTACGGCGGAGGTGCCGGTGTCGGTGCCGGTATCGGTGTCGGTGTCCATGTCCGTACGGTAGGTCAGGGCACGGACGACCCCCATGGCCCGGAGAGACCCGTCTCGCGGGTGGGCAGGCCCTCTTGTGCGCGCCGGTGAACCGCTCCAAGGTGGCGGAAGAGGCACATTCCGGCCGGGGAGGGAGCGCCGTATGTCCGGGGCACAGGCATGGGGATTCACGGACGACAGGGGTACGGAGCTGGGAGCGGCCCGCGTGCCGCGCCGGGTGGTCGCGTACGTGCGGGCCGGGGCGGCCCTGTGCGATCTCGGCGTGACGCCGGTCGCCGTCTACGGCTCCGGGCACGACGGCGAGGTCCTCGATCCGGCCAAGGAGGGCGGGCTGCGGGCGGCCGGGGTGACGTACCTCGGGCCGGGGCGCGCCCTGGACGAGGGGCGGTTGCGGGAGCTGCGGGCTGACGTGATCGTCGACGTGACCTATGACGGGAAGAGTCCGTACGCGCTCGACGAGGCCGTCGCCGACCGGATCGGGATACCGCTCGTCGCGCTCTCCGTCGGCAACGAGCTCACCCTGCCGGCGATCCTCGACCGCTTCGGCGCGCTGGCCGTCAGCCTGGGGGCCGTGAGCCAGGGGGACGTGAGTCAGGGGGACGTGAGCTTCGGTGGCTCGGTGGCGGACGGTTCCTCCGCCGGGCTGCGGGTCGCGGAGGACGTCCTCCAGGCGGCCGCGGCGGCGAGTGGGTTCGCCGTGCTCGCCCTCTCCGGGGCCGGCCCCGACCAGGTGCATCTCGCCCGGCCGCACGCCTGGCCCGAGCTGGCGCGGCTCGCCGAGCTGGGCGTCCGGCTCGTCGACCCGGGTCCCGGGCCCGGCGCCAACTGGCTCACCGCCGACTGGGGCCGCGCCGCCGAACTCCGCCCCGACCTGGTCCTCTTCGACAGCCGCGCCCACGCGACGGCGCCCGACGGGACCCTGTCCGGCGTCCGGTCCACGCCGTGGAACCCCGAGACCCCGCCCAGCCCGGCCGCCTACGCCCGCTTCTTCCGCGACCTCGCGGCCGCCCTCGCTCCCTGAGGCGCGGTCAGGCCGGGGCCGCCGACGTCAGGCGGGTGTGCCGGAGGGAGTCGGCGAACTCCTCCGCGCGGCCGAGTTCGGCCCGCAGCTCGGCGACCCGCTCCGCGGCGGCCTCTTCGCAGCCGCGGACGCGGGCCAGGAGCGCGGCCCGCTCGTCCGGGTCGAGTTCCGTGTCCGTGCCCGCCCGCTCGGCGGCCAGCCGGTCCACGGCCGTGAGGAGTTCGCGGGTCTCGTCGAGGGTGAAACCGAGCGGCTTCATCCGGCGGACCACCAGCAGCCGGGACACGTCCGCCTCCGTGTAGAGCGGGAAGCCGCCCGGCGAGGCCGCGGACGGCATGACCAGGCCGCAGTCCTCGTACTGCCGGATCGTGCGCAGGGACAGCTCGGTCCGGGCGGCGACCTCGGCGATCTGCATGGGTTCGCCGGCCACCCGTACTCCTCGTGGTCCTCGCACTTCTCGTACCTCTCGTACTCCGCTCACGCGTCGCGTCCTTCCTCGTACGGGGCTCCCACCGGGCGCGGCTTCCGCACGCCGCGTACTATTCGTCCGAATTTCATCACTTATGAGAGCGGGAAGTGCGGCGAAACGCCTGCTCGTAGGTCGTCCGGTGGACAGCGGTCGGCCCGGGGAGAGGCGGACAGCACCCGACCACCCCCGACCGCCCCCCCCGCTCGGTCAGCGGCTCACGGCCACACCAGGCAGTACGGCTGGTGGCCCGCCTCGTGGAGGCGGACCGAGAAGTCCTGCCACTCGTGGAGCAGCTGGTAGACGTCGAAGGCGTCGCGCGGGCCGCCGCGGTCCGGGACCGTCGACCAGATGAAGGCGGCGGCGCCGACCGACTCCTCGCCGATCGCGCGCAGCGGATCGACCACGGTCATCGGCAGCTTCACCACCGCGTAGTCCGGGTGCAGCACCACCAGCTCCAGCGGCGGCACCTTGCTCAGGGGCATGCCCTGGATGCCGGTCAGGACCATGGCCGCTATGGTCTCCGGCTTGATCTTGGTGAACATGCCGCCCATGCCGAGCTCGTCGCCGCCGAGCTCCTCCGGGCGCATCGAGATCGGGACCTGGGCCGCCGTCGCGCTGTTGGGCGCGCCGAAGTACTTGTACGTCACCCCCAAGCTCCGGCCCCCGGTCGTCGCAGGGGGTGGTTCCGCGGCCGGTTCGGGGCGCTCGGGGCGCGCCCGGCGCTCCGACGCGGTCGGATCCTCCGCCCGTCGGCGCCGGTGCCTCCCCCGCCGGGCAGACTCCGGGCCCAGGTCGTCCGTCCCCTCGCCCGGTGCGCCACCGCGATGCATATCTCCACCCGACTGCTTTTTCTCGGCAACACGACCCCGCCGCGCGACCCGATCATCGTGTCAGTGACCTCCCCCGCGTTCGTACGGTGAAACACCTGTCCGCAAGAACGCCGTGGCCTCTGACACCATGGATTCCGTGAGCCATCCCTATGACGCCCCAGTTTCGCAGACGCGGAGGGCGTACGCCCCGGCGTAATACCCAGGATGTCCACGCCGTCCCTCCGTTCCCGAAGTCGTGCCCGAAGTCGTTCTCGCAGGTCAGGATCACAGTGCCGTATTCATACGAAGCCCCAGTCTCACAGACGCTTTTCGACCGCGCTTCCCTCGTGACGCCCGGCGGCGTGAACTCACCGGTGCGTGCCTTCCGGGCCGTGGGCGGAACGCCCCGGTTCATGGTGTCCGGTTCCGGTCCCTACCTCACCGACGCGGACGGTCGTGAGTACGTCGATCTGGTGTGCTCGTGGGGTCCGATGATCCTCGGCCACGCGCACCCCGAGGTCACCGCCGCCGTGCAGGCCGCCGTGGCCCGCGGCACCTCCTTCGGTACGCCCGGCGAGGGCGAGGTCGCGCTCGCCGAGGAGATCGTGGCGCGGATCGAGCCGGTCGAGCAGGTACGTCTCGTCTCCTCCGGCACCGAGGCCACGATGTCCGCGATCCGGCTCGCCCGCGGGTTCACCGGGCGCGCCAAGGTCGTCAAGTTCGCGGGCTGCTACCACGGCCACGTGGACGCGCTGCTCGCCGCGGCCGGTTCCGGTGTCGCCACCCTGGGGCTCCCCGACACGCCCGGCGTGACCGGGGCCCAGGCCGGCGACACGATCGTGCTGCCCTACAACGACCTGGCCGCGGTGCGGGCCGCCTTCGCCGCGCACCCGGGCGAGATCGCCTGCGTCATCACGGAGGCCTCGCCGGGCAACATGGGCGTCGTCCCGCCGGCCGAGGGCTTCAACCAGGGCCTCGCGGACCTGTGCCGGGAGAACGGCGCGCTGTACATCTCCGACGAGGTGATGACCGGTTTCCGTACGTCGAAGGCGGGCTGGTACGGCGTCGACGGCGTCAAGGCCGACCTGCTGACCTTCGGCAAGGTCATGGGCGGCGGCTTCCCGGCCGCCGCGTTCGGTGGCCGCGCCGACGTCATGGGGCACCTGGCCCCGGCCGGTCCGGTCTACCAGGCGGGCACCCTCTCCGGAAACCCGATCGCGACCGCCGCCGGGCTCGCGCAGCTGCGGCTGCTCGACGACGCGGCGTACGAGAAGGTCGACGCGGTCTCGAAGGAGATCCAGGGGCTCGTCTCCGGCGCCCTCGCCAAGGAGGGTGTCGCGCACCGGCTGCAGACGGCCTCCAACATGTTCTCGGTCTTCTTCACCGCCGACGAGGTGCGGAACTACGACGAGGCGAAGCAGCAGGAGGCCTTCCGCTTCAACGCCTTCTTCCACTCGATGCTGGCCGACGGCGTGTACCTGCCGCCGTCCGCCTTCGAGTCCTGGTTCGTGTCGGCCGCCCACGACGAGCGGGCGGTCGAGCGGATCGCCGCAGCCCTGCCGGCCGCCGCCCGCGCCGCCGCGGAGGCCACCGCATGAGCGCCGCCGGCAGCGACGACATCACCGTCGTCCATCTCGTGCGGCACGGCGAGGTCCACAATCCGGACGGGGTGCTCTACGGGCGCCGTTCCGGCTACCACCTGTCCGAGCTGGGCCGTCAGATGGCGGACCGGGTCGCCGAGCACCTGGCCGACCGGGACATCACGTACGTCGTCTCCTCCCCCCTTGAGCGGGCGCAGGAGACGGCCATGCCGGTCGCCAAGTCGCACGGTCTCGACCTGGCGAGCGACCCGCGGCTCATCGAGGCGGCGAACGTCTTCGAGGGCAAGACCTTCGGCGTCGGCGACGGGGCGCTGCGCAAGCCCGGGAACTGGAAGCACCTGACCAACCCGTTCCAGCCGTCCTGGGGCGAGCCGTACGTCGAGCAGGTCGTCCGCATGATGGGCGCGCTCGACGCGGCGAAGGACGCGGCCCGGGGGCACGAGGCGGTCTGTGTCAGCCATCAGCTGCCGATCTGGATCGTCCGCAGCTTCGTCGAGAAGCGGCGGCTCTGGCACGACCCGCGGCGGCGGCAGTGCACGCTGGCCTCGCTGACCTCGTTCACGTACCAGGGCGACCGGATCGTCTCGGTCGGCTACAGCGAGCCGGCGCTCGACCTCGTGCCCGTACATCTGCGGGCCGGTGCGAAGCCGGTCAAGGGGAAGTCGAAGGCGTTCGGGGCGTAGCTCCCGGAAAAGAGGCCTCGGAGGCTTCGGGGCGCAGGCCGGAAAAGACGCTCCACTGGACAGCGCCGTAACGCGAGGTCCACAGTTCAGGGCGGTCGGGTGGTGTTCATGCCAACCGACCGCCCTGAAATTTTTGTGCTATTTCCCGGAACCTATGTGTTCCTCCCGGCATCTCACTCATTGTCGGTTTGGATGACGTTCAGGTCATACGTCAGCGCGAATGGGGATGTCATGCGCGGGATCAGTGGAATCAGTCGAAGGGGGCTGCTCGGGGCGGGCGTTGGAGCCGCGGCCGCGATAGGTGTCGCCGCATGCGGCTCCAACAATACGGACAAGTCGGGACGTTCCGGGCCTGGTAAGGGGGGTGACGTCTCGGCGAACCCGAGCACGGCCGCCCCGACCAAGGACGACGTCCGACTCATCGGCGACGGTTCCACCGCCGACACCGGAAAGCAGCCGCACCAGCCCGACGCCCCCGTCCCGCTCGAACCCGGCCAGACCCCGCCGCAGTTCGTGATCTTCTCCTGGGACGGCGCCGGCGAGGTCGGCAACGGCCTCTTCCCGCGCTTCCTCGAACTCGCCAAGAACCACGACGCGGCGATGACCTTCTTCCTCTCCGGGATCTACCTCCTCCCCGAGTCGAAGAAGAACCTCTACCGCCCGCCGAACAACCGCGTCGGCGCCTCGGACATCGGCTACCTCACCGACGACCACATCAAGGACACGCTGAAGTACGTCCGGCAGGCCTGGCTCGAAGGCCACGAGATCGGCACCCACTTCAACGGGCACTTCTGCGGCGGCTCCGGCTCCGTCGGCAACTGGACCCCCGCCCAGTGGCAGAGCGAGATCGACCAGGCGATGAAGTTCGTCACCGAGTGGAAGACCAACAGCGGCTGGACCGACCTCGAACCGCTGCCCTTCGACTACTCGAAGGAGCTCGTCGGCGGCCGTACCCCCTGCCTCCTCGGCCAGGACAACCTGCTCCCCACCGCCAAGCGGCTCGGCTGGCGCTACGACGCCAGCTCGCCCGGCGGCCGGCAGACCTGGCCGACCAAGCGCCAGGGCATCTGGGACCTCCCGCTCCAGGCCGTGCCCTTCCCCGGGCACTCCTTCGAGGTCCTGTCCATGGACTACAACATGCTCGCCAACCAGTCGAAGAACACCACCAAGGGCATGCCCTCGCGCTACCCGGGCTGGCGCAAGCAGGCCACCGACGCCCTCCTCGGCGGCTTCACGCGCGCGTACGAGTCGAACCGCGCGCCCTTCTACATCGGCAACCACTTCGAGCAGTGGAACGGCGGCATCTACATGGACGCCGTCGAGCAGGCGATCAAGGGAATGGCCGGGAAGAAGGAGGTCAGGCTCGTCTCCTTCAAGCAGTTCGTGGACTGGCTCGACGTCCAGGACCCGAAGATCCTCCAGAAGCTGCGCTCGCTCGACGTGGGACAGAAGCCCGCCGGCGGCTGGAACGCGTTCCTCAGGCCCGCCGCCACCTCGTCCACTGCGCCCACCTCGTCCGCCCCGCCCGCTTAGGAGATCTTGACAAGGGGCTTTACGGGCACGTAGGGGGGTGCCCAAGATCCCCCAAACGCCCATGCGAAACTTTTCACATGAGCCTTAGCCGTGCCCCTCGCCGCACCCTGCTCGCCGTCGGAGTGCTGACCGCCGCCCTCGCACTCTCGGCCTGCGGCGGCGACGACAACGGCAAGTCCGGCGGCGGTGGCAACACCAACTTCGTGACCAACACGGGCGGTATCTCCACCGTCGCCAAGGACAAGCGCACGGCCACCGAGAAGATCGCGGGCGAGACCCTCGAAGGCGAGCAGCTCGACGTCGCCGACCTCAAGGGCAAGGTCGTCGTCCTCAACGTCTGGGGCTCCTGGTGCGGCCCGTGCCGCGCCGAGGCCCCGCACTTCGTGAAGGTCGCCGCCGACCTCAAGGACCAGGGCGTCGAGTTCGTCGGCCTCAACACCCGCGACTTCAACAAGCAGCAGGCCCTCACCTTCGAAGAGGACTACGAGGTCCCGTACCCGAGCCTCTACGACCCCAACGGCCGGCTGATCCTCTTCGGCTTCCCCAAGGGCACGCTCAACCCGCAGTCCATCCCCTCCACCGTCGTCCTCGACAAGGAGGGCAAGATCGCCGCCCGCTCGCTCATGGCACTCGACGAGAAGCAGCTCCGGTCGATGATCGAGCCTCTCCTCAAGGAGAAGTGAGCAGCCCGTGAACGAGACGGTCACCAGCGGAGCCCTGCTGCTCGCCCTGCCCCTCGCGGTCCTCGGCGGCCTGGTCTCCTTCTTCTCGCCGTGCGTCCTCCCGCTCGTCCCCGGCTACCTGAGTTACGTGACGGGCGTCACCGGCACCGACCTCGCCGAGAGCCGCCGCGGCCGGATGACCGCGGGGGCCGTCCTCTTCGTCCTCGGCTTCACCGCCGTGTTCGTGTCCGGCGGGGCGCTCTTCGGCTACTTCGGGTCGACGCTCCAGGAGTACCGCGAGACGCTCACCACGGTCCTCGGCGTGCTCATGATCCTCATGGGCGTGTTCTTCCTCGGCCTGATGCCCTGGTTCACCCAGCGCGAGTTCCGCTTCCACAAGAAGCCCGTCGCCGGGCTCGTCGGGGCGCCGCTGCTCGGCGCGCTCTTCGGCATCGGCTGGACCCCGTGCATCGGCCCGACCCTCGCCTCGGTCAACGCCCTCGCCCTGGAGCAGGCCAGCGCCGGGCGCGGCGCGATACTCGCCTTCGCGTACTGCCTCGGCCTCGGCGTGCCGTTCGTGCTCGCCGCCGTCGCCTTCCGCAAGGCGCTCGGCGCGTTCGGGTGGGTGAAGAAGCACTATGTGTGGGTGATGCGGATCGGTGGCGGCATGATGCTCGTCACCGGTGTCCTGCTCCTCACGGGCGCGTGGGACAGCATGGTCGCCACGATGCAGGGCTGGTCCAGCGGTTTCACGGTGGGGATCTGAGTTCCATGAGCAAGACCGATACGTCGGAGCAGCAGGAGAACGCTCCGGAGCAGCAGGAGAACCTCGGTGAGGCCGAGGCCGGGGCGCAGCTCTCCACCGCCCCCGTCGACGACCGCGGCGAGACGAGCGCCGTCGGCGGCCCCAGGCTCGGGGTCATCGGCTGGATCCGCTGGTTCTGGCGGCAGCTGACCTCCATGCGGGTCGCCCTCATCCTGCTCTTCCTGCTCTCCCTGGGCGCCGTCCCCGGCTCCCTCATCCCGCAGACCAGCGTGGACGAGCTCAAGGTGCAGGCCTTCAAGGACGCCCACACCACCCTCACCCCGCTCTACGAGAAGCTCCAGCTCTTCGACGTCTACAGCTCGGTGTGGTTCTCCGCGATCTACATACTGCTGTTCGTCTCCCTCATCGGCTGCATCGTGCCGCGCAGCTGGCAGTTCGTCGGCCAGCTCCGCAGCCGCCCGCCGGCCGCCCCCCGGCGCCTCGACCGGCTCCCCGCGTACACGACCTGGCGCACCACGGCCGAGCCCGAGCAGGTCCGCGAGGCCGCGCTGGGCGTACTCAAGGGCCGCCGCTTCCGCGCCCACACGGCCGGTGACGCGATCGCGTCCGAGAAGGGCTACCTCCGCGAGGCCGGGAACCTGGTCTTCCACATCGCTCTGATCGTGATGCTCTCCGCCTTCGCCTGGGGCCAGCTCTTCAAGTCCGAGGGCGGCAAGCTCGTCATCGAGGGCGACGGCTTCTCCAACACGCTCACCCAGTACGACGACTTCAAGTCCGGCTCCCAGTTCGGCACCGACGAGCTGGAGCCGTTCAGCTTCACCCTCGACTCCTTCAGCGGTACGTACGAGCAGCGCGGCCCGCAGCGCGGCACCCCGCGCACGTTCGAGGCGGCCGTCTCGTACTCCGAAGGCGGCGGCAAGGACAAGAAGGCCGTCATCCGCGTCAACGAGCCGCTCAAGGTCGGCGACTCGAAGGTCTTCCTCATCGCCCACGGCTACGCGCCCGTCGTCACCGTCAAGGACGGCCGCGGCAAGGTCGTCTTCCACGGCGCCGTACCGCTGCTGCCCATCGACAACAACGTCACGTCCACCGGCGCCATCAAGGTCATGGACGGCTACCGCGACAAGAACGGCAAGAAGGAACAGCTGGGCTTCAACGCCTTCTTCGTGCCGACCTTTGCCGGCGCCGGCCAGGGCAACATGTTCTCGCAGTTCCCTGCGCTCGACTTCCCCGTCATGGCGCTCACCGGCTACCACGGCGACCTGCGCGTGAACTCCGGTCTCCCGCAGAACGTGTACCAGCTGGACACCTCCAAGATGACCCAGTTCAAGGTCGACAAGGGCACCGGCGTCGCCCAGCGGATGCGGCCCGGCGAGACGATGACACTGCCCGACGGCGCCGGCTCGATCACCTTCGAGAAGGACATCAAGGAGTGGGCGAGCTTCCAGATCTCGCAGCAGCCGGGCAACGGCCTCGCGCTCGTCGGCGCGGCCGCCGCCATCGCCGGTCTGAGCGGCTCGCTGTTCATCCAGCGGCGCCGGGTCTGGGTCAGGGCCGTACGGGGGGAGGACGGCGTCACCGTCGTCGAGATGGCGGGGCTCGGCCGCAGCGAGTCGGCCAGGCTCCCCGAGGAGCTGGCCGACCTCGCGGTCACGCTCACCGCGCAGGCGCCACCCGCGCCGGAACCCGCAGTAGACGCTGTGGACGAACCTGCCGAAGAGGCTGAAGGGGCCGAGAAGTGATCCTCGCCGCCACGACCAACGAGAGCCTGGCGCAGATGAGCAACACGCTCATCTACTCCTCGATGTCCGTCTACACGCTGGCCTTCCTGGCCCATATCGCCGAGTGGGTGTTCGGCTCCCGGAGCAAGGTCGGCCGTACCGCCGCCGCCCTCACCGCGACGAAGGCCCCGACCGCCGCCTCCGCCGTGACCGTCCAGGTCAAGCAGGCCGGCGGCGCCACCGCCGTCCTCGACAAGCCGACGGTCGTCACCCGTTCCGCGTCCGGCACGCGGGACGTGCCCGACGGCCCCGGCGCGGCCGGCGGCACGGTCAAGGGCGACCTGTACGGCCGTATCGCCGTCTCGCTCACCGTCCTCGCTTTCGCGATCGAGGCGGCGGGCGTGATCGCCCGCGCGGTCGCCGTGCAGCGTGCCCCCTGGGGCAACATGTACGAGTTCTCCACCACCTTCTCCACGGTGGCGGTCGGCGTGTACGTGGCCTTCCTCGTCGCGAAGAAGAACGTGCGCTGGATCGGCCTGCCCCTGGTCACCACGGTCCTCCTCGACCTGGGCGTCGCCACGACCGTGCTCTACACCGAGAGCGACCAGCTGGTTCCCGCGCTCGACTCGTACTGGATGTGGATCCACGTCTCGACCGCGATCTTCTGCGGCTCGGTCCTCTACCTCGGGGCCGTCGCCACCCTGCTCTACCTCTTCCGCGACTCGTACGAGAACAAGCTCGCGAACGGCGGCAAGCCCGGCGCCTTCGCCCGCTCGGTCCTGGAGCGGCTGCCCGCCGCCGCGACCCTCGACAAGTTCGCGTACCGGATCAACGCGGCGACCTTCCCGCTCTGGACCTTCACGATCATCGCGGGCGCGATCTGGGCCGGCGACGCGTGGGGCCGCTACTGGGGCTGGGACGCCAAGGAGGTCTGGGCGTTCATCACCTGGGTCGGTTACGCGGCCTACCTGCACGCGCGCGCGACGGCCGGCTGGAAGGGCCGCAAGGCCGCGTACATCGCGCTCGTCGCCTTCGCCTGCTTCCTGTTCAACTATTACGGCGTCAACATCTTCGTGAACAGCATGCACTCGTACGCGGGCGTCTGAGCTGGCAGCGGACCTGTCCCGGGGCCACGCTTGAGGGTATGAGCGAGATACCCCGGGGCAGGAGCGAGACCCACGACGGCGACACGCACCTGCTGCGGTTCGCCGTCGAGCTGCCGCACCCCGTACCGGCGGTGTGGACGGCCGTCGCCTCGCCCGAGGGCCTGGCCGGCTGGTTGTGCGCGGTGGACCCGCTGGAACCGCGGCTCGGCGGCCGGATCACCCTCCATCGGCTGACCAGCGGCGACACCGAGGACGCGGGGCGGGTGACCGCCTGGGACCCCGAGCGCGTGGCCGAGTACACGGTCGATCCGACGCACGGCCGGATCCGGTTCCGGCTGGAGCCCGGGCCCGCGCCCGGTGGCGGCGGCTCGACCGTGCTCCGCTTCACCAACGAACTCCGGGGGCCGCCGGAGCACCGCCTCGACCGCCTCGCGGCCTGGCACGACCACTTCGAGTGGCTCGGCCGCGCCCTCGACGGCCACCCCGTCGACTGGCGGGAGCGGACGTCCGAGCGGTGGCGGCACCTCCGGGAGCTGTACGCCCGGGAGGCCGCCACCTGGCCGAAGTGGGAGCCCTGATCCCGCCGGACCCGTCCTAGTCGCTTCCCTGCTTCGCCACCGACAGCGGTTCCGCGATGTCCTCAAGGGAGCGCCGCTCCGCGTTCACCGCCAGGAACGCCGCCACGATCCCGGCGGCGCACATCAGCCCGGCGCCGATCTGGAACGCGAGGACCGTCTCGCCGACCACACCCGACTCGGTGAGCTCGGCGAAGACCAGCGGGCCGCTGATCCCGCCCGCGGCGGTGCCGACGGCGTAGAAGAAGGCGATGGCCATCGCCCGGGTCTCCATCGGGAAGATCTCGGAGACCGTCAGGTACGCGCTCGACGCCCCGGTCGACGCGAAGAACAGCACCACGCACCAGCACGCCGTCAGGGTCGTCGCCGTCAGCGAACCCCGGTCGAAGAGCCACGCCGTCCCGAACAGGAGCAGGCCCGAAAGCACGTACGTCGAGGAGATCATGATCCGGCGGCCGACGGTGTCGAAGAGTCGGCCGAGCAGCAGCGGGCCGACGAAGTTGCCCGCCGCGATGACGGCGAAGTAGTAGCCGGTGTTCCCGGTCGGCACGTCGAAGAACGTGGTGAGGATGGCGCCGAAGCCGAAGGTGATGGCGTTGTAGAGGAACGCCTGGCCGATGAAGAGCGACAGGCTGAGGACCGCGCGGCGCGGATAGCGGGCGAAGACCGTCCGGGCGATCATCCCGAAGCCGATGCTCTTGCGCTGGTGGATCGTGATCTCGCCGGCCGGCGGCGGCAGGGCCTCGCCCTTCTCCCGCTCGATCTCCTTCTCGACCGACGACACCAGCTCCTCCGCGGCCTCTCCCCGGCCGTGGATGAACTGCCAGCGTGGACTCTCGGGAACGTGTCGGCGGACGAGCAGGATGACGAGGCCGAGGACGACGCCGAGGGCGAAGCTGAGCCGCCAGCCGAGGTCCTTCGGGAAGATGTCCGTGTCCAGCATGACGATCGAGAGCAGCGCGCCGCCGATGGCGCCCAGCCAGTAGCTGCCGTTGATGATGAGGTCGACCCGGCCCCGGTAGAGGGACGGGATCAGCTCGTCGATCGCCGAGTTGATGGCCGCGTACTCGCCGCCGATGCCGAAGCCGGTGAGGAAGCGGAAGAGGAAGAACCACCAGGACTCGAAGGACAGCGCCGTCATCGCCGTCGCGCCCAGATAGACGGCGAGGGTGATCATGAAGAGTTTCCTGCGCCCGTACCGGTCGGTGAGCCAGCCGAAGAACAGCGCTCCCGTGCAGGCTCCCGCCACGTACAGGGCGGCGGCGATGCCGGTGACCTGCGCGGAGGTGATGGCGAGGCCGCTGCCCTCCTCCGCGAGGCGGCCGGCGACGTTGCCGACGATGGTGACCTCGAGGCCGTCGAGGATCCAGACGGTGCCGAGGCCGATCACGATCATCCAGTGCCACCGTGACCACGGCAGGCGGTCGAGGCGGGCCGGAACCGCCGTGGTGATGGTGCCCGTGCCCGTACCCGCGCCTGCCGCGGGTACGGGGGCCGGTGCCGAGTCGACTCCCATGGATCGCGCTCCCTTCGTCCCGTCATGCGGGCTGCCCACGTACCCCCGGGGCGTGTGGGTATGCGGGGGCGAGCCGCCGTCCCAGCTTCCGGGGAGCTGCCGGAGGCGACAACAGCTCCCCGGTTCCGCTCGGCCGTTCGGGGGCGGGGCGTACCGGAGGGAGGACGGGCGGGCAGGCTCAGCCGCGCTTCGGCGGCAGGCAGGAGAGCGAAGGCGGCCTGCCCTCCGGCCAGGCGATCTGGACGAAGCGCTGGGAGCCGTCCTGGGCCAGTTCCACGATCGGGACCGCCTTGTTGTACGGGTTTCCGTAGTTGTCGAGGCAGATCCAGCCGCTCGCGCCCTGGACCCTCAGCGACCCCTTGACCTGCGGCCACTGGGTCACCACGTCCGCGAGCTCGGGGTAGGGGGAGCCCTGCGGGGTGGCCTGGCGGATCGCGTGGACCGCCGTCGCCATCGCGTCGTACGCGACGATCGCCTGCCCGTCCGCGAGCGGCACCGGCTTCTTCGAGGCGCGGGCGATGTCCGTCAGGAACGTCGAGTACGCCACCACCGAACCGCCCGTCGACGGAATCTGCCGCCCCGGCGCGGGCCTCCAGGCGTCCGGGTGGGCGAGCGCCGCGTACCGCACCGTCAGTTTGGCCTTCAGGGCGTTGGGGTCGAGCTTCTCGTCCGCCCCCAGGTACGAGCCCTCGTCGCCGGTCAGGACGGTGAAGTGGCGGTCGACGCAGCCGCGCGCGCCGAGCGCGTTGATGAACTGCCGCAGTTGGGTGTGGCGGCCCGCGAAGAAGACCGTCTCGGCGCGGGTGTCGCAGATCAGATGGGTGATCTGCCGGAAGGTGTTGGCGGTGGTGCCCTCCTGGGTCGGGTCGGCGGGCGAGGTGAAGAGCGCGGGCTCGTGCGGGGCGCCCTTGAGGTTGGCGGCGAACGCGGCCTTGAGGGTGTCGGTGTAGTGGTCGCCGGTACGGGTGTCCTGGACGAGGAAGGCCTTGGCGGCGTCCACCTTGCCGAAGTGGGCGAGCGCCTTGGCCTCGTCGCCGTTGGTGGGGGAGACGCGGGCGAGACCGGGGTAGCGGTTGCCCGCGCCGGGGCCGTTGGCGATGTCGTCGGCGGTGATCGTGGTGCCGACGACGGCGATCCCGGCACCGGTGAGGGCGGTCACCGACTCGCGTATCGCGGTGGAGGAGGTGGCGACGCCGGAGACGGCCCGAAGCCGGTCGGGCGCGTCCGTCATGGCGATGAGCCGGTCGACGGTGGGACGCCAGTGGGCGTTGCCCTGGCCGGTGTTGGCGAGGACGAGCCGGATCTTCGGCGTCTCGCTGTTGGACTCGTGGTTGGCGCGGTACTGGTAGGCGTACGCGCCCTGGAGCTCGTGCAGCACCTTGCCGCGCATGCCGCTGTCGGTGGAGGTGAGCGGCAGGAGCACGGCGACGGTGACGTACTCGCCGGCCGTGACGAGCGTGTTCTCCGTGTGGATGGCCCTGGCGATCTCGTCGAGTTCGGCGTTGCCGAAGGAGTGGCCCTCGCCGTTGACGCCGACGCACTCGGAGCTGCCGGCGGGCCGGTCGACGCCCGGCGCGCAGGAACGGTCCTCCGGGGTGGTGAGCCGGCTGATCCCGTAGCCGCCGAGGCCGACGACGACGGCGGTGGTGACGACGGCGGCGACGAGCTTCTGGCGGGGGGTGCGGACGCGGCGCCGCAGCCGGTCGAGCGGTCGGTCGGGCATGGCGTCGGACTCCGTCCTCAGGGGGCGTCTTGGCGGTCGGGCCGGTCCTGGTCCGTCAGGCGGGGTCAGGGAGCCCCTCGCGGCCCGGTGGCAGCGAGAGGTCCCGCCAGGCGCGGATGTCGCGCGGCCAGTGGGTGGCGGCGTCCCAGAGGGCGCCGCTGCCCGTCAGATGACGGCCGGAGAGCCGGCGCAGTTCGTGCGCGAGACGGTCGGCCACCTCGTCGTCGGGCAGGGCGAGCGGGTCGGTGAGCAGCCATACAGCGTGCAGCAACCGCCGTACGGACAGGTGGAGTTCGGTGGAGTCGGCGTCGAGGCCGGGCGGCAGGGCGACGTCCGCCGGGGGCTCTCCTCGCAGTCCCTGGCCCAGGGCGACGGCCCGGCGCGGGTCCGGCCCGGTCCGGTTCCGCTCCCGGGGGCAGGGCGCGGACCCGATGAACCGCAGCCGCCCCAGCCAGCCGACGACGTCCTGCTCGGGGAAGGTCTCCCGCAGATGCGTGACGGCCTCCTCGGTGCGGCCGAGGGCGAGATCGTGATGGAGCCGGTACGGGCCGGGCTCGGGCCCGTAGTGCCGGTGCAGGGTCTCGTGGACGGCGTGCCAGGCGGCGTACCGCGGATGGTCGCCGTCCTCGAAGCGCAGCCGGTGCAGGAGCAGCGCGCGCAGCAGCGGGTCGGCGACGAAATGCCCCGAGCCCGGTTCGGATGCGACCCAGTCCTCGGAACGCAGCTGGTCGCGGACGCGCAGCGCCACGTCCCCGTCCAGGGACTCGCCCTGGAGCCGGGCGTGGGCGAGCATCCGGGCGGACTCCTCGTCGTGGGCGGCGGCGAGCACCGCGTACGGTCCGGGTCGCCGTACGGGGAGGAGTTCGGCGAGCAGGGTGGGGGCGACGGGCACCGGCGGGGTGTCCTCGCGCAGCTCCACGGTCAGGTCGAGCAGCCCGCCGGGGGTGAGTCCGGCCCGCAGGTGCTCGGGGGCCTCGCCGGCGGCCCGGCCGAGGAGCGCGACGCCGAGCGGGCGGCCGCCGGTCAACCGGTGCACGGCGCGGGCGAGTTCGGGGGGCGTCCGCCCGGCCGGGTCGTACCGGTCGAACGCGGATCGGGTCTGCGCGGGGGAGAGCGGCGTCAGTTCGACGGCGAGGATGCCGGAGCCGACGCTCGTGCCGCGTGGGCAGGGCGCCCGGTGCGCGGTCTCCGGCAGCCGGGTCCGGGTGGCGTGCCGGAGCCCCTCGTGCTCGCGGACCCGGGAGGTGGCGAGGACGACGACCCGGTCGCGGCGGCCGTCGGCACGGGCGCGCAGAATCGGTTCGACGAGCTGCCGGCCGAGCGGCTCGTGGGCGTTGTCGAGGAGGACGAGCGGGCGGCCGATACGGCTGCCGCGCCGCAGCCCGGTGTAGGCGTGCAGCAGGTCCTCGGTCAGGGCGCCGACGAGGAAGTCCTGGGCCTCGCGGCGGCGCCGGCCGACCTGCTCGAAGTCGATCGCGAGCTGCTGGAGACCGGCCTTGCCGTGCCCGCCGGCGTTGCGGTAACTGCCGTACCAGTTCTCCGAGGTGCGCTGGAGACGCCCGAAGACCTCCTCCAGGACCGTCTCGACGGTCGCCTCGGCGAGCAGCCCGGCGAGCGGGACGGTGGCCTCCGCGAACCGCGCGGCGAGCTTGGCGAGGACCTTGCCGACCCAGTTCGCGGCGGCGCCCCTGGTCGCGTCGACGGTGGCGAGCAGCGGCCCGAGCCGCAGCAGGTCGCGCCGGGCCCGCTCGTCGTCCTCCTGGGACCAGCCGAGCGAGGCGACGGCCACCAGACCGAGCGAGAGCCGGGGGAACCGGACGGGCCGGGCGCCGAGCACCCCCGGCGACAGCTGCACGGCGAGCTCGGCGAGCGCCCCGGTGACCGGCGTCCAGCCGGGGCCGTGGTCGGCGGGCGGCTCGATGTGCGCGCAGTCGACGAGCGCGAGCGGCGTGTACCCCTTGTAGCGGTTGCGGACCTCCTTGAGTAGGGCGGTCTTGCCCGTACCGCGTCCGCCGGTGAAGACGGTGACCGGCGGGTCGTCGCCGTGCTCGTACGGCACCCGGGCGGCGCCGTGCCGCGTGAGGCCGCTGAGACGCGCGACCAGCCCGGCCTCGTGCAGGACCGCCTCGCGGCCGTACAGCTCCCTGTCCACGCCCCGCCACCCCCGTCACAGTCAACCCAATGATATCGACGGCGTGTTGGGAAGGAGGTGACCTTTTCGACACTGCTTTCGAGTCGTTGTACGGGCGTTGCGGAGGTGTTGTCACTCCGTGGTGGCGATGGCGTCGAGCTGGGCCCGCAGGTATCCGTGCGACTCGATGCCGTGGATGGTCGTCCCGGGGGTGCACTCGTAGAAGTACACCAGTGACATCAGCTCCTCCGTCGGTACGTCGGCGGGCGGCGGCAGCACCCGATGCCGCCCCGAACGCCACCGTCCGCCGGTCCAACCCGCCATCAGATCACCGATGTTGACGGTGAACGCGGCGGGGTCGTACGGAGCGTCCTGCCAGCCGCCGGCGTCGGTGAAGACCTGGAGCCCGCCCTTGCCCGCCTCCCGGTCCAGGAGGGTGACCGTGCCGAAGTCCGTGTGCGGGCCGATCCGGAACTGGCCCGGCTCGGGGTCGCCGGTCCGCTCGCGCCCCGGGTACCAGTTGATGTTGAAGCCGAAGGTGGGGTGGCCGGTGTGGCGGGTGAAGAAGTCGGCCTCCTCGCCGAGCGCGACCCCGAGGAGATCGAGCACCCGGTCCGAGAGCGCCTTCATCTGCGCGAGGTAGGTCTCCACCAGCGGCCTCAACTCGGGGACCTCGGCAGGCCAGGTGTTTGATAGGAACCACTCGGCGTCCACGACCGGGTCCCCGGTCGGCTCGTCCGCCGCGAAGGAGAGCGACTCCTTCAGGTCGGGCGGGGTCGCCGTACCCTCCGCGTGCCCGTTGGCCTCGGCGCCGGGCCCGAGCCACCCGCGCCCACCGACCCGCACGGCGTACGGCTCCTTGACGGCGGCCGGCAGGTGGAAGAAGGCGCGGGCCGTCCCCCGGATGGCGGCACGCAGACCGGGGTCGACCCCGTGCCCGGTGACGAGCAGGAACCCGGCGTCGCGCAGGGCGCGGTCGACGGCGGGGAGCTGGGGGCCGGGGTCGAGACGAAGGTCGATGGTGGGAAGGCGGGCTTCACTCATCGCCGATGTCCTCATTCCAGAGGGCGGGGTTGAGCTGGATGAACTCCCGCATGAGAGCAGCACATTCGGGGTCGTCGAGCACCACGACCTCCACCCCGTGCTCCGCCAGCCAGTCGTGCCCGCCGTGGAAGGTCTCAGCCTCCCCGACGACCACCCGCGAGATCCCGAACTGCCGGACGAGCCCGGAGCAGTACCAGCACGGCGAGAGGGTCGTCACCATCGTCGTCCCCCGGTACGAGCGCTGCCGCCCCGCCGCCCGGAAGGCATCGGTCTCCGCGTGCGCGGACGGGTCCCCGTCCTGCACGCGCCGATTGCGCCCGCGCCCGAGCAGCGCGCCGTCGGCCCCGTAGAGCGCGGCCCCGATGGGAACACCGCCCTCGGCGAGCCCGGCCCGGGCTTCGTCGAGGGCGGTGGCGAGCCAGCGCCGTGATTGTTCCTGATCCATGCGGGGATCTCTTCCCCGGCGGCACGGGTACATCACGCCTGCTCGCCCGTCGCGCGTGGCGAAGCGCAACGGTCTCGACGGTCGGGGAGGGCGAGGCTCCGGCTGGATACGCAGGCCGGGGGGTTGGGGGCGGCCCCGTTCCGGTGAGCTGCGGAGACCCCTGGCACCATGGCCGGATGCCGGAAAACACAGCACGCACTGCTCTCCTCGATCACCTCCGTCGGACGCTCCCGGGCCGTGTCATCGACGAGGTCCCAGGTGTGGACGGGCCCATCGAGGATCGCGTGCCCGGCTTCCGGGTGTTCCGGATCCATCCCGCGCATCCAGGCGGCTGGTGGCTGTACGTGACGTCGGGCTGTTGGGAGGCGACCCAGCACGACGGCCATGGCACGGAGTTCTTCCTCGCGGCACCGCGCGACGAATGGATCAACCTGGAGAGCGTCACGGTCAACGCGTACTACCACTGCGGACCGGAACACCAGCGACTCGACGTAGGACACACCGTCCCCATCGGCCGCCCGTGGCTCGACGACTCCGACTGCGACCACTACCTGGTGAGCCTGCCGTACCCCTTCGGACCCGACTTCGAGGTCTGCGAGTGGGAAGGGGGAGCGCATGCCCGGATCCTGTGGCTGCTGCCGATCACCGCAGCGGAAAAGGACTTCCGCCGGGAGAGGGGCCTCGAAGCACTCGAAGTCCGCTTCGACGAGCACGCGATCGACCCCGTCGACCCCAAGCGGGCCTCGGTGGCCTGAGGCGGGCGGGCGGAGACCGGGGCACCCCCTTGGAGGACATGGTGACGACACAGCCTGGCCACACCGGAGAGCTCATCCCGCGCCCCGAGCAGATTCCCTCCGCACTGCGGGCAGCGCTCGCGGTCGTCGCCCCCGAACGGCTGTCCGAGATGGACGCCGGCCAGCGCGCCGCCGTGACGGAGGCCATCGAACAGAGTGGCGATCAGGGCTGACGGGGCTACGAGCTACGCCGATCTGGAATGGAGGGACGCCAACAGCACCGCGGCCCACGAGCTGGGCCACGCGCTCGGGTTCTGCCACAAGGACTACGGGACCGGGATGTACCCCTCGGTGATGTGGGCGGAGTACGACAGCATCGCGGGAAAGAAGATCAGCGGCCCGACCACGAACGACATCACGGCGTATCACGCACTGTGGGGATGATCATGAGCAGGAAGACGATGGCACTCGTGGCGGGCGCGGTGGTCGCCGGGGTGCTGGCGGCGGGCGGCTGGGCCGGTTACCGGCACCTGGAGGGGCAGGTCGCGCCGGGCGAGGTCCTGCGGGGGTACGACGCCACCACCCCGGCGGGCGTGGCGCCGCACTCCGAGGACATCTTCACCGGGCGCGTGAAGGCGTTCGAGGAACAGCGGGACCTTCAGAGCTGGACCTCGGACATCTACCGGGTCGAGGTGACCTCGGTGCTCCGCGGGGACGTGCGGGGCACGGTGCGTGTCACGTACGCCCCGGAGTACGAGCCCAGGCCCCGGCTGGCGGACGGCGAGACGTACGTCTTCGCGACTCGGACCTGGGAGGACAGCGTCATCCAGAACGGTCACGCGCAGATGTTCAAGGGCGACATGGAACCCGTGGACGACCAGCAACTGGCCGTGTGGAGGGAGGCGCTGACCCTCCTGGTGGAGCCGGGCCGGTAGCCGGGCGCCTCGGCCTGTTGAGGTGCCCGCCCCGCTCCTCACACGCCGACCCCCGCCTCCTCGTACGGGAAACGCGCCAGCGGGGGCTCGGTCTCGAAGAACGTCTTCGCCCGGCGCATCGCCGCCTCGTCGGCGCTGACCCGGCCCGGGCGGGAGCCCGTGCCCGTCAGGACTCCGCCGAAGCGCATCCGCAGGTACGCCGCCGAGTGGTTCAGGGTGGTCGCCAGGCCGTCCGCGACCGCGTGGTCGTCGTCCGCCATCGCCGCCACCCCCCACAGCGTCCCGCCCGCCATCCGCCGCTTGAAGTCCGAGTCGGGGACGTTCAGCCAGCCCGACCAGTAGTCGAGGTAGCGCTTGGTCTGGGCGGAGAGGGTGTACCAGTACAGGGGCGACGCTATGACGACGTCCGTCGCCTCCAGTGTCGCCTGCCGCAGCATCTCCTCGTTCTCGTCGGCCGGCCAGCCCGTGGTCTCGTGCCGGCCGTCCTGGAAGTCGGGGAGCGCCAGCCGGTTCAGGTCCACCCAGCGCTGCGGGATGTCGGCGGGCAGTTGCGCCGCGGCGGCGCGGGCCAGGATCTCGGTGTTGCCGTCGGAGCGCGAGCTGCCGAGGACGAAGAGGAACGAGCGGTCCGGGCGGGACGAGCCACCTGCGGTGTCGAGGGTCATGTCTGCTGCTCCGGTGTCGGGGGTGCCTCCTGCTTCGGGGCCAACTCCCTCTCCCGTGCTCGTATTCCGGGCCCCCATCGGCCGCGCCGATCGGCCCCATCGGTAGCGGTGTCCACTGGCTCGTGGACCGGTTCCGGGGCCGTCCGTAGCGTCGCCCCCATGAGAAACGAGACCAGGGGAACCATCGAACTCACCCTCGCCATGGTGCTCTCCGGCACCCTCGGCGTCTTCGTCGTCGAGTCCGGGGCTTCGCCGTTCGAGGTGGTGTTCTTCCGGTGCCTCTTCGGGGCCGCCGCGCTCGGGGCGTACAGCCTCCTCCGGGGGTTCTTCACCGGGCACGGGCTCACCGCGAAGAAGCTCGGACTCGCCGCGCTCGGCGGGGTGTTCATCGTCTTCAACTGGGTGTTCCTCTTCGAGGCGTACGAGGCCACCTCGATCTCCCTCGCCACCGTCGTCTACCACACCCAGCCCTTCTTCCTGGTGCTCCTCGGGGCGGTGTTCATGCGGGAGCGGATATCCGGCGGGAAGCTGGGGTGGCTCGCGCTCGCCTTCGTCGGGCTCGTGCTCGTCTCCGGCGTACGGCCCGGCGACACCGCCTCCCTCAAGGGGCTCGGGTTCGCGCTCGCCGCCGCCGTGCTCTACGCCCTCTCCACCTTCGTCACCAAGCGGATCACGGGCGTACGACCCCATCTGATCGCCCTCGTGCAGGTGCTCGTCGGGCTTCCGCTGCTGCTGCCCTTCGCCGACTTCGGCGCCGTCGGCGGGCTCGGGAGCGGATGGGCCTGGCTCGTCGGGCTCGGGCTGATCCACACCGGGCTGATGTACGTGCTCATGTACGCGGCCTACGCCAAGCTGCCGACCGCCAAGATCGCCGTCCTCGCCTTCACCTACCCGGCCGTCGCCATGGGCGTCGACTGGGCGGTGTACGGGCATCACATCGGGCTCGTCCAGGCCCTCGGCGTGCCCCTCATCGTGCTCGCCAGCCTCAGGGTCACCCTGTCGGGGTCGCGCTCGGGCTCCCGCTCGGACTCGGGGTCGCGCTCGGGCTCCCGCTCGGACTCGGGGTCGCGCTCGGGCTCTGCTCCCGCACCAGTCGCCTCGCCTGCTCCACGAACAGCCGGACATGTGCCGGAAGCTGCTTCCCCCGTCTCCACGCGAGCTGTGTGAAGAGGGTGAACGGGGCCTCCCAGGCCAGTTCCACCAGTGCCCCGGACGCCAGCTCCCCGGAGACGGCGACCCGGGGCAGCAGCGCGACCCCGAGGCCCGCCGCGACTCCCCGCTTGGTCGCCTCGATCGTGCCGAACTCCATGAACGGCGGCGCCCACTCCCGCAGCTCCGCCTCGAACAGGTCCCGGTACGGGCAGCCGGGCTCCGTGCCCACCAGCTGCGCCCCCGCCAGGTCCGCGGCCGTCAGGGCCGTACGTCCCACCAGGGCATGCCCCGGCCCGGCCACAAGGACCAGCGGCTCCGGCGCGAGGACCTCCGACTCCAGGCCCTCGTGCTCCGTGCCGGGCTCCATCAGGAAACCGACGTCGTACGTGCCCTGCCGCAGCGCCTGCCGGGTCTCGTCCCCGAGCGTGGGCCGCAGGGTGAGCCGCACCGCCGGGTAGCGGTGGTGGAAGTACTCCAGGAGCGGCGGCAGCCGGTAGGAGGTCAGCGACTCCATCGTGCCGACCGCGATCGTTCCCGAGGGGGCGCCGGCGTCGGCCACCGCCGTACGGGCCTCCTCCGCGAGGTCCGCCATGCGGCGGGCGTACGGGAGGAGGCGTTCGCCCGCGTCCGTGAGCCGGATGCGGCTGCCGAGCCGCTCGAACAGCTCCACGCCGAGCGAGGACTCCAGGGACCGGATCTGGCCGGTGACGCTGGACTGCGCGTAACCGAGCTCGGCGGCGGCCCGGGTGAAGGACAGGACCGCCGCGACCTTCTCGAAGGTGGCGAGGAGCCGCAGCTCCATCAGCCCTCCCGCCCCTCGCCGAACTCCGGTGCCATCAGCTCTCCCGCTCCCCGCCGCGCTCCGGGACCCTCAGCCCTCGGCGCCCTTGTCGCCGTCCTGCTCGCGCTTCTTCAGCTCCTCCTCGCGGCGGCGCAGGTCCGCCTCCCAGTCCTTGAGGACGGCCTCGTCCTTCTCGTTCTCGTCCTTCAGGGACTTCAGGAACTCGGGGTTGTCGTCGGGGGCGACCCACTCGGTGCGGTGGTTGCGGTGCCACTCGGAGGGCGTACGGCCTCCGGCGGGCGCGCGGCGCATCTTGCCGGCGGCGAACCAGACGATCGGGCCGACGATCCAGAACAGCAGGATGATGATGACCCAGACGACCTTCGGCAGGTGCTTGGCCTCGTCCTCGGGGGTGTTCAGACAGTCGATGAAGGCGTAGATCGTCAGCGCCAGCGGCAGGATGTACATCAGTGCCCTGAGCATGTGGTGCAGCCCCCTGGATGCGGTGACGGGGTTCGTTTCGAAGGCCCCGGTGACAGGTCAAGCCTAGCCGGTGACCGATACTTGCCCCTATGGCTTACGACGATCTCCGCTCGCTGCTCAGGGCCCTCGAGCGCGAAGGCGACCTCAAGCGCATCAAGGCCGAAGTCGACCCGTACCTGGAGGTCGGGGAGATCGTCGACCGGGTGAACAAGGCGGGAGGCCCGGCGCTTCTCTTCGAGAACGTCAAGGGCTCCTCGATGCCCCTCGCGATGAACGTCTTCGGGACGGACCGCCGGCTGCTCAAGGCCCTCGGCCTCAAGTCGTACGCCGAGATCAGCGAGAAGATCGGCGGCCTGCTCAAGCCCGAGCTCCCGCAGGGCTTCGTCGGCGTCCGCGAGGCCTTCGGCAAGCTGGGCTCGATGGTCCACGTGCCGCCGAAGAAGGTGAGGTCCGACGCGGCACCCGTGCAGGAGGTCGTCCTCACCGGAGACGACGTCGACCTCGACCTCCTCCCCGCGCTGTTCACCTGGCCGAAGGACGGCGGGTCCTTCTTCAACCTGGGGCTCACCCACACCAAGCACCCCGAGACCGGCGTGCGGAACCTGGGCCTCTACCGGCTCCAGCGGCACGACAAGCGCACCATCGGCATGCACTGGCAGATCCACAAGGACAGCCGCAACCACTACGCGGTCGCGGCGGAGCGGGGCGAGCGGCTGCCGGTCGCGATCGCCTTCGGCTGCCCGCCGGCCGTGACGTACGCCTCGACGGCCCCGCTGCCGGGCGACATCGACGAGTACCTCTTCGCCGGCTTCGTGCAGGGCAAGCGGGTCGAGATGGTCGACTGCAAGACCGTCCCGCTCCAGGTCCCGGCGAACGCCGAGGTCGTCGTCGAGGGCTGGCTGGAGCCGGGCGAGATGCTGCCGGAGGGGCCCTTCGGCGACCACACCGGCTTCTACACCCCGCAGGAACCCTTCCCCGCGCTGAAGATCGACTGCATCACGATGCGGAAGCGTCCGCTGCTCCAGTCGATCGTCGTCGGCCGGCCGCCGACCGAGGACGGTCCGCTCGGCCGTGCCACGGAGCGCTTCTTCCTGCCGCTCCTCAAGATCATCGTGCCGGACATCGTCGACTACCACCTGCCGGAGTCGGGCGGCTTCCACAACTGCGCGATCATCTCGATCGACAAGAAGTACCCGAAGCACGCGCAGAAGGTCATGCACGCCATCTGGGGCGCGCACATGATGTCGCTGACCAAGCTGATCGTGATCGTCGACAAGGACTGCGACGTCCACGACCTCCACGAGGTGTCCTGGCGGGCCCTCGGGAACACCGACTACGCCCGTGACCTCACGGTCGTCGAGGGCCCGGTCGACCATCTCGACCACGCCTCCTACCAGCAGTTCTGGGGCGGCAAGGCGGGTATCGACGCCACGAAGAAGCTCCCCGAGGAGGGCTACACCCGGGACGGCGGCTGGCCGGACATGGTCGAGTCGGACCCGGCGACGGCCGCCCTGGTGGACCGCCGCTGGAAGGAGTACGGCCTGTGACCACGGCCGCCGTACCCGGCGCCCAGCCGGGGCGTACGAAGGCGTTCCTGCGGCTCGTGATGATCGAGCACTCGGTCTTCGCGCTGCCCTTCGCCTACACCGCCTCCCTCACCGCGATGTTCCAGCTCGACCGGAACATCCACTGGTGGAAGCTCTTCCTCGTCACCGTCTGCATGGTGGGCCTGCGGACCTTCGCCATGGCCTGCAACCGGATCATCGACCGCGAGATCGACGCGCGTAATCCGCGCACCGCGAACCGCGAGCTGGTGACCGGCGCGGTGTCCGTGCGGTCGGCGTGGACCGGGGCCGGGATCGCCGTCGTCGTCTTCCTCGGCGCCGCCGCCCTCCTCAACCCGCTCTGTCTGGCGCTCGCGCCGCTCGCCGTCATCCCGATGGTCGTCTATCCGTACGGCAAGCGGTTCACGAACTTCCCGCACGCCATCCTGGGGCTCGCCCAGGCGATAGGGCCGATCGGCGCCTGGATCGCGGTGACCGGCGAGTGGTCCTGGGACGCGGTGATCCTGGGCCTCGCGGTGGGCGTCTGGATCGGCGGCTTCGACCTGATCTTCGCCTGCCAGGACGTGCAGGCGGACCGCGCCCACGGCGTGCTGTCCGTCCCGGCGCGCTTCGGCATCCCGGCCGCGCTGTGGGGCGCCCGCGCCTCCGCGGTCGTCACCACGGGCCTGCTCGTCTGGTACGCCCTGGCGACCGGCGCCGGCGTCTTCCTCTGGACCGGGCTCGTGATCGTGGCGGCTGCCTTCTGCTACGAGCACTCGATCGTGAAGCCGCACGACCTGTCCCGCCTGAACCGCGCGTTCTTCACGACGAACGGCTTCATCGGCATCACCCTCTTCGTGTGCGCCCTGCTGGATCTGCTGGTCCGCGGGCTCACCCCGTAGCCCGGGCCGGTCGGGAGATGGCGGATAGGCTCGACGGCATGGACGACGGCAAGCGCACTCCCTGGATCGTCGGCGTCTCCGGGGCGTCGGGTACGCCGTACGCCGCCGCCGTACTGAGGGGGCTGCTCGCCGCGGGGGAGAGCGTCGACCTCGTCGTGTCGCGGGCCTCGCGGCTCACACTGCTCGACGAGACGGGGATCTCCTTCCGGGACGCGCACTGGCGCGAGGACCTGGAGACGTGGCTGGCGCGGGGCGCCGACGGGAAGCCGGACACCTTCGCGGTCGACGTGAGCGGGGTGCGGTACTGGGCGGCCGGCGATCTGGCCGCGGGGCCGTCCTCGGGGTCGTACCCGGCGAAGGGGATGCTCGTGGTGCCGGCCTCGACCGCGGCGGTGGCGGGAGTGGCCCTCGGGCTCTCGAAGGACCTGCTGCAACGGGTCGCGAGCGTGACGCTGAAGGAGCGGCGGCCGCTGGTGGTCGCCGTGCGGGAGACCCCGCTGAACGGGCAGACGCTCAAGCACATGGTGGCACTGGACGAGGCGGGCGCCGTGGTGCTGCCCGCCTCTCCGGCGTTCTACGCGGGGGCGACGCACATCCAGGATCTGGTGGACTTCGTCGCCGGGCGGGTGCTCGACGCGGCAGGGGTGCCGCACCGGCTGTACCGCCGTTGGGAGGGAGAGCTCGGTGGAGCGACCCGCCCGGTCTGATCAGCGCTTCTTCGCGTGCTTCTTCTCGGCACGCTTCGAGGCGGCGGTCGGCTGGTGGGCACGCGAGCGGTTGGCCAGGTCCTGCAGCTCGCGCATACGGGCGTAGGCCATCTCGATCGTGTACACGGTGAACACCACTCCTGAAAGATCGTCTTTGATCTGCTGAAAGATTCACAGGGTGTCGACCCCTGTGTACCTTAGATTCTATACCTAAACTTGCGGTATCGCTGGACAATGGAAGGCCTCATACCTATGGACGCCGTGGACAGGCAGCTCATCCAGGCTCTGCGCGAGAACGGACGTGCCTCGTACGCCGAGCTCGGCCGGCTCGTCGGGCTCTCCGGCCCCTCCGTCACCGATCGCATCAACCGCCTTGAGGTCGCCGGAGTCATCACCGGCTACCGCGCCACCGTCGACGCCGCCTCGCTCGGCCTCGGCGTCACCGCCCTCATCGGCATCTCGCTCTCCGACGCCGCCGACCACGAGGACGTAGCCCGCCGCCTGAAGGACCTCGCCGAGATCGAGGACTGCTGGTTCATCGCCGGCGACGACTCCTTCATGCTCAAGGTGCGCGCCAACGACGTCGACGGCCTGGAGAAGACGATCCGCCGCCTCAGCGGCACCAAGGGCGTCTCCCGCACCCGTACGACCATCGTGCTCTCCACGAAGTGGGAGAACCGGGTCGGGGAGCTGCCCGAAGAGGGCTGACGGAACGGCTGAGAGTACGGTGAACGACGAAGTCTGATTTCGGAGAAAAAGAGGGAGGCGGCCGCATGGACGCGGGGCTCAAGCGCGAGCTGGAGCAGAAGGTCCGGGACGGTGAGCGGCTGAGCCGTGAGGACGGCATCGCCCTGTACGAGTCCGACGACCTCGCCTGGCTCGGCGGTCTGGCCCACGAGGTCCGGACCCGCAAGAACGGCGACGTGGTGCACTTCAATGTCAACCGGCATCTGAACATGACCAACGTCTGCACCGCCTCCTGCGCCTACTGCTCCTTCCAGCGCAAGCCGGGCGAGAAGGACGCGTACACCATGCGCATCGAGGAGGCCGTGCGCCTCGCGAAGGCGATGGAGAACGAGAACCTCACCGAGCTGCACATCGTCAACGGGCTGCACCCCAACCTGCCCTGGCGGTACTACCCGCGCTCCCTCTCCGAGCTCAAGAAGGCCCTGCCGAACGTCTCCCTCAAGGCCTTCACCGCCACCGAGATCCACCACTTCGAGACCATCTCGGGCATGTCGGCATCCGACATCCTCGACGAGCTCATCGAGGCCGGTCTGGAGTCCCTCACCGGCGGCGGCGCCGAGATCTTCGACTGGGAGGTCCGCCAGCACATCGTGGACCACCGCACCCACTGGGAGGACTGGTCCCGGATCCACCGCCTCGCGCACGAGAAGGGGCTCAAGACCCCGAGCACGATGCTGTACGGGCACATCGAGGAGCCCCGGCACCGCGTCGACCACGTGCTGCGGCTGCGTGAGCTCCAGGACGAGACCGGCGGCTTCCAGGTCTTCATCCCGCTGCGCTACCAGCACGACTTCGTGGACATGCAGGACGGCAAGGTCCGCAACAAGCTCCAGGCGCGCACGACGATGGCGACCGGCGCCGAGGCCCTGAAGACCTTCGCGGTCTCCCGTCTCCTCTTCGACAACGTGCCGCACGTCAAGGTCTTCTGGGTCATGCACGGCGTCCAGACGGCGCAGCTCGCGCTCCAGCACGGCGCCGACGACATGGACGGCTCGGTCGTCGAGTACAAGATCACGCACGACGCCGACAACTACGGCACGCCGAACAAGCTGGGCCGCGAGGACCTGCTCGAACTCATCCGGGACGCGGGCTTCCGGCCGGTCGAGCGGAACACGCGGTACGAGATCATCCGCGAGTACCCGGGCCCGGACACGGAGCTGCGGGAGACGCCGCAGGCGATGCGGGTCTGAGGTCGCTCGTACGGAGAAGGGCCGGTGGGGGTTCGCCCACCGGCCCTTCCTCATGCCCCGGTGCGCTCCACCGGGATCCACAGTTCCGCCCGAGCCGTCGTCCAGTCCGCCGAGGGGCGGACGCCCAGGATCTCCGGGCCCGGCCGGCTCGCGTACGGGTTGGACGGGAACCACTGGGTGAAGACGTCCCGCCACAGGTACTGGACGGCCTTCGGCAACGGACCCTCGTTCTCGAAGACCGCCCAGGTCCCGGCCGGCACGTCGAGCACCTCGAACCCGTCCGGGACCTCGGCGCCGCTGACGACCCCGTGCCAGTAGTCGAGCTCGGCGCCCTCCTCCCGGCTCTCCGTGAGGTGGGTGACCGCCGAGACGATCCCCTCCGGCTCCCCGTCCGAGAGGCGGGCGAGCCGGTCCAGGGCCTCCTGGCCGATGGACCTGATGTGCGCGGCGATCGCCGGGTTCTCCCCCTCGTGGACCAGGGGGACCCGGGCCCCGCGCCCGATGATCCCGAAGGCTTCCTTCTCCACGACCCTGTACCGCATGGTGCTGTTCCCTTCGACGACGAGGCGGAAGGACATCCGCGGCTGGGAGCGCAGTGCCGCCCCGGTACGGCGGGCCTCGCCGGGGCCGACCCCGTGCACCGCGCGGAACGCGCGGGCGAAGGCCTCCCCGGAGCCGTAGCCGTACCGGACCGCGATCTCCAGGAGCGTCCGCTCCCCGGCGAGCACCTCGGCGCCCGCGACGGTGAGCCGCCGGCGGCGTACGTACTCCGACAGGGGCATCCCCGCGAGCGCGGAGAACAGACGCCGGAGGTGGTACTCGGAGGTGGTCGCGATCCGGGCGAGTTCGGCCGGGTCGAGGTCGCCGTCGAGGCGCTCCTCGATGTGGTCGAGTGCCTGGTTGAGCCGTTCCAGCACGTGGTCCGTCCTTCCCTTCTTCCTTGTCCTCACCGTAGGAAGGGCGGGAGGCCCCGCACCCGACATCTCGTGCCCGATCCGGTCGGGTCCGGTCCGTGGGCTCGGTCCGTCGGGTCAGGTCAGGGGCAGCAGCATGATGATGTCGTCGCGGTCGTCGCCGGGGGCGACCCGGATCGCGTCGGGGACGCGGCCGACCTCCTTGTAGCCGGCCTTGGCGTAGAAGCCGTCGACGCCGGTGCCGCCCCGGCAGGTCAGCCGGACCGCCTCGATCGCCTCGAAGCCCTCGGCGGTACGGGCGGTGTGCTCGACCGCCGCCATGAGGTCGCGGCCGTACCCCCGGCCCTGGTGGCGGGGGTGGACCATCACCGTGTAGAGCCACACCCAGTGCGTCATCAGCGGGTGGGTGTTGAAGGTGAAGAAGGCGGTGGCGGCGACCTCGCCGTCCTCGTCGCGGCCGACGAGCAGGCGGGTGCCGCCCTCGGTCATCCCGATGAGGTGCTTGAGCAGCACGGGGCGGATGTCTTCGGGAGTGACGGGAGGGACGAAGCCGACCGAGCCGCCGGCGTTGGAGACGTCGGCCCAGAGGGAGAGCAGGCCGTCGCGCAGGGCGCGGTCGACCGCCGGGTCCACCTCGAACGTAAGGGTCATAAGGCGATACTAGATATTACTCGCGAGCTGCTCAAGTGGCCCGGTCCCGGGCGGCTCTCCCCTCCGTGCTTCACTGGAGGGGCGACGGTCCCGTAAGGGATCTTGGGCACTTTTCGGAACGAACAATTTCGGAACGTCGGAACGGAAGAGTGGGCTGACATGCTCCGCTACACGCTGATGCGTCTCGGCATCTTCGCCGGATGCTTCCTCGCCCTGTGGGGTCTCGTCTACGTCGGTGCGCTGCCGCGCGGCCTCGGCGACTCGAACCTGCTCTGGGTGCTCATGCTCTCCCTCGTCATCTCCGCCCCGCTGAGCTTCGTCCTCCTGCGCAAGGTACGGGACGAGGCGAGCGCCGCGGTCGTGGAGAAGGTCGACCGCGCCAAGGACCGCCTCGCGGCGAACCGGTCGCAGGAGGACGCCCTGTAGCCACGTAAAGGCTGCGTAAGGTTCGTCACAGGTCATCCACCCCGGGTGGGAGCTTCCAAGGCTCCTGTCTGGGGTGTTCTGCGTTTCGGAGGCGGGAAGGGGTCCCCGCACCCCAAAGAAGGGCTTTGAGGTTCTCAAAGTACAAGTGTTAACGTGTTCGCCATGACGACAGCAGTGCGCCCCTTCGACGCCGCGAGCACCCCGCTCGTGGCGCGCCTGCACGTCGATCTCTGCCGCTGTATGTCCGCGGTCTGTTGCCGCGCGCTCTGACCCGGCATCATGCAGCGGCCCGCGTGAAAGCGCGTGTGTGCCGCACCCCCGTCCCCGTATTGCCCGATACGCACCTGTGGAGTGTGTCTGTGTCCGCGTCCGCGACCACGCCCGAGAACGAGACCAAGCCCTCGTCCCGGATACCCAAGGTCCCCTTCTGGGCCCAGATCATCGCCGGTCTCGTCCTCGGTGTCCTGCTCGGCTGGATAGCCCGCAGCCAGGACGTGTCCTGGCTGAAGGAGACCCTCGGCCACGTCGGCGACATCTTCGTCCAGCTGCTCAAGCTGGCCGTCGCGCCGCTCGTCTTCTTCGCGATCCTGGTCTCGATCACCAACCTGCGGAAGGTGAACAACGCCGCCAGGCTCGCCACCCGCACCCTGCTCTGGTTCATGATCACCTCGCTGATCGCGGTCGCCATCGGCCTCGCCATCGGCCTGATCACCAACCCGGGCGCCGGCACCGGCCTCACCCCGCAGGACGGCAAGCTGCCGAAGCGCGAGGGCTCCTGGATCGACTTCCTCACCGGCATCATCCCGACGGACGTCATCACGCCCTTCACCGAGCTGAACGTCCTCCAGATCGTCTTCATGGCCGCCGTCGCCGGCATCGCCGCCCTCAAGCTCGGCGACAAGGCCAAGCCGATCCTCACGCTCTCCGAGTCGGTCCTGGAGCTCCTCCAGAAGGCCCTGTGGTGGGTCATCCGGCTCGCACCCGTAGGCACCGTCGGCCTCATCGGCTTCGCCATCGCCGACTACGGCTGGGACCTGATCGGCAAGTACGCGACCTTCACCGCCGACGTCTACATCGGCTGCGCCCTGGTCATGTTCGGCGTCTACCCGCTGCTGCTCGCCACCGTCGCCAAGGTCAACCCGATCCAGTTCTACAAGGGCGCCTGGCCGGCCATTCAGCTGGCCTTCGTCTCCCGCTCCTCGGTCGGCACCATGCCGGTCACCCAGAAGGTCACCGAGCGCCTCGGCGTCCCGAAGGAGTACGCCTCCTTCGCCGTCCCGTTCGGCGCCACCACGAAGATGGACGGCTGCGCCGCGATCTACCCGGCGCTCGCCGCGATCTTCATCGCGCAGATCTTCGACGTACAGCTCGGCATCGGTGACTACCTGCTCATCGCCTTCGTCTCCGTCGTCGGCTCGGCGGCCACCGCCGGTCTGACCGGCGCGACGGTCATGCTGACCCTGACCCTCTCCACCCTCGGCCTCCCGCTTGAGGGCGTCGGCCTCCTCATGGCGATCGACCCGATCCTGGACATGATCCGGACGGCCACGAACGTCGCGGGCCAGGCGCTGGTCCCGGTGATCGTCTCCGCCCGCGAGAAGATCCTCGACCTCACCGCGTACGAGAACGCCTCGTCGTCCCCGATCGACGACCTGGCCGACAGCCGCGAGGCCGAGCGGAAGGTCTCGGTGCCGGTCGCGGCCTGACACCTTCACAGCGCGTCCGACACGTGCCCCCTGCCCCGTCCGGGCAGGGGGCACGTACGCTTCTGCGGGGCATCCAGTGGATCTTGGAAGCAGGGGTGGGGCGCCATGGCCGGCGGTGCGAAGGCGCGGCGGTTGCCGAGGGCCGTGCGGGAGCGGCAGATGATGGACGCGGCGGTGCGGTGCTTCGCGCGGCACGGGTACCAGGCGGCTTCCATGGACGAGATCGCCGAGCTGGCCGGGGTCTCCAAGCCGCTGGTGTACCTGTACCTGAACTCCAAGGAGGAGCTCTTCACCGCCGTGATCCGGCGGGAGGCGCAGGCGCTGCTCGCCGTGGTCGCGGAGGCGGTCGCCGACCGGAGCGCGCCGCCGGTCGAGCGGCGAGACCGGAGCACGCCGACCGACGAACGACGCGATCGGAGCGCGCCGCCCGACGAGCGGCTCTGGGCCGGGCTGCTCGCCTTCTTCACGTACGCCGCCGAGCACCCGGACTCCTGGGCGGTGCTCAGCCGGCAGGCGCGGACGCAGGGGGAGCCGTTCGCCGGGGAGGCGGCCCGGATGCGGGACGAGATCACGGCGTTCGTGGCGGGGCTGATCGGTGAGGCCGCGCGGGAGGCGCGGGGCGGCGCGGACATCACCGGGCGGGACGTGGCGGCGCTGGCGCAGGCGCTCGTCGGCTCCGCCGAGTCGCTGGCGAGCTGGGCCAACGAGACGCCGGGGGCGACGGCGAAGGAGGCGGCCGCGACGCTGATGAACTTCGCGTGGTCCGGGCTCGGGAACCTCATGAAAAGCGAGCGCTGGTCTCCCCGTTGACTCTTACCTCGCAGTAAGGTTACCGGCTAGTCACTCCTCGTGGAGAGGGCAACGCACCGACGTACGACCTCAGTTCACCGCGCAGACCGAGGAGCCGCACGTGTCCGTCGTCAACGAGCCGTCCGCGAGTGAGCCGGTCGAGCCGCGCAAGGTCCTGGTCGACGGAGCGGTGCGGGAGGTCTCCGTGCCCGCCCTCGCCGCGCCCGTCCGGCGCGGGTCGCTCGCCGACCTCCCGTACGACAACGCCCGCCAGGATCCGGCAGCCGTCCTCTTCTCCCGTAAGGGACCTCAGGGGGAGTGGTACGACGTCACCGCCTCCGCCTTCGCCGCCGAGGTCCACTCCGTCGCCAAGGGCCTCGTCGCCCACGGCCTGCGCCCCGGCGACCGGCTCGCGCTGATGGCCCGGACCAGCTACGAGTGGACCCTGCTCGACTTCGCCGCCTGGGCCGCCGGACTCGTCACCGTCCCCGTCTACCCCACCTCCTCCGCCTTCCAGACCCGCTGGATCCTCCAGGACTCCGGCGCCACCGCCTGCGTCGTCGAGGACCCGGAGCAGGCCCGGCTCGTCTCCGCCGAGCGGCGGCAACTGCCCGGCCTCGCCCACCTCTGGGTCCTCGGCACCGGCGCCGTCGACCAGCTCCGCCGCGCCGGCTCCCGCGTCGCCGACGAGGCCGTCACCGCCCGCCGGGGGCTGCTCACCCCCGAGACCCTCGCCACCCTCGTCTACACCTCGGGCACCACCGGCCGCCCCAAGGGCTGCGCCCTCACCCACGCCAACTTCTTCGCCGAGGTCGACAACGCCGTCCCGCTCCTCCACCCCGTCTTCGTCGCCGAGAGCGAGGAACCCGCCGCCACCCTGCTGTTCCTGCCGCTCTCCCACGTCTTCGGACGCATGGTCGCCATCGGCTGCGTCCGGGCCCGCGTCCGCGTCGGGCACGCCCCCTCCGTCGAGGGCCAGGAGCTCCTCGCCGACCTCGCGGGCTTCCGCCCCACGTTCCTCCTCGCCATCCCGTACGTCCTGGAGAAGGTCTACAACTCCGCCCGCGCCACCGCCGAACGCGGCGGGAAGGCCGCCGTGTTCGACCGGGCCGCCCGGGTCGCCCGCCGGTACGGGCACGAGGACACGCCCTCGCTCTCCCTGCGCGCGGCCCGGGCGCTGTACGACCCGCTCGTCTACCGGCGCATCCGCGCCGCGCTCGGCGGCCGGGTGAAGTACGTGATCTGCGGCGGCTCCCCGCTCGGCGTGCCGCTCGCCGAGTTCTACGCGGGCGCCGGCGTCGAGGTCTTCGAGGGGTACGGCCTGACGGAGACCACGGGCGCGTCGACGGTCACCCCGCCGCAACGGCCGCGCACCGGCACCGTCGGCCGGCCGCTGCCCGGCACGGCCGTGCGGATCGCCGACGACGGGGAGGTCTGGCTCAAGGGCGGCCACGTCTTCGCCGGGTACTGGGACGCCCAGCGAGGGGCCGCCGTCCCGTACACGGACGACGGCTGGTTCCCCACCGGCGACCTGGGTTCGCTCGACGCCGAAGGCTATCTGCGGATCACCGGCCGCAAGAAGGACCTCCTCGTCACCTCGGCGGGAAAGAACGTCGCTCCCGCCCCGCTCGAAGACTGGCTGCGGGCCCATCCGCTGGTCGCCCAGTGCGTGGTCCTCGGCGACGACCGCCCGTACATCACCGCCCTCATCACCCTCGACCACGAGGGCCTCACCCACTGGCGGCGCATGCGGCACAAGGACCACCTGGCGCTCTGGGAGCTGACCCGGGACGAGGAGCTGCTCGGCGTGCTCCAGCGCGCGGTGGACGAGGCCAACCGGCTGGTCTCGCGCGCGGAGTCGATCCGCGCCTTCCGCGTCCTGACCGCCGAACTCTCCGAGAGCTCGGGCCATCTGACGCCGTCGCTCAAGCTCCGACGGCGCGCCGTGCTGCGGGACTTCGCGCGGGAGATCGAGGAGATGTACGGGACGGGGGGCGCCGACGCCGAGTAGGGCGGGGCCCGAGTGGGGCGGGGCCCCGCGTCCGTACGCGCGTCGCTCCTCACACCATGAGGGACACCTCGTGGATCTCGTCGGCGGAGTGGCCCGTGCGGGCGTGGACCCGCTGGACCGCCTCGGCCGACGGGCCGTGCGACAGGCAGTAGACCGTCCCCGACTCCGGGTCGGCCCACGCCCTCTCGAAGTGCACTCCCTCGTCCTTCTCGACGGCGAGGTCGGCCTGGTGCGCCTCGTTCAGCTGCTCGGCCGTGATGCCCATCATGCCCCGGTGCACGTCCATGTACGTTGCCATGGTTCACCCACCTCCACTTCCATGGTGCGCCCTCACGGCCAGAGCAGCTCGCGCAGCCAGCCGGTGGTGGTCGCCGGGTCGCGGCGGTAGCGGAGGCGCAGGTGGCGGCGGTGTCCGTCGCCCTGGAAGAACTCGACCTCGGCCGGTTCGACGACGTACAGGGTCCAGGTGGGCGCCTGGGCGTCCGGTTCCGCTTCGGCCCGGCGCCAGGCCGCCGCGCTGGCCTCCGCGAGGGTCTCCGGGGAGTCCAGGACCTCGCTCTGCCGGCCCACGAGTGCCGAGGCGAGGGCGCCGGTGGTGCGGGCGTGGAGGTCCTCGTACGCCTCCTCGGCGGTGCCGGTGGTGACGTGGCCCCTGACCCGGACCTGGCGGCCCTGGACCGGCCAGTAGAAGTTGAGGGCGGCCTCGGGGCGGGCGGCGAGCTGGCGGCCCTTGGCGCTGGTGGCGTGCGAGGCGAAGTGCCAGCCGCGCGCGTCGGCGTCGTGCAGCATCACCGTACGGACGTCGGGCCTGCCGTCCTCGTCCACGGTGGCCAGGGAGAGCGTGTGCGGTTCGGTCTGGCCGGCCGCGACCGCCGCCGTGAACCAGTCGTGGAAGAGCGGCAGCGGCTCCGGCGGGGCGCCGGCCGGGTCGAAGGAGGGCAGCTCGGTGTCCCAGACGCGGAGGGAGCGGAGGGCGTGGTGGAAGTCGGTCATGCGGCCACGGTGACATCCTCGCCCGCCTGGAGGAGGGCGACTCCCGCCTGCCGCGCCGTTTCGAGCGCCGCTCCGGGTGGGTTCCGGACCGGCGGCAACCGGAATATGGAGCATCCGTTCGGGACTTCAGCCCCGGCCGAGGACCACCGTTCCCGACGAGCAGAACCAGCCCCCCG
Organism: Streptomyces sp. NPDC002773; assembly: GCF_040295605.1. Classification (NCBI taxonomy): domain Bacteria; kingdom Bacillati; phylum Actinomycetota; class Actinomycetes; order Kitasatosporales; family Streptomycetaceae; genus Streptomyces; species Streptomyces sp. NPDC002773. The sequence goes on from NZ_JBEOVO010000014.1 coordinate 67,713, forward strand.
TCCCCGACGCCACCGCCACCTCCGGCAGTGAGCCGTCCGCCCGCCGCACCTGGAGGCCCGGCGCCTCCCCGCGCAGTTGCCGCACCGCCTCCACGAGCAGGAAGAGGCCCCGCATGCCCGGGTGGCAGGCCGAGAGTCCGCCGCCGTCCGTGTTCACCGGCAGCCGGTCCTTCTCCTGGACGAACGGGCCGCCCTCGCCCTTCGGGCAGAAGCCCAGGTCCTCCAGGGTCACCAGGGTCATGTACGTGAAGGCGTCGTAGATCTCGGCCAGGTCGACGTCCGCCGGGGTCACCCCCGCCCGCTCGAAGGCCAGCCGGCCGCTGACCGCCGCCGGGGAGACCGTGAAGTCCTCCCACTCCGACATCGTGGTGTGCGAGACGTGCTCACCGGTGCCGAGCACCCAGACCGGGGCCGTACGGCAGTCCTGGACGTACTCCTCGGCGACGAGCAGCACCGCGCAGCCGCCGTCGCTGCGCAGGCAGCAGTGCAGCTTGGTGAACGGGTCCGCGATCATCGGCCCGGACAGGACGTCGTCGACGGTGATCGGGTCGCGGAACATCGCCTCCGGGTTGAGCGCCGCGTTCGCCCGAGCCCGCACCGCCACCTCGGCGAGCTGCTCCAGGGTCGTCCCGTACTGGTGCATATGGCGGCGGGCCGCCATCGCGTACTTGGCGATCAGGGTGTGCCCGTACGGGACCTCGAACTGGAGCGGGCCGCGCGCCCCGAAGGAGAGGTTGGCGGTACGGCGCCGGGCGCGGATGTCGGCGCGCGCGGTGGAGCCGTACACGAGGAGGACCGCGTTCGCGTGCCCGGCGGCGATCGCGTCGGCGGCGTGCGCGGCCATGACCTCCCAGGTGGCGCCGCCGACGGCGGTCGAGTCCACCCAGCGGGGCCGGAGCCCCAGGTACTCGGCGACCTCGACCGGGGCGAGGGTGCCGAGGCCCGCCGACGCCAGGCCGTCGATCACCGAGCGGTCCAGGCCGCTGTCCGCGAGCGCGCGCCGGGCGGCCTGGGCGTGCAGCGCGTACGGGGTGGCCTCGTCGACCCGGCCGCAGTCGGCGAGCGAGACGCCGGCGACGGCGACGCGGCGGGGACTCCGTGGGGGTGTGGTGGGCGCCATGGATCTGACGGTACATCAGATTACTTGCAACCGGGTCGGCGCTTCTCTGGGCAAGTGGCGGCGCCCGGTTCTAACATGACGCTCCGTCAGATACGGAGGGAGTCTCATGGACGCCGCCGAACGTGTGCCGCTCGCCGCCACCGGAACCGATCCGATCGCTGGCCCGCTCGTCGACCCGCTCACCGGTCCGCTCGCCGAGGAGCAGGAGGAGATCCGTCGCACCCTGCGCGAGCTCCTCGCCGCACGCGCCGGGCCCCGCGAGAACCTTGCGGCCGTCGCCCACCCCCAGGGGTACGACCCCGAGCTCTGGGGGTGGATGTCCGGCCCCCGGATGTCCGGTGCCCTCGGTCTTGCCGGGCTGACCCTCCCCGAGGAGTACGGAGGCGCCGGCCGGGGGCCCGCCTCGCTCGCCCTCGTCTGCGAGGAGACCGGCCGCGCCCTCGCCCCCTCCCCGCTCCTCGCCACCAGCGTCCTCACCGCCCCGCTCCTCACCGCCCTCGGCACCCCCGCCCAGCGCGCCGCCCTGCTCCCCCGCCTCGCCGACGCCACCCTCACCTGCGCCCTCGCCGTCCCCGGCGGCTCCCTCGCCCTCGCCCTCGGCCTCACCGGCGACAACACCGCCGGCGACTGGTCCGGCGGCGGCCGCGCGGGCGGCGTCCAGGCCCGCGCCGACGGCGACGGCTGGCGGCTGTACGGCGAGGCCGCCCACGTCGTCGACGGGCACAGCGCCGGGCTGCTGCTCGTCGCCGCCCACACGGGAGGGTTCGCCCGCAGCCGTACGCTCCTCTTCCTCGTACGGACCGGCGAGGCCGACGTACCCGGTCTCGTCCGCGTCCGGACGCCCGCCCTCGACCGGACCCGGCCCCGGGCCACCGTCCAGTTCCGCGACACCCGGGCCGAACTCCTCGGCGAGGAACCGGCCGACGTCCTCGGCGCCCTCGCCGCCACCGGCCGCACCGCCGCCGCCATGCTGGCCGCCGAGGCGGTGGGCGCGGCCCGGGAGGCCCTCGACCGCGCCGCGGAGCGCATCGTCGACCGCGCCGCCGATCGAGCCGTCGGCGGCCGGGCCGTCTCGTCCTGTGCGGCCGAGCAGCGGCTCGCCGACCTCCACGTCCAGGTCGAGGCCGCCCGCTCCCTCACCTCCCGCGCGGTACGGGAACCCGGCCCCGGACCGGAGAGCGGGCCGCTCGCGCTCGCCCACGCCCTGGAGGCCCTGCGGGCCACCGCGGAGGAGTCCCTCCGGATCCACGGCGGCGACGGCTCCGCCGCGGAACACGATCCGCTCCTCTTCTTCGAGCGGGCCACGTCCGACGAGCTGCTCTTCGGTCCCGTGCGGCGGTTGCGCGCCCGGGCGGCGGAACGGACCGGACTCTTCGGAGAGGTGGCGGCGTAGATGCCCGTCGGACGCGGACTCGTGCAGAAGATCTCCTCGACCCGGGCCTTCGCCCGCGTCGGCCCCCGCGTCATCCCCGCCATGGACCGGGCCGTCCACCGGCTCACTCGGGGAAAAGTGCTGCTCAGCGCCCAGATGCTGCCCGGGGTCGTCCTCACCGCCCGGGGTGCGAAGAGCGGGCTGCCCCGGGTCACCCCGCTGGCCTGCATGCCGGAGCCGGACGGCCGCTGGCTGCTCGTCGGCTCCAACTTCGGCCGCCCCGGACACCCGGCGTGGACGGCGAACCTGCTCGCCCACCCGGACGCCGAGGTCAACTGGCGGGGCGAGGACGTGCCCGTACGGGCGGAGCTGCTCACGGGGGAGGAGCGGGCGGCGGCCTGGCGGGCGGCGCTGGACTTCTGGCCGCCGTACGCCACGTACCAGGCACGGGTGGAGCGCGAGATCAGGCTCTTCCGTCTCACCCGGCGGTAGCCGTGGACACGGCGACGCCGACGGCGGTCCGTGGGGGCGGGCCGCCGTCGGCGTCGACGACAGGACGGGTGGAGTAGGGGGTCGGGGCTATCTGGTCGGCTTCTTGCCGGTGATGCCCAGATGGACCAACAGGGCCAGGTTCGGCTTGAGTTCGGCCTGCTTCACACCCCAGGTCGTGAAGCCCTTCTGGTGGCCGGCGACCGCGGCCAGCATCGCCACGAGCGAACCGGCCATGGCGGCGGGGCTGACCTCCTTGTCGACCTTGCCCTTGGTCTGGAGCTCCTTCACCGCGTCCGTGAGGGAGTTGGTGACCGAGTTCAGGATCTTCATGCGGATCTTGTAGAACCGCTTGTCGCCCTCCGCGGCGCCGAGGTCGACGACCCTGAGGATCGCGTCGTGCTTCCGCCAGAAGTCCAGGAAGCCCTCGACGAGTTCCTCGGAGGTCTGCCAGCCGGCCTTCCCGACCCAGGAGCGGCCGGAGACCAGCTCGGTCAACCCGGCGCCCTCCTTGGCCATTTCCTCCGCGATCTCGAGAACGGCCCCCTCGACGTCCGGGAAGTACTGATAGAACGTCGCGGGTGAAGTACCCGCCTTCCGGGCCACATCGATGACCTTGACGTCCCGGTAGGGCGAGGAGCTGAGCATCTCACCGAGGCAGTCGAGCAGCTTCTGCCGCGTCGCCTGACCGCGTCGTCCGGCCACGCGGCCGTCGACGGTGCGTACTTGTCCTGTCATGCCGTCAGCTTACCGAGGGGGTGTCGGCGCGCGATTCGGCCGAGTGCAAATGGGGTGCGACCCTGTCCCGCGGGTGTTCTGCGAGGTCGGCTCGCGTGTTGCGGCTCGGTGCGCAGGGGCGGGTTCAAGCCAGTGTGGTGGCGCCGCGGGGTCATGGCGGGGTCCGGTCGGGGGAGCCCTCGGGAGCCCCGTACTCGAATAGGCTTATGAACAGGCTGTGGACAACTTCGGTGGACAACTCAAGCGCCCCAAGGGTCGTAGTGGGTCGAATCGTCTCTTTGTTCGTATTTCGGGGCGTGCGGCGCCGCCCCCGCCGCCCTAGCGTGGAGCCATGGCGGCACGCACTGAGGGCACCCCCTGCTGGGTGGACGCACAGCTTCCCGACCTGGAGGCCGGCAAGCGGTTCTACGGCGAGCTCTTCGGCTGGACCTTCGACCCCGACCGCGACGAGGCCCTCCTCGACGGGCGACGCGTGGCCGGGCTCCTCCCCAAGCGCGACGGCCGCATGCCCACCACCTGGACCCTCTACCTCGCCACCCGGGACGCCGGCACCCTCTCCACCCGGATCAAGGCCGCAGGCGGGCAGATGGTCATGGAGCCGTACCCCGTCGGCCCGTTCGGCGTCCTCGCCCTCGCCGCCGACCCCGGCGGCGCAGTCTTCGGGCTCCGGCAGGCGGGCGACGACGACGGGTTCGAGATCACGAACGAGCCGGGCGCCTTCTGCTGGATGGAGGTGTACACCCGCCGCCCCGCGGCGGTCGACACCTTCTACGCCACCGTCTTCGGCTACCTCGGCCGCCAGACCGACGCCGAGGAGGAGGGCAGGGACGAGGGCTTCGACTACCGCGTCTGGTCGCCTCCCGGCTCGCGGCCCGGCGACGACAGCGCCGCCTTCGGCGGGCGCGCCGTCATCACCGACGACTTCCCCGCCGAGATGCCCGGTCACGTCCTCGTCTACTTCGTCGTCCACGACTGCGACGAGGCCTGCGCCACCACCGTCCGCCTCGGCGGCCGCGTCGCCACCCCGCCCTTCGACACCCCGCACGGCCGCATCGCCGTCCTCCACGACAACCAGGGCGCCCGCTTCGCGGTCCTCGCGGAACCGAAGCCGGCCGACGGGAGCTGACCCGTACGGGCCGGTGAGAACCGCACCGTACGGGCGGTAGGACCGAGCCGTACCGGCCGGTACCCGCCCCCCGCCGGACCGCCCCCCATGACCTGCGACACCCCGATCCGCCCCCGGGTTCGCAACCGGGCCCTCGGACAGGAAGAATCAGGGCCACGGGGCCGTACTCATGGCCCGTACGGGGAGGTGGCAGGCAAGTGGAACAGCTGACGCAGCACGACCCGAGACGTATCGGGCCCTTCGAGGTGCTGGGCCGGCTCGGCGCGGGCGGGATGGGCCTGGTCTATCTCGCGCGTTCGGCCTCGGGCCGGCGCGTGGCGATCAAGACCGTGCGCACGGAGCTCGCGGAGGACCAGCTGTTCCGGGTCCGCTTCACCCGGGAGGTGGAGGCCGCGCGGGCGGTCTCCGGCTTCTACACGGCCGCCGTCGTGGACGCCGACCCCCGGGCCGCCGTGCCCTGGCTGGCGACCGCCTACGTCCCCGCGCCCTCGCTCGAAGAGATAGTGAACGAGTGCGGGCCGCTCCCGGCCCAGGCCGTGCGCTGGCTGGCCGCCGGTGTCGCCGAGGCCCTGCAGTCCATCCACGGCGCGGGCCTGGTCCACCGCGACCTCAAGCCCTCCAACGTCCTCGTCGTCGAGGACGGCCCCCGGGTGATCGACTTCGGCATCGCGTCGGGCGTCTCCAACACGCGCCTGACCATGACCAACGTCGCCGTCGGCACCCCGGCCTACATGTCGCCCGAGCAGGCCCGCGACTCGCGCAGCGTCACCGGCGCGAGCGATGTCTTCTCGCTGGGCTCCATGCTGGTCTTCGCCGCCACCGGCCACGCGCCGTACCACGGCGCCAATCCGGTCGAGACCGTCTTCATGCTGCTCCGCGAGGGCCCCGACCTGGAGGGCCTGCCCGAGGAGCTGCGGCCCCTCATCGACTCCTGTATGCAGACGGACGTCTCCCGCCGGCCCACCCCGGCCGACCTCCAGGCGCAGCTCGCCCCGCACCTCTTCGGCCCCGGCAGCGACGACAGCGGTACGGCGTCGGCCTGGCTGCCGGAGAGCGCCACCGCCATGATCGAGACCCGCCGCGGCGGCCGTCCCGCCCCGGCGCCGACCGCGCCGCCGATGCCGCCGCGCCCGCCGCGGCAGCCCGGCGGTGGCGGCGACCCGCGCTTCCCCGAGGCCGCGCCCGGCGGCGGCGGTGGCCGTCGTCCCGAGCCCGCGCCCGTCGGTGGCGGCCGGCACGCGGGGCCCGCCGAGAGCGCGGGCGGGCCCGTACGCCTCGCGGGCGTGACCGTCCCGATCGGCCCCGGCCCCCGGGTCGCCGACACCCGCGCCGCCCTCGCCGTCGGCCGGGGCGCCGACGCCGGTCCCGGTCCCGCGACCGGCTGGATCCGGCCTCCCGGCGGCGGCCCGCACGGCGCGGACCCGGGTGCGCATCCGGGGGAGCCCGGCCCGCCGCCCGGCTCCCGCCCGGTGAACGTCCCCGCCCAGGGCTCCGAGCCGGCCGAGCCCGGCCCGTGGCGGCCGTGGCGCTTCCGCATGTCGAACGACGTGTGGGGGACCCCGGTGGTGGACGGCGACCTGTTGTACGTGACCTCGTTCGAGGTACACGCCCTGGACACCGGCAGCGGCCGGCGCCAGTTCAAGACCCGGGACGTCGCCTGGTCCATGGCCGTCGCCTCCGGCCGTATCCACGCCTCCGACGGGCCCACGCTCTACGCCCTCGACGCGACCGACGGCAGCGAGCGCTGGCGGCTGCGGACGGACGCCTGGGTGTACTCGCTCCAGGTCGACCGGGGCACGGTCGTCACCGGCACGCGCGGCGGCGGGGTGCAGGGCTGGGAGGCCTCCAACGGCTCCAAGCTGTGGGAGATCACCGGCGCCCAGACCGACTTCGAGACCCCGGAGGCGGGGCCGTCGGTGCACGGCGACACCGTGTACGTGTGGCGGGACGCCCGGCTCCAGGCCCTCGACGCCCGTACGGGCGTGGAGCGCTGGTCGTACCCCATCGGCGACGCCGCGTCCTGCGCCAACGTGCCGGTCCGGGTCGCCCCCGCCGAGGACGGCTGCGTGTACGTCTCCGCCGGGACGCGGGTCCTGTCGATCGACATCGCCGCCGGGCACGTCCGCTGGCACTTCGAGGCGCCGGCCGTCTTCCTCTCCCCGCCGGCGTTCGCGCCGGGGCCCGCCGTGACGGGCGGCGGGGTGTACCTCTCCGACCACCTCGGCACGGTGTACGCGATCGACGCCACCACCGGGCAGGACCGCTGGCGGATCGCGACCGAGCCGCGCCAGTCGGCCGAACCGGTGCTCGTCGCCGACGGCAACGTGCACGTCGGCAGCGGTAGCGCGCTCTACACGCTCGACGCCGTCACGGGCACGCCCAGGTGGCGGTTCGCGGCGGGCGGCGAACTGGTCGGCTCCCCGGTCGTCGCCGACGGACGGGTGCACTTCGGCTCGGCCGACCACGTCCTCTACACCCTGGACGCGACCGGCGGTCAGCTGCGCTGGAAGCTCGCGACCGGCGGCGAGATCACCGGCTCGCCGGTGGCGAAGGGCGGGGTCGTGTACGCGTGCAGCAAGGACCGCTGCGTGTACGCGCTCGACGCGGTCAAGGGCACGGCCACCGGCCGGGGGGCCGCCGCGCGGTAGCGGGGCTACTGCCGTGGCGGCGGGTTCTCCCGGTCCGGGTCCCACGTCGGGACGTCGTACGTCTGCGTCGAGGCGTACGGCGTCGAGGCCTGGGGGTGCCGGCGGGGATCGGCCGGGGTGTCGTCCTGCGGCGGGCCGTCGAGGGGCGGGCCGCCGTGCGGCGGCTGCTGGTCCAGCGGCGGGTGCTGGTGGCGGGGCTTCCCGTCCACCCGGTGCGCCCGGGTCCTGCCGGACATGACGAGCGCGCCGAGCAGCAGCAGGACGCCGCCGCCGGAGGCGAATCCGACGCCGTCACCGAGCCCCGTACCGTCGCCGCCGACCGTGAGGCTGCCCTCGGCCTGCCCGACCCGCACCATCCACAGGATCGTGAAGCCGAGGACGACGACCCCGGCGAGGGCGACGAGCAGGCGCGAGCGCAGCACCACACCGACGAGGGTGAGGAGCGCGGCGAGGAGGAACGGCAGCAGGATCGAGCCCAGGACGTCGGCCTTGTCGCCCGTGATGCCGGTGAACAGGTCGCCGAGGGCGTAGTCGCGTCCGTGACGGCCGTCGTACCAGGCACGGAAGGGGCTCCAGACGGCGGCCGTCGCTCCGGCGAGAGCCAGGACCGAGCCGACGATGTTGCGAATCATCGATGCGGCCTCCTGACGGTCCGGGCGCTCCCGCTCCCGACGCTACGCCCGGTGCGGGGGGCCCGCCAGGCGGCATCGGGACGTGGTTAGAGTGGCGCGGACACGACAGGGATGGCGGGGACGGCGATGGTACGCACACGTCTGAAGCTGGCGGCGACGCTCACGGTGGTGGTGCTCGCGCTGACCGGATTCCAGACCGGCAAGGGCGGCAGCAGCGGCGGCAGCGGCGGCGGCAGCGGGAAGAGCAAGAGCCGCTCGGACGACGACTCCGGCGGCGGCTGCTCCAACGACGAGAAGAGCAACGACGACTACAGCGGGTCGGGCGGCAACAGCGCCGCCGACGAGTACACGTACGACCCCGCGCCGACCGCCACTCCGACGGCGGACGTCCGCGTCACCGTCGTCGACTGCGTGAAGCCCGCGCAGAAGAAGCGCAAGGGCAAGCCGGCCCGCAAGGCGGACACCACGGCCACGGTGAGGATCACCTCGGACGCGTGGGAGGAGAAGACGTTCCGGGTCGTCGTGCGGTTCGAGGGGGCGGGTCACAAGGTGGTGGACCAGGCCGAGACGACGGTCACGGTCGAGCGCCGGGGGACGAAGACCTTCGAGGTGGAGATGGCGCACCCGGGGACCGTCGACCGGGTGAGGGAGTGCGTCGCCCTCGACGAGGGCGAGGCCGACGGGGCCACCGCCTCGACCACGCCCTCCTCGACCCCTTCGCCCACCTCGTCCTGAACCCCGCTGCCTACCTCGTCCTGAACCCCGCTGCCCGACGCACGAACAGCTCCGCCTGCCGCTCCGGTGACAGGTTCCCCAGGGCCACCAGATGCGGCGCGTGGGCGAGGGCCTGGGCCCTGGCCGTCTCCTTCACCGACCACAGGGCCCGGACCGTGCCCTGGACCCCCTCCGTGGGATGGCCGGCGATGACGGTGGCGGCCGTGAGGGCGGCGCCGAGCGCCCCGCCGGGCTCCGTCACCTCGCTGACCAGCCCCGTCTCGTACGCCCGCCGGGCCGAGATCCGTTCCGCGCTGCCCATCAGCGCCATCCGGGCGATCTCCCCGTAGGGCATCCGCTGCGCCATGTGGACGGTCTCGAAGGCGCTGACCATCCCGTAGGTGGTGTGCGGGTCGAAGAAGGTGGCGTCCTCGCCCGCGATCAGGAACTCCGACTCGCCGAGCAGGTAGAACGCCCCGCCGCAGGCCATCCCCTCGACGGCGGCGATCACCGGCTTCCACAGGTCGTTCGCCTTGGGGCCGATCGTGAGGAGCGGATCGTCGATCGTGTACGGGGAGGAGGGCTGGGGGATGTCCCCGACGGCGGCCCGGTCGATCCCGGTGCAGAAGGCCCGCCCCCCGGCCCCGGTGACGACGATCGCGCGGACCTCGTCCTCGTACCGGAACCCCCGCCAGACGGCGGCCAGTTCGCGGGCCATGTCCAGGGTGATCGCGTTGTGCTTCTCCGCCCGGTCGAGGGTGACGACCGCGACGCCGGTCTCCTTGTCGCGGTCGACCGTGATGCCGGGGGCGCCGGGGGTTCTCATCCGCGCTCCAGGAGCCAGCGGGGGACGGCGAGGCCGTCGAGCTCGGTGAACGCGACCTTCACCGGGGCGCCGATGCGCAGCCGTCCCGGGTCGACCGAGTTCAGGGGCGCGTCGGGGGCGGCGACGACGTTGCCGACGAGGCGGATGCGGGGGGCGTCGGCGAGTTCGACGAGCACCGCGTTGTACGGGGCCTGGGCGGCGTACTCGGGCAGGAGCGGCGGGTGGGGCAGGACGTACGACCAGATCCGGCCGCGTCCGGACATGAGCCGCCACTCGCTGTCGAAGGAGCGGCAGTGCGGGCAGCAGGGGCGGGGCGGGAAGCGGAGCTCGCCGCAGTCGGGGGCCGCGCAGGCCTGGACGCGGAGCTCGCCCCGGGCGGTGTACTCCCAGAAGGGGGCGCCGTCCGTGTCGGTGACGGGGGTCAGCATCTCGACTCCTCAGTTCCTGAGCAGGATCGCGGAGGTGGGGACGCCCTCGCCGGCCGTGACGAGGCAGGTGGCGGCGTCGGGGACTTGGGCGGTGGAGGTGCCGCGGAGCTGCTTCACGCCCTCGGTGATGAGGTTGAAGCCGTGGACGTACGCCTCCGAGAGCCCGCCGCCGCCGGTGTTGAGGGGGAGCCGGCCGCCGATCTCCAGGGCGCCGCCCTCGGTGAAGGCGGCGCCCTCACCGCGCCCGCAGAAGCCGTATCCCTCAAGGGAGAGCGGGACGAGCGGGGTGAAGGCGTCGTAGATCTGGGCGACGTCGACGTCCTGGGGGCCGAAGTCGGCGTGCTTCCAGAGGTGGCGGGCGGCCGTCCAGGCGGGTCCGGACAGGGGGTCGTCGTTCCAGTAGTTGACCATGCCGTGGTGCTGGGCGGGCAGGCCCTGGGCGGCGGAGTGGACGTACACCGGCTTCCGGCGGCAGTCGCGGGCCCGCTCGGCGGAGACGATCACGCACGCCAACGCCCCGTCCGTCTCCAGACAGTTGTCGAAAAGGCAGAGGGGTTCGCTGATCCACCGGGCGTTCATGTACATCTCGCGGGTCAGCGGGCGCTCGTACATGATCGCGTCGGGGTTCTGGTTGGCGCGGTTGCGGCAGGCGAGGGCGACGTTGAAGAGGTGGTCGCGGGTGGCGCCGTACTCGTGCATGTAGCGGCGGGCGAGCATGCCGATCTCGTCGGCGGGGCGGAGCAGGCCGAACGGCCGGGTCCACTGGCCGGGGGTGGGCAGCTGGACGGCGGTGTTCTTCCAGGGGCGCGGCCCGCTGCCCCGCTTCCGCGACCGCCAGGCGACGCCGACGCTCGCCTGACCGGTGGCGACGGCGGCGGCGAGGTGGCCGACGGTCGCGCAGGAGCCGCCGCCGCCGTAGCCGACCTTGGAGAAGAAGGTCACGTCGCCGGCGCCGATGGCCTTGGCGACCTCGACCTCGTCGGTCTCCTCCATCGTGTACGAGGCGAAGCCGTCGACCTCGGACGGGTCGATCCCCGCGTCGTCGAGGGCGGCGAGGATCGCCCGGCAGGCGAGGGCCTTCTCGGTCTCGGGGAGCTGTTTCGCGAAGGCGGTCTGACCTATCCCGACAATGGCGGTGGCGTCCTTGAGCACGGAACCTCCCGATGCGACAGCACTGCTGACAGCGCGTCAGGTTACAACTAATCTGACGAACAGTCAGCTACAGGAGGTGGGGTATGCGCGGCGACCTGGAGTGGGGCACGATCCCCGGTCTCGTACGGGCGGCGGCCGAGCGGTACGGCGCGCGGGAGGCCGTCGTCGACGGCCGGACCCGCGTGAGCTACGCCGAACTCGGCGCACGCGTCGAACGGGCCGCCGCCGCCTGCCTCGCCACCGGCGTCCGGACCGGCGACCGGGTGGCGGTCTGGGCCCCCAACACCCTGGACTGGATCGTCTCCGCGCTCGGCGCGGTCACCGCCGGCGCCGTCCTCGTCCCCCTGAACACCCGCTTCAAGGGCACCGAGGCCGCCCACGTCCTCCAGCGCTCCCGGGCCCGGCTGCTCTTCGTCACCGGCACCTTCCTCGGCACCTCGTACGTGGCCTCCCTGCGCCGCTGCGGAGTGGCGCTGCCGCACCTGGAGAGGGTCGTGGTCCTCGGGGACACCGCCCCGGACGACGCGGGCTGGACGACCTGGAAGGCCTTCCTCGCGGAGGGCGACAGCGTCCCGGCCGCCCGGGTCCGCGCGCGGGCCGACTCGATCGCCCCCGGCGCACCCTCCGACATCATCTACACCTCAGGCACCACCGGCCGCCCCAAGGGCGCGGTCATCAGCCACGCCCAGAGCCTGCGCTGCTACGCGATCTGGTCCGAGCTCGCGGGCCTCCGGGAGGGCGACCGCTATCTCGTCGTCAACCCCTTCTTCCACACCTTCGGCTACAAGGCCGGGATCCTCGCCTGCCTGATGCGGGGCGCGGTGATCGTCCCGCAGTCCGTCTTCACCGTCGACACGGTCCTCGCCAACATCGCCGCCGAACGCATCACGGTCCTGCCCGGCCCGCCCACCCTCCACCAGTCGCTCCTGGACCACCCCGCCCGCCCGGCCCACGACCTCACCTCCCTCCGCCTCGTCGTGACGGGCGCGGCCGTGGTCCCCCTCCGGCTCGTCGAACGCCTCCGCGCCGACCTGGGCGTCGGTACGGTCCTCACGGCGTACGGCCTCTCCGAGGCGAGCGGCATCGTCACCATGTGCCGCCGCGACGACCCGGACACGACCGTCGCCACCACCTCGGGCCGCCCGATCCCCGGCACCGAGGTCCGTCTCTCCCCGACCGGTGAGGTCCTGGTCCGCGGCCACCACGTGATGAGCGGCTACGACGACGACGAGGAGGCGACGGCGGCGGCGATCGACGCGGACGGCTGGCTCCGTACGGGGGACGTCGGCGTCCTCGACGAGGCCGGCAACCTGCGGATCACCGACCGGCTCAAGGACATGTTCATCGTGGGCGGCTTCAACGCCTACCCGGCCGAGATCGAGCAACTCCTCGGCCTCCACCCCGACATCGCGGACGTGGCCGTGATCGGCGTCCCCGACGCGAGACTGGGGGAGGTGGGCAAGGCCTTCGCGGTACGGCGACCGGGGGCGAGGGTCACGGCGGACGACCTGATCGCCTGGTCGCGGCGGGAGATGGCGAACTACAAGGTGCCGAGACAGGTCGAGTTCGTGGACGAACTGCCGAGAAACGCGAGCGGGAAGGTGGTGAAGGGGGTGCTGCGGGAGGGAAGGTAGGTGGGGGGTGTTCAAGGAGTGGGGTGCCGGAATCGCTGACCGCGCCTCCCGTGCTTCCCGCGCCCCGCGCGGCCGGTGCGCAACCAACCCCCTCCGTGTACACGTCATATGGGCAGTCCCGCACCTCTACCTCCCCACCCCTCCCCTCCTCAGGAGCAGCCGGTGTCGACGCAAGAGATTCCCCTGACCCTCACCCCTCAGCAGGCCGCCCAGGGCGTGATCCTCACCGTCCAGCTGCCGACCGGGCCCGCTCACATCACCGTCCGTCCCTGCCACCACGGCGAGCTCGTCGCGGCCCGGTTCGGCGAGGGCACCGTGTATCTGCGCATCACGGTCGCCGGCGCGGCGCAGCCCGCCAAGAAGTCCGGGATCCTCGGCTGCCTGGTCCCCCTCTTCGTCATCGGCGCGATCATCGGAGGCATATCCCTCCTGAGCGACGGCGACGGCGACGACGGCGCGGCCGGCTCCAAGGGCCCCGGCCCGGTGGTGGTGCCGACCTTCTCGTTCGAGCCGCCGCCCGTCCTCGGCGACCCCACGGCCACGGCGACGGCCACCCCCACCGAGGAGGAGCCCGACCCCTACGACAAGGGCACCTGCCTCAACGGCTCCCTCCCCGACTCGACGACCGCGCAGACCGTCGACGACGTCGAGGAGGTCCCCTGCTCGGCGGCCGACGCCCACTACAAGGTGATCCAGACCTTCCCCTTCACCTCCGACATGGACAACTGCAACTCCAACCCCAAGACGCAGTACGCCTTCTCGCACCGCTACACGATGAACGGCGCCGTCGTCAGCGAGTACGTGTACTGCCTGATCGGCCTCGGTTCCTACGCCCGCTGACCCGTCCGCGCGAGCACGACGATCCCGGCCTCCTCCCGCACGACCCGCCACCCCGCCGCGGCGGCCCGCTCCAGAACGCCGCCGACCGCGCCGGCCGGGTACTTCTCCGCCCGGTCCGCCACGATCCACTCCACGACCGGGCGCCGGTCCAGGACCCCGTCCGCGACCAGGTGCACGGTCGCCCGGTCGGTCAGGTGCGGGGCCAGACTGTTGCTCGCCGCGACCCGGGCCCCGTCCGGCACCAGCTCGACGGCCCGGCGGGCGGCGGCCTCCCGGGGCCCGTCCCGCCAGAAACCGGGGGTGACGAGCGCCGCCACCGGCTGGACGGGCAGCAGCAGGAGCGCGACCGCCAGGGGCACGGAGAGCGGCAGCCGGGCGCCCCTGCGCAGGGCGTCGACGAGGGCGGCGAAGGCGATCGGCACGAGCACCGCCGAGTAGTGGAGCCCCGGCTCCCAGTGGGCGGGGTTGGCGGAGGTGAACCGCCAGGCGAGAGTGGGAAGCAGCAACCAGGCGAGCGGGCTGCGCAGCACGAGCCCGCCGGTCGCGGCGAGCAGCAGCAGGACGGTCAGCGCCTTCACGTGCCAGCCGTCGAGGAGCCCGTACGCCCCTGAAGCCGCGGACGACCCGGGGGTCTGGGCCAGGTACACGTACTGCCCGTCGGCGGCGAACGCCGGGATCACCCCGTACACGATCAGTACGGCGCCGAGCAGGGACCCGGCGGTGAGCGCGAGGCCGACGCGCCGGTCCTGCCGCGCGAGCAGCAGCCCGAGGACGGCGGTCGTCGCCCCCAGGTCCTCCTTCACCAGGAGCAGGGCGGCGGCCCAGCACGCGGCGGCCCGGGTCCGCCCGTCGAGGTACGCGCGGCAGGCGAGGGCGAGCAGCGGTACGGCGAACGCCACCTCGTGGAAGTCGAAACCGATCAGCTGCTGCACCCCCCAGCCGAGCCCGCACGCCGTCCCGACGGCCACCGGCGCGAACTTCCGCCCCGGCAGGTGCCGTTGCGCCGTCCGCGCGACGACGTACACGGCGAGGGCGACGAGCGCGGCCTGCGCGACGAGGAGCGTCTCGACGCGCGGGACGAGCCGGTAGAGCGGTGCGAGCAGGGCGAGGACCGGGTGGAAGTGGTCGCCGAGCAGCGGATACGCGTCCCCCGCGAAACCGGTCGGCGCGGTCGCCGCCCGGAGCTCCGAGGCGGGCGCCCGCCCCTCCGCGTACGAGCGCACCGCCTGCCCGAAGATCCCCAGGTCGTAGCCCGTCGTCCCGAACCGGGCGTGCTCGCGCAGCGCGAACACCGAGGAGGAGACGAAGGAGAGCAAGCCGAGCAGGCCGGGTACGGTCCGGGAAGCCGTACGGGAGAGGCAGGGTGGGGGAGCGGGCGTGGGGGAGAGGATCACAGCCATGGGGGCGACCCTCGGTGACCGACCCTGAGGCGGGGCTGAGGAACCCTGAGGATTTCCTCAGCCCCGCATCCGGCGCCCCGGAGATACTCGGCCCATGCGCGTACTGGTGATCGAGGACGAGGTGAGGATCGCCGCCTCACTGCGGCGCGGCCTCTCGGCCGTCGGGTACACGGTCGACGTGGCCCACGACGGCGTCACGGGGCTCCACCTGGCACGGGAGCACCGCTACGCGGCCGTCCTGCTCGACCTCATGCTGCCCGGCCTCAACGGCTACCAGGTCTGCTCGCGGCTCCGCGCCGAGGACAACGACGTGCCCGTGATGATGCTGACGGCCAAGAACGGCGAGTACGACGAGGCCGAGGGCCTCGACACGGGCGCCGACGACTACCTCGCCAAACCCTTCTCGTACGTCGTCCTGGAGGCCCGGCTCCGCGCCCTGCTGCGCCGCGGCGGCGCCCGCACCCGCACCCGCCTGGAGTGCGGCGACCTCTGGCTGGACCAGGCCCGCCGGACCTGCGGCCGGGGCGCCGAGCCGATCGCCCTGACCCCGAAGGAGTTCGCGGTGCTCCACTGCCTGCTGCTGCGCCCCGACGAGGTGGTCCCGACGCTCGACATCCTCGACGAGGTGTGGTCGGCGGACTTCACGGGCGACCCGAACATCGTGCACGTGTACATCAGCGCCGTACGGAAGAAGATCGACGCGCCGTTCGGGCGCGAGACGATCGAGACGGTGCGGGGGGCGGGGTACCGGGTGGCGGGCCGTGGCTGAGTGGTGGCGGCGCTACGGGCAGGCGGTGACGTCCGGGCTGGCCGCGTGGGGGGTCGTGGCGGCGGCGGTGATCTGGCTGGAGGCGGAGGACCGGGCGGTGGGGCCGCTCCCCTGGGTGATCCCCGAGGTGCTGGGCACCGACCGGGTGGGCCCGCAGATCGCGTTCCTCGCCTGGCCGGGCTTCGTGTGGGGCGCGCTGGGCGTAGGCGCCGCGGGCTGGCTCGCGGGCCGCGGCCATGTACGGACGGCGCGGCTCAGAGCGGCGGTGGTCGGCTTCCTGACGTCGGGCGCCCTCATGGTCATGTACACGCAGTGGCTCGTCCGGGAGAACCCGCTCAAGCCGTGGCTCGTGGCGAAGGAGGCCTTCCGCTGGGGCCTCATGTTCATCGGCCCCTCGGCGGGTCTGCTCACGGCGGCAGCGGTCTGGGCGGCGCTCGGCAGCGGCGCGGGCAGGATGCCGTACCGGAACCGAACGGTACTGGTGGCGGCGGTGACGACCGGCGGACTGTTCGCGGTGGCGATCGAGGTCATGCGACGGGCGCAGCCGGAGCACGCGGAGCCGATGGGCAACGCCTACTGGATCGCGCTGATCACGGGGGCGCCGCTCGTCGCCCTGCTCACCGGGGTACTGGTCCACGTCACGGCGGCACGCTCGCTGCGCCCCGTCGAGGCGATCCGGCGCGAACTCGCCGAGATCACGGGCCAGTCCCTCGACCGGCGCGTCCCCGTCCCGGCCACCGGCGACGTCATCGCCCGGCTCGCCGTCACCACGAACGACACGCTCGACCGCCTGGAGCAGTCCTCGGCACGCCAACAGCAGTTCGTGGCGGACGCCGCCCACGAACTCCGCAGCCCCCTCGCGGGGTTGCGCGCCCAGCTGGAGACGGCCCTGCGCCACCCGGACTCGGTCACGGACTGGCCGGAAGTGGTGGCGGAGGCAGCCGCCGACGTCGTACGCCTCCAGACGCTCGCCGACGATCTGCTGCTCCTGGCGAGCCACCGGGCCACGGCCGCGCCCCGGGAGCCGGTCGACCTGGCGGCCCTCGCGGAGGACCTGGTCCGCGAACACCAGCACCTGCCGGACGCCGCCGGGCTCGTGGTCACCTGCGAGGCCCCGGCGCCCGCGCTCGTCCACGGCAACGCGACCCGTCTGGAACGACTCCTCCGCAACCTCCTGGCGAACGCGTGCCGCCACGCGGAGTCGCAGATCACGGTCACGGTCACCGCGGACGGCACGTCGGTCACCCTCGCCGTGGCGGACGACGGCCCCGGCATCCCACCCGCCGACCGCGCCCGCGTCTTCGACCGCTTCACCCGCCTCGACGCCTCCCGCACCCGCGCCTCGGGCGGCGCGGGCCTGGGCCTCCCCATCGCCCGCGACATCGCCACCGACCACGCCGGCACCCTGACGGTCGAGGACGCGGCGCGCGGGGCGCGGCTGGTGGCGCGCTTCCCGGCGGGTCTCACCCCAAGCACGGGGTGTGCGTCCCGGACCTGTCCCGCGACGAGTACGTTCCAGCCGCGATGAGCAGCCTCGCCTACGCTACGGTCGAGAAGACCGTCGGATACACCCCGGTCGACGCCGGCCCCGGGGGTATCCAGCGGGTCCGCCTCCGTGTCCTTCACCTCCTCAAGGGGCTGACCTGGAGGACGTACACGCACTCGTGCCGCACAACGGTCAGGTACAGGAACATGCCACCGGCAACGCGCTCGGGCTGCTGCGGAACGAAGGCGTGATCGAGAGCCGCGCCCGCGCCGGAACGCTCGAAGGCCTGCACGGCCACAACACGCCATCGATGCGTTGCTCGCGGCCACGGCCCATGCGGAGCATGGTGACGTCACTGTCGCCACGAGCGGCCAGGTCTCGCGCCGCGGGCCGTCCGGCCCTCCCCTTTGGAGAACCACCGGTTGACCTCGGTGCCGTAGGCGTCGACCGCCCGGATCGGACGCCGCCTCCGCGCGGTGGACGGCATCCGACTGGCCGGGCGCCGGAACGGCTACGCGCTCCGGGTCAGCAGACCGGCGTCGATGACCTCGGCGATGAGGCCGGCGCCGCGGCTGTTCTGGTGGATGTGGTCGGTCGTGAGCACGAGACCTCGGCGCCGCGAGATCGTGTCGAGGCTGCGGCGCAGTACCGCATGCTGGACGAGGACGCCGACGACTGCTGCGGGCGTCACCTCCCGGTACGAGATCGGCGGTGGGTCCGCTCGGCGCAGTTCCTCGATCTGGCGTTCGTGGAGCGGAAGGTAGGCCACCCCGTTGGTGGCGGCGACCTCGGCGATCATCCGGCTGTACGCCTGCGATGCCTGGGCCGCTGCTCCGTCGAGTTGTTGGCCGAGTACCGGTAGCGACAGCAGACCGATCGTCGCGTCGGTCTCCGCCCGCAGCCGCGCGACGGCGGCTCCCAGACACTGCTGGAACCAGTCGGCTGACGGGCGACCGGGAAGCTGTTTGCGCTTCATGGCCTGCTCGACGGGGTAGCCGGCGAGGCTCGCTCGGGCGTCGTTGGTTCCGATCAACACCGTGATCACATCGGGCGGGTCCGTGATGACGGCATCGAGGCGCTGCAAGAGGTTGTAGGCGAAGTCGCCGTTGGCGCCGAAGCGGGCGAGCCGCACGTCACCGGGAGGGTGGCGTCGTCCGAGAAGATCCAGGTAGTCGACGCTGAACTGCGCGCGGGTGAGGCTGTCGCCGAGGCACGCGACGCGTGTCGTCACGGCGCTTCCTCCGGGCCGGTCGTGCCGTCACGTCCGGTCGGACGGGTGTCGGTCCGAGGTCGGTGGTCGGTGCCGAGGCCCGCGGTGATGGACAGGATGGACGTAGGCCCCTCCATGTCGACCACGTGCCATACCCCCGCCGGGTTGATGGTGGCCTCGCCCGGCCCGAGCAGAACGCGGTCGGGCACCCCGTCCACGTCGCGGGTGACCGTCACCGACCCGCTGAGGCAAACGACCAGTTCGTCGCCCGCGGGGTGGCTCTCCCAATGATCGCCGGGGCCGTCGCCTTCGAAGATCATCACCATCCGGCCCTCTGCGCCGTCCGCCGCGACCGCGGCGCTGTAGGCCCGGAGCACCTCCGGGTCCCAGGCGAAGCCCTCGACGGGTTTCGCTCTCGATCCCAGTCCGAGGTGCACGGGGATGGTCCGCAGGTCCACGGCGTTGCGTTCGTGGTTGACGAGTCTCATGCCGACGATCGTCCACGACAGTGATCGGGCGGTCTTGAAGGAAAGGGAAGAGAAGCCGACGCGACGGGCAGGCGGTCGGCGGCTACCCGGCTCCGAGGAGGACTTCGCCACGACGCCAGGCCGTCGGCGACCGGCCGGTGAACTCACGCCAGTCCCGCACGAGATGGGCCTGGTCGGCGTAGCCGGAGACGGTCGCCACATCGGCCCACGGGAGCGGATCCCGCGTCGCCGCCAGTTCGTGGGCGTGCTCGAAGCGCAGGACTCGGGCGAAGGTCTTCGGCGACAGGCCCACCTCACCGCGAAACCGCTCGGTGAGGTACCGGCGGCTCCAGCCGAGTTCCGCGGCGACCGCACCGACCTGGACGTGACCCCGCGCGGCGACGAGGCGGCGCCACGCCTCGGCCACCTCGGGACGAACCTGGCGCACAGGGTCGTCGCGGGCGCCACGGCCGACAGCTCGGAGGAGCAATTCGTCCAGCGCGGTGAACCGCGCCGCCCATGTCGTCGCCGATCGGAGCCGGTCGACCAGCTCGACGGCAAGCGCTCCGAGAAGCTCGTCGAGCGGGACCAGTCGGTGGGCGAGCTCGGCGGCGGGCGTGCCGTAGACGGCCCGGGCCCCGAGCGGTGTCAGCGATACCTGCACACCGTGCTGGCGCCCGTCGTGGTGGATCGCGACGGACCGGCGCATCAGGCCGCCGGCCACGCTGCTGAACCGGGTGACCGGTGACCCGTCGTCAACGCCCGCCGCCACCTCCAAAGGATCCGACAGGCTGATCACCGCGGTGAGCGCGCGGCTCGGCGGGCCGCAGTGCACCCCCGCCGGGAGCCCGCGGAGGTCGAAGCCGACATACGAGTCGACGTACTGCCGTAAGGCGGGCGCCGGACGCGCACCGATCCCGGTGGCCGTGTGGTCCTCCATTTTCGTCAGTGTACGAGCCGACCGGTCCGGCAAGACCACCGTCCAAGGACCGGTCACCGCCGTTCGCGGCTGGTGGCACGCTTCTTACTGGGACCCCAACACGCCGGAGGGGCCGGGCAGTTGCCCGGCCCCTCCGTTGTGCGGTGGTCCGATCGCGTTGCGCACGGGCCCTGCCCGGACGGCTCCCCCCTGGTGCCGCCGGGTGTCCCCCGAGCCCGTGTGCTCCCCCGTCGACCGGACCTCCCTGGTCGGCCCCGGCGGCTCCCCCGAAGTCGCCGCCGCGGCCGTTCCCCGTCGGGAGTGGTCTACTTGGCCGGCTCCGTCGTGGCGTGCATGTCCATCGTGGTGATGGACTCCTCGTGGCCGCCGGTGACCTTCTTGGTGATCGCGTCGACCGCGGGCTCCGAGGTGGCGTGCATGTCCTTGGTGGTGATGGTCGCCTCCTTGCCGCCGGTGATCTTCTCGGTGATCGCGCCGACCGCCGGCTCGGAGGTGGCGTGCATGTCCTTGGTGGTGATGAGCGGGTCCTGCTTGTTCGGGTCGGTCATGCTCGTCAACTCCTGCGTGTGATGTCCGAGATGTGTGGAGATTCGCCCAGTCGTTCCCCCGTGGACGGCTGGACGAATCTCCGGGGCCGGTCACCCTAGTACTCCCGGGGTGTGGCCCTCATCGGCGACCCGTCTGCCCCCCGACGCGGCGGATCGTCATGTGGCAGAGCATGCCGGGCGGCGATAAACGAACGATGAACGTACTGGCCACCGGCCTACGCGGCCGTCGCGGGGGCAAGCAGCGCGCGGACGTCCGCGGCCTCCGGGGCACCGAGCTCCTCGAAGATGCCGAGGGCCTCCCGCCAGCAGACCAGGGCCCGGCCGCTCTGGCCGATGCCGAAGAGGGCCCGGCCGAGCACGGTGAGGACGTTGCCCCGCCGCCACTCGCCCCCGATGCCCCGGAGCACCGTGAGGGCCATCTCGGCGTTCGACGCCGCCTGCGCGTGGCGCCGGGCCGCGAGGTCCACCTCGGACAGCCGGAAGTAGGTCATGCCCTCCCACAGCCGCTGCCTGCTGTCGGCGAAGACGGCCAGCGCCTCGCGGAGCCGGTCGCCGGCCGCGGTGAGCTGGTTGTCCTGGGTGAGCGCCAGACCGAGGGCGTACCGCCCGTTGGCGCCCCGCAGCGTGTGCCCCATCGAGTCGTAGATCTCCGTGCCCTGCCGGGCGAGAGCGATGGCGCTCGACGTACGGCCTGTGGCCAGGTGGATGCGCGACAGGTTGCAGAGGGCGCTCGCCTCACCCGGCTCGTCCCCGATGCCCCGGAACCGCTCGATCGCCGAGGTGAGGTACTGCTCGCCCTCCGCGAAGCGGTTCTGGTAGAGGGCGATGATGCCCCGGGCGTTGGCGGACCAGCAGGCCGGGACCGGATCGTCGGCCCGATCGGCGTGGGGCAGGGCGAGTTCGGCGTCGCGGTCCGCCTCCTCGAAGCGGCCCGCCGTGTGGTGGACGCCCGCCAGCACCGTGAACGCCCGGCCTTCGGCCCTGTCGTCGCCATGGGCGTGGGCAGCGTCGCGCACGACCGCCCCCGTCGCCTCGAACTCCTTGGAGTTCGCCCCGGACTCGCCGAGGTCCAGCGACGCCCATAGCAGGTCCACCGCCCTGCGCAGGGTCGTCGGGGACGCGGCGGACTGGCGGACCGTGGCCAGGAGGCAGTTCGCCTCCGCGTACAGCCAGTCCTGGGCCTCGTGGCGGTCCGTGAAGGTCAGGCCCTCGTAGCCCGTCGGCTCCAGGTGGTCCACCAGGCGGTCGCCGGGGCGTTCGATCGCGTAGACGCGCGCCGCCGTCGACAGGTAGAAGTCGAGGAGCCGGGAGAGCGCCGCCTCCTTCTCCGACGGGGGCTGTTCGTCGCGGTCCGCGCACGCACGCGCGTAGAGGCGGACCAGATCGTGGTACCGGTAGCGGCCCGGGGCCGCCGACTCCACCAGCGACGTGTCGACCAGGGCCTCCAGGAGGTCCTCCGTGTCCCAGAGCGGGAGGTCGAGGACGGCGGCCGCCGCCGCCAGGGAGATGTCCGGGCCGTCGGCGAGGCCGAGGAGCCGGAACGCGCGCGCCTGCGCCGGTTCCAGCTGCCCGTAGCCGAGTTCGAAGGTCGCCTTGACGGCGAGGTCGCCCGCCTGGAGCTCGTCCAGGCGGCGGCGCTCGTCGGCCAGCTTCGCCGCCAGGACGGAGACCGTCCACGTCCGGCGCGCCGCCAGGCGGGACGCGGCGATACGGATCGCCAGGGGAAGGAAACCACAGGCCGCGACCACGTCCAGGGCCGCCTCCCGCTCCGCCTGGACCCGCTCCCCGCCGACGATCCTCGTGAAGAGCTGGAGCGCCTCCTCCGGGGACATCACGTCCAGGTCCACCAGGTGCGCCCCCGCCAGGTCCACCATCCGGATCCGGCTCGTCACCAGGGCCGCGCAGCCCGCCGTACCGGGGAGCAGCGGGCGGATCTGGGCGGCGTCCCGGGCGTTGTCCAGGAGGACCAGAACCCGGCGGCCGTCGAGCGTCGAGCGGTACAGCGCCGCCCGGTCGTCGAGGGAGTCCGGGATGGCGGAGTCCGGAGTGCCGAGCGCGCGGAGGAACGAACCGAGGACCGTCTCCGGCGCCGCGGCTTGCGAACCCGCCCCCTGGAGGTCCACGTACAGCTGGCCGTCCGGGAAGTGCGGCCTCGCCTCGTGGGCGACGTGCACGGCAAGGGTCGTCTTGCCGACGCCCCCGATGCCCGCGAGCGCCGACACCGCCATGACATGGCCCTCGGCGGCGGCGAGCCGGGCGCCGAGCTCCCGTACGAACGAGCCCCGGCCCGTGAAGTCCGGGACCGTCGCCGGGAGTTGAGCCGGGCGGGCGACGGGCGCCGCAGCCGGGGCCGCCTCCTCGACCGGGCGGGCGAGTTCGGCGTCGGCCTGGAGGATGCGCTGCTGGAGCCGGGAGAGCTCGGGTGTGGGGTCGACGCCCAGCTCGTCGGCGAGGAGCCGGCGGGTGTCGGCGTACACGGCGAGCGCCTCCGCCTGCCGCCCGCTGCGGTAGAGCGCCAGCATGAGCAGCTCGCGAAGCCGCTCGCGCAGCGGCTGCGCGGCGGTCAGCGCGGTCAGTTCGGAGACGGCCTCGGCGTGCGCGCCGACCTCCAGGTCGATGTCGAGCCGGGTCTCCAGGAGGCTGAGCCGCCACTCCTCCAGGCGGGTCCGCTGGGTCTCGGCGTACGGGCCGGGTACGGAGGCCAGCACCTCGCCGTCCCACAGGTCGAGGGCCTCGGCGAGCCGGTCGCGGGCGCCCGCGCGGTCCCCGGCCGACCGCAGCTTCTCCGCCCCGGCGGCGAGCTCCTGCGCGAGGGTGACGTCGAGGGCCGCGGCGGCCGTCCGCAGGGCGTAGCCGCCGGACTCGCTGACGAGGACCTCGGGGTCCAGGGCCTTGCGGAGCCGGGAGGCGTACGTCCGTACGGCCGCGAGGGCCCGCGAGGGCGACTCCTCGCCCCAGAGCGCGTCGATCAGCTCGGACGCGGTGGCGGTACGCCCGCCGCGCAGGAGCAGGGCCGCGAGCAGGGCCCGCTGCTGCGGCGACCCGGTGGGCACGGGCTCCCCGTCCCGCCAGGCCCGCACGGGCCCGAGCACGGCGAAACGCAGACCTTGGGTGGGGGCGGGGGCGCCGGAGTCGGTGGTGTCGGTGGTGGTCCCGGCTTCGGTGGGTGCGGCGGGGCCGTTGCCGGAACTGTTCGCTGCGACCCCCGTGCCCGCGCCTACGCCCCCGTCGCCGCGCGAAGCGTCGGCGTCCGCGCCCGCGCTCATCCCCGTACCCACGCCCGCGCCGGAGTCGGCACCCGCGTCCGTCTTCGGTGTCCGCTGCACCGGAACTCGCGGCCCGTTCTCACGGTCCATCGCTCCCCCTGCCCGTACCGCTGGTTTCGCCCAGGACAGTCTGCCTTGTCCGGAGGGAGTCCGTCAGCATCGGGTCGGTCGCACTACAGCCCGTCACAGCACCCCCATACGGCCGCCGCATCGCGCACGCACCGCCGCCCGAGCCGCCTCGTACCGCCGCCGGCACCGCGCACGACCGACGCCCCCGCACCCACCCCCGCACCCACCCCCGCACCCACCCCCTCCCCCGATCTGCCGCACGATAGCTGACGCATCGTCAGATCGGCGCTACCGTGAAAGCCATGGAGACCTTCCCGAAGATCATCTCGGTGGACGACCACACCGTGGAGCCCCCGCACGTCTGGCGGGACCGGCTCCCGTCCCGTTTCCGCGGCACCGGCCCCCGGATCGTCCGGGCGCCCCTCAAGGAAATGACCTTCCTCGGCGGCAAGTTCGCCCCGGTCATGGGCGCCAAGGGGGACGACGGGCCGATAGGCGACTGGTGGGTCTACGAGGACCTGCACCGGCCCCTCACCCGGCTCGACACCGCCGTCGGCTACGACAGGGACGAGATCCGCCTCGAAGTCATCACGTTCGAGCAGATGCGGCCCGGATCCCACTCCGTCCCCGACCGCCTCGCCGACATGGACGTCAACCACGTCCAGTCCGCGCTCTGCTTCCCCACCTTCCCCCGCTTCTGCGGGCAGACCTTCACCGAGGCGGACGACCGCGAACTCGGGCTGCTCTGCGTCCGCGCGTACAACGACTGGATGGTGGAGGAGTGGTGCGGGCCCGAGGCCCACGGGCGGCTGATCCCGCTCACCCTCATCCCGCTCTGGGATCCGGAGCTCGCCGCAGCCGAGGTGCGCCGGAACGCCGCTCGCGGGGTGCGGGCCGTCGCCTTCTCCGAGATCCCGCCGCACCTCGGGCTCCCCTCGGTGCACACGGACCACTGGGACCCCTTCTTCCGCGCCTGCGACGAGACCGGCACGGTCATCGCCATGCACATCGGCTCCTCCAGCCGGATGCCGTCCACCTCCGCCGACGCCCCGCCGGCCGTGGGCTCGACCATCACCTTCGCGAACTGCTGCTTCTCGATGGTCGACTGGCTGATGAGCGGCACGTTCGAGCGCTTCCCGAACCTGCGGATCATGTACGCGGAGGGGCAGATCGGCTGGATCCCGTACATCCTGGAGCGCGCGGACGTCGTGTGGGAGGAGAACCGGGGCTGGGGCGGGGTCGCCGAGAAGGTCCTGCGCCCGCCGTCCGAGCTCTTCGCCGGGCACGTCTTCGGCTGCTTCTTCGACGACGCCTTCGGGCTGCGCAACCTCGACGCCATCGGGGCGGGGAACGTCCTGTACGAGACGGACTACCCGCACTCGGACTCCACCTGGCCCAAGTCGCGGGAGGTCGGCGAGGCCCAGATGGGGCACCTGCCGCCGGACGTCGTCGAGCGGATCGTCCGCGGCAACGCGATCGACCTCCTCGGGCTGTCGCCGGAGGGCCTCTGGCGGCCGTGACGGGGGCCGGGCGCCCGGTCGAGCCCGGCCGCTGCCCGACGTCGAGCCCGGCTGCTACCCGACGTCGTGGACGCTGTGCTCGCTCAGGTCGGCCGCGTGCCGGGCGATGGTGCGCTAGTCGACGCCGTCATGGAGGACGGTCAGGCCGTGATGGGCCGCGGTGGCCGCGATCATCAGATCGACGGCCGAGGCGCTCCGGTGCTCCCCGGCCCTCGCCATCCGGTGCTGGACGGAACCGATCCAGCGTCCGGCGTTCTTCGGTACGGCCACGTCGGGGTCGAGGTCGGTGAACATCTCTACAAAACATGTACTGCACCAACATTTCGGCTGCCTGTCGGTCCGCCCGGGGCCCGGCGCCCGACCGGGGCCATCCCCGCCCCACCCCTTGCCTCCTCGCCCGTCACCGGTGACGATGGGCCCCCTCGTCATATCTGACGTACCGTCAGTTAAGGGGTCCCCATGGTGGTCTACGGGATGCAGCTGCCCGTCCAGTCGCAGTCCGCCCTCTACGCCGAGCCCTGGGAGGCGGGCGCCGGGCCCGCCGATCTGCTCGCCGTCGCCCGGGCCGCCGAGGCGCACGGCTTCGACTACCTCGCGAGCTGCGACCACGTCGCCATCCCGCGCCGGCTCGCCGAGGCCATGAGCACCGTCTGGTACGACCCGGTCGCCACGCTCTCCTTCCTCGCCGCCGCCACCGAGCGGGTCCGGCTCCTCTCGCACGTCGCCGTCGTCGGGCTGCGTCATCCGCTCGTCACCGCCAAGGCGTACGCGACCCTCGACCACCTCTCCGGCGGCCGCCTCGTGCTCGGGGTCGGCGCCGGACACGTACAGGAGGAGTTCGAGGCGCTCGGGGTGGACTTCGCGCGCCGGGGCGCCGTGCTCGACGAGACCGTTGACGCGCTGCGGGCGGCGCTCGGGCCCGAGGAGTACCCGGAGCACTCGGGGGAGCGGTTCACCTTCAAGGAGCTGGGCCAGCTGCCGCGGCCCGCGCAGGAGCGGGTCCCGCTCTGGGTCGGCGGCTCCTCCCCGGCCGCCGTCCGCCGGGCCGCGCTCAAGGGCGACGGCTGGCTGCCGCAGGGCGACCCGCGCGACCGGCTGGCCGTACAGATCCAGAAGCTGCTGCGGCTCCGCGCCGAGGCCGGGATCGCGGAGCCGATCACCGTCGGCGCGATCGTCGAGCCGCTGTACGTCGGCAGCCCCGCCTGGAGCGTCGGCCGCCGCACCCTGAGCGGGCCGCCGGACGAGCTCGCCGCCTCCCTGCGCGCGTACGGGGAGATGGGCGTGGACCAGATACAGGTCCGGTTCCGCTCCCGGAGCCGTACCGAACTCATCGACCAGATGGCGGCCTTCGGCACGGAGGTCGCCCCCCACCTCTAGGGAGTACGGACATGGGCAAGCTCGACGGGCGGGTCGTCCTCGTCACCGGCGCGGCGCGCGGGCAGGGCGAGCAGGAGGCGCGGCTGTTCGCGGGGGAAGGGGCGCGGGTCGTGCTCGCGGACGTCCTCGACGGTCCCGGGGAGGCGCTGGCCAAGGAGCTGGGGGAGTCGGCAGGGTCGGGGGAGGAGCGGGCCGCGTACGTCCACCTGGACGTGACGAGCGAGGACGACTGGGCGGCGGCCGTGGAGTTCGCCAAGGAGCGCTTCGGGAAGATCGACGGGCTCGTCAACAACGCGGGCATCCTCCGCTTTAACGAGCTGCTCTCCACGCCCCTGGAGGAGTTCCAGGCGATCGTCTCCGTCAACCAGACCGGCTGCTTCCTGGGCATCCGGACGGTCGCGCCCGAGATCGCGGCGGCCGGCGGCGGGACGATCGTCAACACCGCCTCGTACACCGGGCTCACGGGCATGGCCGGGGTCGGCGCCTATGCCGCCTCCAAGCACGCCGTCCTCGGACTCACCCGCGTCGCCGCGCTGGAGCTGGCCGCGAAGGGGATCCGGGTGAACGCCCTCTGCCCGGGCGCCATCGACACCCCCATGAGCAACCCGGAGGGCGTGGACCCGGCCGCCGCGGCCGAGCTGTACCGCACGCTCGTGCCGCTCGGGCGGATCGGGCGCCCGGAGGAGGTGGCGGCGCTCGCGCTCTTCCTGACCGGGGACGAGTCGGCGTACATCACGGGCCAGCCGTTCGTGATCGACGGCGGCTGGCTGGCCGGGGTCAGCCTTTTCTGACGCTCCATCAGGTATTGACGCCCCTGTCGGGTGGTGCGACAGTCGGGCACATCGAGAATCTGACGGTACGTCAGAATTCATGGGTGACGACGAGGACGGTGAACCCCCTTGGAATTCGGGATCTTCGTACAGGGATACGTCGGCAAGCGCGCCGAGACCGATCCCGAAGCCGAGCACAAGGCCCTCATGGAGGAGACCGAGTACGTCATCCAGGCGGACAGGTCCGGCTTCAAGTACGCCTGGGCCTCGGAGCACCACTTCCTGGAGGAGTACTCCCACCTCTCCGCCAACGACGTCTACCTCGGCTACCTCGCCCACGCGACGGAGCGGATCCACCTCGGCTCGGGCATCTTCAACCCGCTCGCCCCGGTCAACCACCCGGTCAAGGTCGCCGAGAAGGTCGCGATGCTCGACCACCTGTCCGGCGGGCGCTTCGAGTTCGGGTCCGGGCGTGGCGCCGGCTCCCACGAGATCCTCGGGTTCATGCCGGGCGTCACCGACATGAACTTCACGAAGGAGCTGTGGGAGGAGACGATCGCCGAGTTCCCCAAGATGTGGCTCCAGGACGAGTACGTCGGCTTCCAGGGCAAGCACTGGTCGCTGCCGCCGCGCAAGATCCTCCCCAAGCCGTACGGGAAGTCCCACCCGGCGATGTGGTACGCGGCCGGGTCCCCGTCCTCGTATGCGATGGCGGGGAAGAAGGGGCTCGGCGTCCTCGGCTTCAGCGTGCAGAAGGTCTCCGACATGGAGTGGGTCGTCGAGTCCTACAAGACGGCGATCAAGGAGGCGCGGGCGGTCGGTGACTTCGTCAACGACAACGTGATGGTGACGTCGACGGCGATCTGCGCGGAGACGCACGAGAAGGCGGTGGAGATCGCGGTCGGGGGCGGCCTCAACTACCTCCAGTCGCTGCTGTTCCGCTACCACGACACGTTCCCCCGGCCCGAGGGCGTGCCCGAGTGGCCGGAGCTGCTGCCCGAGTACTCGGCCGAGATCATCGAACTCCTCATCCAGGAGGAGCTGATGATCTGCGGCGATCCGTCGGAGGTGCTCGCCCAGTGCAAGCGGTGGGAGCAGGCGGGGGCGGACCAGCTGTCTTTCGGATTGCCGATCGGGATCTCGTACGAGGACACGATGAACTCGATCAGGCTGATCGGTGAGCACGTGATCCCGAAGATCGACACGGACCCGATCCACCGCACGACCCGCTTCCGCCAGGCCGCGGGCTCCTGACGGGGCCGCGGGTGGCGGGGCCGGCCCCGGCGTTCGAGCGCGGGGTGGTGTCTTCCCGGACCGCCACCCCGTACCGGCCCCGGCCGGGAGCCGTTCCGCGGCGGCCCCCGGTCCGGGGCGCACCCGTGTCCACGTCCAGAAAGGGAACGTCATGCTCGACCACCTGATCAAGGGCGCCACCGTCGTGGACGGCACCGGCGCCCCCCGCTTCCCCGCCGACGTCGGCATACGCGACGGACGCATCGCTCTGGTCGCCGAACCCGGCACCGCGACCGAGCCCGCCCGTACCACCCAGGACGCCACCGGCCTCGTCCTCGCCCCCGGCTTCGTCGACCCGCACACCCACTACGACGCCCAGCTGTTCTGGGACCCGTACGCCACCCCCTCCATGAACCACGGCGTCACCACCGTCGTCGGCGGCAACTGCGGTTTCACCCTGGCCCCGCTCCACCCGGACCGGCCCGAGGACGCCGACTACACCCGCCGCATGATGTCCAAGGTCGAGGGCATGGCGCTCAAGGCCCTGGAGGAGGGCGTCGACTGGAGCTGGTCCTCCTTCGCCGAGTACCTCGACGCCCTCGACGGGCGGATCGCCGTCAACGCCGGCTTCTTGGTCGGCCACTGCGCCCTCCGCCGGTACGTGATGGGCGCCGACGCCGTCGGCGGGCAGCCCACCCCCGAGCAGCTGGAGCAGATGGTCGCCCTCCTCAAGAGGGCCATGGAAGCCGGCGCCTGGGGGCTCTCCACCACCCAGTCCTCCACCCACTCGGACGGCGACGGTGCCCCCGTCGCCTCCCGGCACGCCACCCCCGCCGAGCTGATCGCCCTCTCCGCGGCCGTCGGCGAACACGAGGGCACCCAGATCGAGGCGATCCTGGCCGGCTGCCTGGACCAGTTCTCGGACGACGAGATCGACCTGTTCGTCGAGATGAGCGCCGCCGCCGGCCGGCCCCTCAACTGGAACGTCCTCACCATCGACGCCGCCGTCCCCGAACGCGTCCCGCGCCAGCTCACCGCCTCCGAACGGGCCCGTAAGTCCGGCGGCCGGATCGTCGCCCTCACCATGCCGATCCTCACCCCCATGAACATGTCCCTCGGCACGTTCTGCGCCCTCAACCTCATCCCGGGCTGGGGCGAGATCCTCGGACTGCCCCTCCCCGAGCGGCTCGCGAAGCTCCGCGACCCCGACGTACGGGCCGGGATGCTGCGGCGCGCCGACTCCAGGGAGGCCGGGGTGTTCCGGCGCCTCGCGCACTTCGGCCGGTACGTCATCGGTGACACGTACAGCCGCGAGAACGAGGGCCTCACCGGTCGCGTCGTCGACGACATCGCGGCCGAACGCGGCCAGGACCCCTTCCAGTGCCTCGTCGAGATCTGCGCCAACGACGACCTCAGGACCGTCCTGTGGCCGATGCCCAGCGACAACGACCCGGCCTCCTGGGCCCTGCGCCGCGCGACCTGGGACCACGAGGACGTCCTGCTCGGCGGCTCCGACGCGGGCGCCCATCTGGACCGGATGTGCGGAGCCCCGTACACGACCCGGTTCCTCGGCGACTGCCTACGGGGCAGGAAGCTGGTCCCCCTGGAGCGGGCCGTGCAGATGCTGACCGACGACCCGGCCCGGCTCTTCGGCCTCCGCGAGCGCGGCCGGATCGAGGAGGGCTTCCACGCCGACCTCGTCCTCTTCGACCCGGAGCGGATCGACGCGGGCCCGGCGACCCTCGTGCACGACCTGCCGGGGGACAGCCCGCGCCTCGACTCGCGGGCGGTCGGGATCGTGTCGGTACGGGTCAACGGCGTGGAGACGGTACGGGACGACGAGGTGACCGGCGCGATCCCGGGGAAGGTCCTGCGCTCCGGCCGCGACACGAGGACGGTGGCGACCAGGTGAACCAGCAGCTCTTCATCGGCGGCGAGTGGGTCGAGCCCGACGGCGGTCACTACGAGGTGATCGACCCGGCCACCGAGGAGGTCGTCGGCCTCGCGCCCGAGGCGGGCAGACACCAGGTGTACGAGGCTGCCGCCGCCGCCCGCGAGGCCTTCGCCACCTGGTCCCGTACGCGGCCGGAGGAGCGGGCGGCGATCCTCGACCGGGCCGCCGACCTCATGGCCAGGGACGCCGAGGAGAACGTCCTGCTCGCGCGCGCCGAGACCGGGGCCACCACCGCCACCGCGCGCGGCATGCAGGTCGCCGTCGGCGCCGCCCGCTTCCGGCGGTACGCGCGCGGGGCCATGGAGCCGGTCGAGCAGGCACTGCCCCCGCAGGTCAACGAAGCCGGCCCGATGGGGAAGGCCGGGGTGTTCGGCGCGGTGGCGGTACGGCGCCCGGTCGGCGTCGTCACCTGCATCACCTCGTACAACAACCCCTGGGCCAACCCGGCCGGCAAGATCGCCCCGGCCCTCGCCATGGGCAACACGGTCCTCGTGAAGCCCGCCCCGCAGGACCCGCTCTCCGTGTACGCGATGACCCGCGCCCTGGAGGAGGCCGGCGTCCCGCCCGGCGTCGTCAACGTGGTGACCGGCTCCTCCGTGGAGGCCGGGCAGGCGGCCGTGGACTCCCCGGACGTCGACATGGTGTCGTTCACCGGCTCCACGGCGGTCGGGCAGGCGATCGGCGAGGTCTGCGGCCGCGCGCTCAAGCGGCAGCTGATGGAGCTGGGCGGCAAGGGGGCCGCGCTCGTCCTCGACGACGCCGACCTGGACTCGGCGGTCATGGGGATCGGGACGACGTTCTCCTTCTACAGCGGACAGATCTGTACGGCCCCGACCCGGGTGCTCGCCCAGCGCGGGATCTACGAGCGGCTGGTCGAGAAGCTGACCGGGTACATGGCCTTCATGACGGTGGGGGACCCGGCGGCGAAGGGCACGGTCGTCGGCCCGGTGATCTCGGCGGCCCACCGCGACCGGGTGGAGTCGTACGTCGAGCTCGGCCGTAAGGAGGGGGCGCGGGTCGTCGCGGGCGGCGAGCGCCCGGACCTCGCCAGGGGCTTCTACGTGGCGCCGACGCTGCTCGCCGACTGCACCCCCGGAATGCGGGTGGTCCGGGAGGAGATCTTCGGCCCGGTCGTCGTGGTCGTCCCCTTCGACGACGAGGAGGAGGGGATCGCGCTCGCCGACGACAGCGACTACGGGCTCATCGACTACGTGTGGTCGGGCGACGTGGCCCGCGCCTTCCGGATCGCGGCCCGGCTGCGGGCCGGCGGGGTGGGGGTGAACACGATCGGCCGGAACATGGAGGCACCGTTCGGCGGATTCAAGCGGAGCGGGGTCGGACGGGACGTGGGCTCGTACGCGCTGCACGCCTACAGCGAGCTGCAAGCGGTGGTGTGGCCGGGCTGAGCCCGGGTCGAGGGCGCCCGCACGACCTCCGCGAAAATTCCTCGGGAAAATTTGAAAACGGACATTCCGGGCTCAGCTGCGGTTCCCGCATATCGGACGAGGGGTCGATCGACCTACCGGTTGGTCGGCCCCTCGCGGTCGTCGATCTTTCAATCATTGGCATCTGGCCTGATTCTGCCTCGCAAAGCAAGGCAGTAGATCGGTGAGTCTTGCGGAGTCAAGACCTCCGGATGTGGAAACCGCAGCATTTAACGTCCTGTTCATGACTCAGGTGGAAGCACGGCCTCAGGCCGGAGACACGGTAAGGGGCGTCAACGCCCCGGGCGACAGCCACGGCGTTCGCACCAAGGGCCTCGGAGGCAACTCCGTCGGCCTCCTCGGCAGTGCCGTGATCGGCATCTCGACGGTCGCCCCCGTCTACTGCCTGACCTCGACGCTCGGCTCCACGGCCGGCGAGGTCGGCCTCCAGATGCCGGCCATCTTCCTCGCGGGCTTCCTCCCGATGCTCCTCGTCGCCTTCGCGTACCGGGAGCTCAACCGGGTCATGCCCGACTGCGGCACCTCCTTCACGTGGACCGTGAAGGCCTTCGGCCCCAAGATCGGCTGGATGTGCGGCTGGGGCCTCGTCATCGCGACGATCATCGTGCTCTCCAACCTCGCCGGCGTCGCGACCTCCTACTTCTGGCTCCTCGCGGGTGAGATCACCGGCAGTGAGTCCATCGCCGCCCTGGACGAGAACAAGGCCGTCCACATCATCACCTGCCTCACGCTCATCGCCGTCGCCACCGCGATCAGCTACCGGGGCATGACCGCCACCAAGGGCATCCAGTACGCCCTCGTCGGCCTCCAGCTCGTCGTCCTCGTGGTCTTCGTGGCCATGGCGCTCTCGAAGGCCGGCGACTTCGAGACCTCGGTCTCCTTCTCCTGGTCCTGGATGAACCCCTTCGCGGTCCAGTCCTTCGCCGCCTTCACCGCCGGGCTCTCCCTCTCGATCTTCATGTACTGGGGCTGGGACGCCTGCATGGCGACCAACGAGGAGACCACCGGCAGCGCGAAGACCCCCGGCCGCGCCGCGCTCATCGCGATGGTCGTCCTGGTCGCCTCCTACCTGGCCACCGGCATCGCCGCGCAGATGGTCGTCGGCTCCGGCGAGGAGGGCCTCGGCCTCGCCAACCCGGAGACCTCCGACAACGTCTTCGCCGCGCTCGCCGGCCCCGTCATGGGCCCCGCGCTCGGCATCCTGCTCTTCGTCGCGGTCCTCGCCTCGGCCGCCGCCAGCCTCCAGACCACGTTCATCCCGGTCGCCCGCACGGTGCTCGCGATGTCGACGTACGAGGCGCTGCCGAAGTCCTTCACCAAGGTCCACCCGGTCTTCAAGACCCCCGGCAAGGCCACCATCGTGGCCGGCGCCGCCACGGGCGTCTTCTACACCGTGATGACCCTGCTCAGTGAGAACGTCCTGGTCGACACGATCTACGCGCTCGGCCTGATGATCTGCTTCTACTACGCGCTCACGGCCTTCGCCTGCGTCTGGTACTTCCGCGGCGAGCTCTTCCGCTCCGGCCGGAACTTCGCCTACAAGGGCCTCATGCCGCTGCTCGGCGGCCTGATGCTGACCGCCGTCTTCGGCAAGACGCTGTACGACATGTGGGACCCGGCATACGGCTCCGGCTCCGCGGTCCTCGGTGTCGGCTCGGTCTTCGTGATCGGCGTCGGGCTGCTCCTCCTCGGCGTGGTGATCATGCTGGTCATGCAGCGCAGGAGCCCCGCCTTCTTCCGCGGCGAGATCCTGACGAAGGAGACGCCGTCCCTGGTGGTGGCCGACTGACGGTCGTGCGTTCCTGAGTCATACGAACGCGAAGGTGGCGGGCCCGTGGGGGGTCCGCCACCTTCGTTTTTCGTCCTACGCCTCCGCCTCCGCGATGAGCGCCGTCGCGACCGTACGGAAGCCGAGCCGGCCGTACAGCCGGGCCACGTCCGCGTCCGAGGCCGACAGGAACACCAGCTCCGTCCCGTGGGCGCGGGCGTCCGCGACCAGGGCGGCCGTCACGGCGAGGCCGAGGCCCCGACGCCGGGCCGCCGGGACCGTGCCGACGCCGACGACCTCGGAGACGGCCCCGACGGGCTGGTGCTGGCCGGCCGAGAGCGCGCCTCCCGCGCCGTCGAGGGCCGCCGCGAGCCGGGTCCACCCGGCTTCGATCCTGGCGCCGGTCCGCGCCGCGGTGCCCGGCTCGGGGGCGACGCCGAAGGCGGCGAACGGCGCCGCGACGGCGCTCTCCAGGGCCGGGTCGTCCGCGCCGACCATCCGCACGGTGACGTCCTCCGGCTCCGGTACGGCGAGCCCGTCGCCGGCCAGGACCATCAGCGGGTGCTCGTGCACGGTGAGCCCGCTCGCCTCCACGGCCGCCCGCAGCCCCGGCGTCGTCTCCGCGACCCACTCGAAGGCCTCGGGCACACCGAGCTCCCGCTGCCGGGCCCTGACCTTCTCCACGGCCTCGACCGGGATGTCACCGGCGGTCCCGAGGGTGGGGCGCGCGTAGAAGGGCCAGCCCTCGCCCTCCCGTACGAAGAGGGTCAGCGGCCCGAAGTCCTCGGCGCGGGCGGAGGAGCGGGGGACGGCGTCGTAGTACGTCTCGATCTGGTTCAGCACCGGGCCACGGTAGAGGGCGGGGAGCGGCGGCGCAGGCGTATTTCCTGGGAGGGAAAGAACGGGCGGGAAAGGAACCGCGGGTGGCATGATCCCGTCACTTCTGTCGACTGGGGGGAGACGACGATGAGCAGGACACACACGTGCCCGGGCTGCGGGCGCGAGGACCGGGTGCAGGCCGTGCCGGCCGTGTACCTCGCGGGACGTGACGCGGTCAGCAGCCGTGAGCGGGACTCGGACGGCGACATGCGGACCGTGACGCGGACGGTGACCACGGGGGTCTCCGACGCGCTCGCACCGGTGCCGCGGTCGCCGACGTACGGGATCGTCGTCCTCGGCGTCTTCGCCGCCCTCGTCTCGATCGGCACCTTCATCGGCGGCGTCCAGGCCGGTCACTGGTTCGAGGACGAGCCCGCGGCGGCGGGCGGCGACGGGGTGCCGCACGTGGGCGGGGTGTATCTCATCCCGGAGGGCTCGTCCGAGCCGGACTACTCGCAGCCGCTGGGGACGGTCGCGGCCGCGCCCCCGCCCGACTTCGCCTTCCTCGGCTGGATCTCGGCGTTCGCGCTGCTCACCGCCGTCCTGGTGCTCGCCGTGGTGCTGCGCCGCCGCAGCGCCTTCGCCCGCCTGACGCGCGGGCGCCACCGCGCCGAGGAACTCTGGTCGCACGGCTGGTACTGCCACCGCTGCGGCACCGTCCACCTCGAAGGCGTGCCCGGCGAGGACCGGATCCCGCTCACCCTCCAGCGCTTCCGCGAGAAGGTCTGGGAGCACGGCGGGTACGGAGACCTGGCGGCGGAGCAGCGGGCGGTGGACCCGGGCCGTTCCTGACGGACACGGCCCGCCCGTACTCCCCGGCACATCCTGCCGGGCGCCGCCCGTGCCGTACCCCTCGGAAAACCGCGCCGCACGGCCTACCGTGCCGCTATGCGGATCTCGACCACGATCTTCCTGACCGACGAGACCATCACCCCGGTGCGGCTCGCGCGCGAGCTGGAGCAGCGCGGCTTCGCCGGGCTCTACCTCCCCGAGCACACCCACATCCCCGTCGAACGGACCACGCCCTACCCGGCGGGCGGTGACCTGCCCCGGGAGTACGGGCGCACCCTGGACCCGTTCGTGGCGCTCGGGCAGGCCGCCGCCGTCACCGAGCGGCTCGGGCTCGGGACGGGGATCACCCTGCTCGCCCAGCACGACCCGATCGCCCTCGCCAAGCAGATCGCCACGCTCGACCACCTCTCCGGTGGCCGCTTCACCCTCGGCGTCGGCTACGGCTGGAACCGCGAGGAGGCCGCCGACCACGGTGTCGACTGGTCCACCCGCCGGGACCTGACCGGCGACCGCCTGGACCTGATGCGGGCGCTTTGGGCGCCGGAGCCGACGGCGTACGAGGGCGGGTTCGGCCACTCGGTCCGGGCGTCCGAGGCCTGGCCCAAGCCGGCCGGCGGCGCCCCGCGCACCCTCCTGGGCGGGGCGGCGGGCCCGAAGTTGTTCGCGGAGATCGCCGCGCGGACCGACGGCTGGATGCCGATCGGCGGCCGGGGACTGACGGAGTCGCTCCCGGTACTGCGGGAGGTCTGGGAGCGCGCGGGCCGCGACCCGAAGGCCCTGCAGGTCGTTCCGTACGCGGTCCTGCCGAACCCCGGCAAGCTCGCCCGCTACGAGGAACTGGGCTGCGAGGAGGTCGTCCTCCAGCTGCCGCCGGGGGGTGAGGCGGAGGTGCTGGGGGTGCTGGACGAGTTCGCACGGTACCTGCCGTAAGGCAGATATAGTTCGTCTATGGCGACGACGACGATCCAGGTCTCCAAGGAGACCCGCGACCACCTGGCCACCCTCGCTGCCGAGCGCGGCCTCACCTTGGGTCAGCTGGTCC
Organism: Streptomyces sp. NPDC002773; assembly: GCF_040295605.1. Lineage (NCBI taxonomy): Bacteria > Bacillati > Actinomycetota > Actinomycetes > Kitasatosporales > Streptomycetaceae > Streptomyces > Streptomyces sp. NPDC002773. Next base: position 104,367 of record NZ_JBEOVO010000014.1, read on the forward strand.
AGCAGCTGGCGGAGAAGGAGCCCACTCGCGAGGAGATCGCGGAACGGCTGCGGGCGGACCGTGACCATGCCCGAGCGCTCCTCGGCGTGGACATGAGCGACGAGGAGTTCGACCGGGCGCCCGACATCCTCGGCAACATCTACAAGATCGCGGCGGAGAAGGTCCGGGCCGCTCGGAGCGAAGCCGCGTGATCATCCTCGACACCAGCGCGGTTCGTGCGCTCGCCGAGGGCCACAAGGCCCTCATCGAGCTCGCCGCCAACATGGCGAAGACCCCCGGCGACCGCATGCGGGTCCCGGCCCTGTGTCTGGCGGAGGCCGAGGCGACGAGTGAGGGTGCAGGGCGCGCCGCCCTCACCTTCTCCGCCGTCGACGTCGACAACCTCGACACCGTCGCCGCAATGACCGTCGGCACTCTCGTGCGCGACGGTTTCGGCGGCCTGGACACGTGCCACGCGCTCTACTGCGCCTCGCCGCGGCCGCAGTTCACCGGCATGTCGATCCTGCTCACGGCCCACGAGGACCGCTACCCGCCCGGCATCGTCACAGTGGACATCGACGCGCCCGGGATACTGGGCTACCACTGACCGGCCAACCTGCGGGGATCCGAATCCTCCCCGCCGTACCCGCTCGTATGCTCGGTCCATGACGGATCACCAGGCAGCGCGACCCACCGAGAACGCCATGCGCCGTGCCCTCAAGCGGGCCAGGGACGGGGTGGCGCTCGATGTCACCGAGGCCACCGTGCTGCTGTGGGCGCGGGGAGAGGACCTGGCTGATCTGGTCGCCTCCGCCGGGCGGGTGCGGGACGCCGGGCTCGACGCCGCCGGGCGGCCGGGGATCATCACGTACTCGAAGAGCGTGTTCATACCGCTCACCCGCCTCTGCCGGGACAAGTGCCACTACTGCACCTTCGTCACCGTCCCCGGCAAGCTCCGCCGCGACGGCCACGGGATGTTCATGTCGCCGGACGAGGTCCTCGACATCGCCCGGCGCGGCGCCGAACTCGGCTGCAAGGAAGCCCTCATCACCCTCGGCGACAAGCCGGAGGACCGGTGGCCCGAGGCCCGCGAGTGGCTCGACGCGCACGGTTACGACGACACCATCGCGTACGTACGCGCCATGGCGATCCGCATCCTGGAGGAGACCGGGCTCCTCCCGCACCTCAACCCGGGCGTGCTGTCCTGGACCGACTTCCAGCGCCTCAAGCCGGTCGCGCCCTCCATGGGGATGATGCTGGAGACCACCGCGACCCGCCTCTGGTCCGAACCCGGCGGCCCCCACTACGGGTCCCCCGACAAGGAACCGGCCGTCCGGCTCAGGGTCCTGGAGGACGCCGGACGGTCCTCCGTGCCCTTCACCTCAGGGCTGCTCCTCGGCATCGGGGAGACCCTGGAGGAGCGGGCCGAGTCCCTCTTCGCGCTGCGCCGGGTGTCGAGGGCGTACCACTCGATCCAGGAGCTGATCATCCAGAACTTCCGCGCCAAGCCGGACACGGCCATGCGCGGAACACCCGACGCCGAACTCGACGACCTCGTCGCCACCGTCGCCGTCGCCCGCCTCATCCTGGGCCCCTCCGCCTGCCTCCAGGCCCCGCCGAACCTCGTCGACTCCGCGTACGAGCGGCTGATCGCCGCCGGTATCGACGACTGGGGCGGTGTCTCCCCGCTCACCATCGACCACGTCAACCCCGAGCGGCCCTGGCCGCAGATCGACGAGCTGGCCGCCCGCTCCGCCGCCGCAGGGTTCGAGCTGCGCGAACGTCTCTGCGTCTACCCCGAGTTCGTCACCCGGGGCGAACCCTGGCTCGACCCCCGGCTCCTCCCGCACGTCCGCGCCCTCGCCGACCCCGGGACCGGCCTCGCGAACCCGGACGCGGAGGTGCGCGGCCTGCCCTGGCAGGAGCCCGAGGAGGCGTTCACCGCCGCCGGCCGCACCGACCTGCACGCCACCATCGACACCACGGGCCGCACCCACGACCGGCGCGACGACTTCGACGAGGTGTACGGCGACTGGGAGGCGCTGCGCGAGGCCGCCGCGCCCGGGATGGTCCCGGAGCGGGTCGACGCCGACGTCCGCGAGGCGCTGAGCACGGCCGCCGCCGACCCGACGAAGCTCAGCGACGCCCAGGCGCTCGCGCTGCTCCACGCCGACGGGCCCGCCCTCGACGCGCTCACCCGGATCGCGGACGACGTCCGGCGTGACGCCGTCGGCGACGACGTCACGTACGTCGTCACCCGGAACATCAACTTCACCAACGTCTGCTACACCGGCTGCCGTTTCTGCGCCTTCGCCCAGCGCCGTACGGACGCCGACGCGTACACGCTCTCCCTCGACCAGGTCGCGGACCGCGCCCAGCAGGCCTGGGAGGTCGGCGCCGTCGAGGTCTGCATGCAGGGCGGCATCCACCCCGACCTGCCCGGCACCGCGTACTTCGACATCGCCCGCGCGGTGAAGGAACGGGTCCCCGGCATGCACGTCCACGCCTTCTCCCCGATGGAGGTCGTGAACGGCGCCACCCGCACCGGCCTCTCCATCCGCGAGTGGCTGACGGCCGCGAAGGAGGCCGGGCTCGACTCGATCCCCGGCACGGCCGCCGAGATCCTCGACGACGAGGTCCGCTGGGTCCTCACCAAGGGCAAGCTGCCGACGGCGACGTGGATCGAGGTCATCACCACGGCCCACGAGCTGGGCATCCGCTCGTCGTCCACGATGATGTACGGGCACGTGGACCAGCCCCGGCACTGGCTCGGCCACTTCCGCACCCTGGCCCGCATCCAGCAGGAGACGGGTGGCTTCACCGAGTTCGTGACGCTCCCCTTCATCCACACCAACGCGCCCGTCTACCTCGCGGGCATCGCCCGCCCCGGCCCGACCGTCCGCGACAACCGCGCGGTCATCGCCATGGCCCGGCTGCTCCTCCACCCCCACATCCCCAACATCCAGACCAGCTGGGTCAAGCTGGGCACGGAGGGCGCCGCCGAGATGCTCCGCTCCGGCGCCAACGACCTCGGCGGCACGCTGATGGAGGAGACCATCTCCCGCATGGCCGGGTCGAGTTACGGCTCGTACCGCTCGATCCGCGACCTGGAGGCCATCGCGGAGGCAGCGGGCCGCCCGGCGAAACCCCGCACGACCCTGTACGGCGAAGTCCCCGAGGAACGCCAACACACCGCCCGAGCCTCCGACGGCCACCTCCCCGAACTGCTGCCGGTGATCGAGGGTGGCGAGTCCGGTCAAAAGCGGCCTGAAGGGCGTCGGATCATATAACGTTCCGGCCCCCGAACGGGCGTACCCGGTCGATTACAGTGCTGCGCAGACCGGTCTACGGGGGGAGGGCACGACGTGGCCACGACAGCCGCGGCCGTGTGGGGCCGCGCCGAACAGCAGGACTTCCGCGCCCGCGTACGGGGCTGTCTGCTCGGCGGAGCCCTCGGCGACGCCCTGGGGGCGGGCGTCGACGGGCTCACCCTCGAAGCGATCCGGGACGCCCACGGACCTGACGGACTCACGGAGCCCGCGCCCGCGTTCGGCCGCCCCGGCGCCGTCACCGCCGCCACCCAGATGGGCCTGTTCACCGTCGACGGCCTGATCCGCGCCCAGGTCCGGCGCGACACCGGCGTCTGGCACCCGCCCACCGACGTCCACCGGGCGCACCTCCGCTGGGCCGCCACCCAGCGCGACTGGGGCCCCGACGAGCGCCGCAAGGACAACGGCTGGCTCGCCCGCGAGGAGTGGCTCTACGCCCGCCGCAACCCGCCCCGCGCCTGCCTCACCGGCCTCGGCGACGACATCCTCGGCACCCTCGACAAGCCCAAGAACCCGCAGGCCGCCGACTCCGGCGCCCTCGTCCGCTCCGCCCCCTTCGGGCTGCTCGTCGGCTGGGAGCCGCAGCTCGTCTGCCAGCTCGCCGTGGAGTGCGCGGTGCAGACCCACGGCGCCCCCGCCGCCGGCCTCGCGTCGGGCGCCTTCGCGGTCACCGTCCACGGTCTCGCGCGCGGCGGCTCCGTGGAGGCGGCCGTGGACCGGGCCCTGGAGCTGCTGGCGGCGCGCCCCGGCCACGAGCCGGTCACCGAGGCGCTCGGACGCGCCCTCGGAGCCGTACGGGAAGGAGCGCCGAACCCGGAGCGGGTGGCGGCCCTCGGCGCGGACGAGGACCGGGCCGAGGGGCAGCTGGCGGCGGCCGTCTACTGCGCCCTGGTCGGCGAGGACGTACGGCACGGGCTGCGGCTCGCCGTGAACCACGACGGGCCCTCGGCGGTGACGGGGACGCTGACCGGCGCGCTGCTCGGCGCCCTGCACGGCGAGACGGCCCTCCCGCCGGCCTGGCTGGCCGAACTGGAGGGCCGTGCGACGCTCCTGGAGCTCGCGGACGACTTCTCGATGGAGATGACGCAGGGGGCCGCCCTGCACGGCCCGACGGGGTCCTCGCCGGGCTGGCTGGCGCGCTACCCGCGCGGCTGATCCGAGCGGTCGCCGCCGGTCTGCGCGGGGATCGCGGCGGCTCCGGCTCCTCCGGCCGGGCTGCCGTCGTCCGAGTGGAGCTTGTCGAGGATCGCGTCCCTCGCCGGGGTGTCCTCCGGCCTGACGAAGCCGATGAGGACGTACAGGATGAGGGAAGTGGCGAGCGGCGAGACGATCTGGATCTGCAGCTCCATGCCGTCCAGGCCGTAGTTGGTCAGCCAGAAGACGAAGAGGCCGGCCGCCCACGAGACCAGCGCCGCCGTCGGCCCGGACTTCCGGAAGGTCCGCAGCAGACCCAGCATGAACGGGATGGCGATCGGGCCCATCAGACCGGCCACCCACTTGATGACGACGGTGATGATGTCCTTGAAGGTGGGGGAGTTGACCTGGGTGGCGACCGCCATCGACAGGGCGAGGAACGCGATCGTCGACCAGCGCGCGGCGAGCAGCCCCGCCTGCTGCGTCCAGCTCCGCGCGGCCTTGCTGAGGACGGGCGCGATGTCCCGGGTGAAGACGGCGGCGATGGCGTTGGCGTCGGAGGAGCACATGGCCATGGTGTGCGAGAAGAAGCCGACGACGACCAGGCCGAGCAGCCCGTGCGGCAGCAGCTGCTCGGTCATCAGGGCGTAGCTGTCGGAGGCGTCGGGCTTCTTCGGGTCGACGAGCAGCGGCGCGACCCACATGGGGAAGAAGAGGACGAGCGGCCACACGAACCAGAGCGCGGCGGAGAGCCGGCCGGAGCGGGTGGCCTCGCGGGCGCTGGGGGTGGCCATGTAGCGCTGGGCCTGGTTCCACATGCCGCCGCTGTACTCGAAGGTCTTGATGAAGAGGTACGCGAGCAGGAACGTCATCGTGTACGGGCCGGCCGTCGGCGCGGTGTGGCCCTGGAGCTCGGGCCGGTCCCACACGGTCCACAGGGCGCTGAAGCCGCCGAGCTTCGCCATGACGGCGACGAGCATCGCGATGCCGGCGAAGAACTGGATGACGAACTGGCCGAGTTCGGTGAGGGCGTCGGCCCAGAGTCCGCCGACCGTGCAGTAGATGCCGGTGACGACGCCGGTGATGAGGATGCCCTGGTTGAGGGAGATGCCGGTGAAGACGGAGAGCAGGGTCGCGATGGCGGCCCACTTGGCGCCGACGTCGACGATCTTCAGGAGGACACCGGACCAGGCGAGGGCCTGCTGGGTGGGGAGGTTGTAGCGGTCCTTGAGGTATTCGAGCGGGGAGGCGACCCGGAGCCGGGAGCGCAGCCGGTTGAGGCGGGGCGCGAAGAGGTTCGCGCCGATCGCGATGCCGATGGCGATGGGGAAGGACCAGGTGACGTAGGAGGTGACGCCGTAGGTGTAGGCGATGCCGGCGTAACCGGTGAACATCACGGCGCTGTAGCCCGACATGTGGTGCGAGATGCCGGAGAGCCACCAGGGCATCCGGCCGCCGGCGGTGAAGAAGTCGGAGACGGTGTCCACCCGCTTGTGGGACCAGACGCCGATCGCGACCATCACGCCGAAATAGCCGATGAGCACGGCCCAGTCGAGACTGTTCATGAAGCCCCCTCCAGGGGTCTGGTCCGCCTTGTGGACGCCCTTGTGAACGCCGTTCATGGTGTGGCGTGTTGTGAGGCGGGGACAATGCAATGGAGGGTCAAGGGACAGTAAAATCGTTCTGTTTACTGACCCTTGTTCATGTCCATGAACTTGTTGTCGTCGTCCGGAACCCTCTCCGGGGCAGGGTCACCGCATCAGCTCACCCGCGTTGACCAGCAGCGACTGCCCCGTGATCGCCCGCGCCCGGTCCGAGGCGAGGAAGACCGCCGCCTCCGCCACGTCCCCGTCCGTCGCGAGCTCCGGCAGCGCCATCCGCTCGGTCAGCCGGGCGAGCACCTCCGCCTCCGGCACCCCCTCGCCGTGCGCGGCGAACCGGACGTACGCCTGCACCGGCGGCCCCCACATCCAGCCCGGCAGCACCGTGTTGACCCGGATCCGGTGCGGCCCGAGCTCGTGCGCGAGCGAGTACATGGCCGAGGTGAGCGCCCCCTTCGACGCTGCGTACGCCGCCTGCCGCACCTGCGAGGGCGCGGCCACCGCCGACTGCGTACCGATCAGGACCACCGAACCCCCGCGCTCCCTGAGCGCCGGCAGGCAGGCCCGGGTCATCCGCAGCGTGCCGAGCAGATTGACGTCGAGGACCTGCTGCCAGGTCGCGAAGTCGGCGTCCTCCAGGCCGCCGAAGTAGGAGTCCAGGGCGGCGACGTGGACCACCGCGTCGATGCCGCCGAAGCGCGCGGCGGCGAGCGCGGCGAGGGCCTCGCACTGCTCCTCGTCGGTGATGTCGGTGACGCGGTACGCGGTACGGCGCCCCTCCGGGTCGATCTCGGCGGCGGACTTGGCGAGATTGCCCTCGGTGCGCGCGCCGAGCACCGCGTTGCCCCCGTCCCGTACCACCGTCTCGGCGACCCGGTGCCCGAGCCCGGCACCGACCCCCGACACGACGACCGTCTTCCCCTGGAGCAGCATCCGGACCCTCCTCGACCCTGGCCAAGCATCTGACGGTCCGTCAGAGTAGGGGCCCGTCACCGACTAGGGAAGGGGTACGGGAGTGAGCGAGGAGACGTCCAGTGACACTGCCATGTACGCGGAGCTGGCGGCCGTCGGCCCGTACGGGGTCCGGCCCGGCCACGCGCTGATCAGCATGGTCGAGCCGCACCCGGGCCACGAGCACGCGTACAACCGCTGGTACGAGGACGACCACTACTACGCCGGCGCCATGGCCATGCCCTGGATGTACGCGGGCCGGCGCTGGGTCGCCACCCGGGAGCTCCAGGAGCTGCGGCGGCCGGAGAAGTCCGCCGTGGCCAAGCCGGTCACGGCGGGCTGCTACCTCTCCACGTACTGGATCACCGAGGGCCGCTACGACGAGCACATGAAGTGGACCGTCGGCATCAACAAACGGCTCAACCGCGACGCCCGCGTCCACCAGGAGCGGACGCACGTCTTCACCTCGTTCCAGGACCACGAGGCGACCGTGTACCGCGACGGCGCGGCCGGCCCGCGCGACTTCCACGCCCTCGACCACCCCTACGCCGGGCTGATCCTCCAGGTCGTCGACGCCGAGGGCCCGGAGGAACGGGCGGCGCTGCTCGACCGGCTGCGGACCCGCGAGCTGCCCCGCCGGCTCGCCGGCTCACCCGCGGCGATGGTCACCGTCTTCCGGCCGACCCCACTGCCCGGCGACCGCATGACGTACGTGAAGCAGGTGGAGGGCGTCGACACCCGGCTGACCCTGCTCTGGTTCCTGGAGCGGGACCCCCGGGAGTGCTGGGCGGAGCACTTCGCGGACCTGGAGTCGCTGGGGGGAGGGGGCGGGGACTCCGGCGGCCGGGTCGAGCTGGTGGCTCCGTTCGTCCCGACGGTGCCGGGGACGGACCGGTACCTGGACGAGCTTCGCTGATCCGTAGGGGGACCAGCGCTCTCCGGGCAAAGGCCGAGCCCTCTCGGCCAGGACGGCGGACCGGACGAGAGGGCTCTTCGGGTACTGCTGGTGGGGGCGGGTGCGCACCGGGGCTCAGAGGGCCCCGTTGCTCACCTCGCCGACGAACGCGTTCCACGATCCCGGACCGAAGGAGAGGGACGGGCCCTCCGGGGCCTTGGAGTCGCGCACCGCGATCGCGGCCACGAGGGGGGACTTCACTTCGACGCAGGCGCCGTTCCCGCCCGAGTACGAAGACTTGGTCCACATGTCCGTTGCACCCTGGATGATCGCCATGACGCTCAACTCCGGTTCTGCGTGTGGGGTATGTCGCACCGCCCTTCTTGGCGGCGTGATCGACGCTACTGGTCGGCCCCTGCCGGCGGGACCGGCGTTCACACGTCCGAGTGGCATATTCCAACTCGGCTTCCATGGGAGCGATCACGAGGTGTACGGTGCCTGCCCCGGCCGGTCCGGAGTCAGCCCCGAGCGTGCTTCTTGGCCATCTCGGAGATGAAGTCGCGGGTCTGCTCGACGTTCAGCGCCTGCGCCCTGAGGTGCTCGTACATGACGCTGTACTTGCCGACGTCCTGCGCCTTCTCCAGGTACAGATCGCTCGTCACACCCTCGATGTAGACGACGCTGGAGTCCGAGGTGTCGGGGAACTCCAGGATCGAGTACTGGCCGCTGATCCCCGGATGCGCGCCCATCTCGAACGGGATGACCTGCACGGTGACATGCGGCAGGTGCGACTGCTCGAGCAGGTGCTCCAGCTGCTCCACCATCAGCTGCCGGCTGCCGACGATCCGGTGCAGCGCACCCTCGTCGATGACCGCCCACAGCCGCAGCGGACGCTCCTCGTCCCGGATGCGCTCCTGGCGGCGGGTGCGGACCGTGACCCGCTTCTCGATGTCCGCGGGCGTCGACTCCGGCAGCGCGCCGGAGATCACGGCCTCCGCGTAGGAGTGGGTCTGGAGCAGCCCGGGGATGATCTGCGGCTCGTACATCCGCAGGCTCTCCGCGTCCGTCTCCAGACCGATGTAGACGCTGTACGGGATGTCGCCGAAGGCGTGCCACCAGCCCTGCTGGCGCGAGTCCTTGGCCATCTGCATGAGCGAGTCGACCATGCGCTCGTCCTCGACCTCGTACACCCCGCACAGGTCGCGGACATCGCGCTGGCTGATGGAGCGGCGGCCGTTCTCGAGTCGGCTGATCTTGGACTGGGAGACGAGAAGACGCTCGGCGACCTGCTCGGCCGTCATGTTCTTCGCTTCCCGGAGCTTTCGCAGCTCCTGCCCCAATCGGCGTCGCCTGACGGTGGGGTTGACGTTGGACGCCACGGAAACTGCACCTCCGGCTCTCTGCTGCGTAGCTGTGGGTATCTACCGCTTGGCAGACTGCCACCAAAGGCCAGGTGTGCGCTGGAAAATGACCACAACGTATGCGCCGGGGGCGTACGCGTGGGCTTTTGGGCGGTACGTGTGGGCCTGGGGCGGCCCGTGGTGCGCGTGAAGACGCGCGGAGGCCGCACGTGTGCGGGGCGGTCGTCCTGACCGCCCCGCCCACCTGTGCGGCTCCCGGGCTGGTACCTCGGAGTCCGCGAGGTCGTCCTAGTGCGCGGCCGCGCGGGCCATGTGGCCGCCAGGCTGCGCCGGGACACCCGCGGCGTTCCGGCGCGGCTGTGCCGCCGCGCCGTTCTGGACGTCCATCACGGCGTGCGCCACGAGTCCGCCCATGGGGTCGTGCCGGATCAGATCGCGCAGCCGGGACCGCGACGACCGTCCTTCGTTGCCGGGGTAGAGGTGCTTCCCGAGACCGACCGCGTGGGCCAGCGCGGCAAGCGCCGCGGTCCGCGGGTCCGGCGGTACGCCGGTGCGGATCGCACTGTCCAGCCGGGAACGGATCTCCCGACTGATCGCCGTGTCCGTCGCCTGGTAGCGAGTCGTCGGCAACACCCCGCACATCTGGCCCTCCACGGCATGCACCATGCCGCATCGCTCCAGATGCGAGAGATACGTCTGGCGGAGCCCCAGTCGGGGCCCGCCGATCCAGTGGACGGCCCGAACCGGACTGCCACGCCTGCGCAGCAGTTCCAGTGCGGAGTCCAAGGTCGGATCTCCGGTCGGCCGTGGCATCACCACGGCGATACGATCCCCGTCAGGGGCTATCCGGCCTGCCAATGCCAGCTCCACTAGCTGTGCACCGGCCAGGCCGAGGTCGAGCGACTGCGGCTGCGCCGTGGTACCCGTGGTCGGGTCCAGAGCGAGCAACAGAAGCTCTTCCGGAATACTTCTGCGGCTCCTGCCCATCCATGCCTCCCCGCGTGGATGAATGACAGGGTGACCCCTCTCACATTCATCTGTCGAGAGTGCCTGGGCGGTTCATCCGGGAACCAGTAGGTATGTCGTTCTCGTCTAGCACGGGGGCCAAGGGGTTCACACAGGACACTGGTACGCGGACCGGTACACGGCCCGTACGTACGCATGACGCATGGAGGAGGCACGGTGGCGGGCGAGTCCCCCGACAGGGCGGAGCAGCAGGGGCCGTCGCAGGAGACGGCGGCCTCGAGCGGCGGCGGCCGGGATCCTCGGCTTTCCGTGCTCCGTGAGTCAGACGCCTCGTCGTCGGCTTCGGTTTCGAGTTCGGGTTCGGCTTCGGCTTCGGCTTCGGCTTCGTCGGTTCAGGTCGACCAGCCGACGGCCGTCTTCAAGAACCTGGCGCCGAGGACCCCGGAGGACGACGCGCCGGCGGCCGTGGAGCCGGAGAGCGAGCGCTTGAAGGCGGCGGTGGCGGCGTGGGTCGCGACGGCGGAGGAGCCGGGGGACGCGGACGCTTCGGAGTCGGCTTCGGAGTCGGAGCCGTCGGAGCCGTCGGAGTCGTCGGAGTCGGTTGAGGCCGAGGCCGAGGCAGAGCCGGCGGATGACGAGCCGGCGGACGACGAGCCGGCGGATGCGGCGACGGCGGGCGACGAGCCCGAGGGTGATGAGCCGGGCGCCGAGTCCTGGTTCGCGGCGCGGAAGCCGGGGGCGGACGAGAAGCCCTCGGGCCCGACGTCGACCGAGCCCGCCGAGGCCGCCGAAGACGGAGAGCCGGACCCGGAATCGGACCCTGACCCGGACCCCGACCCTGACCCCGACCCTGACCCCGACCCGGAGCCGGCCGACCAGCCGACGACCATGTTCAGGGCCGTCCGCCCGCCCGTGGCGCCCGCGGTGGACCAGCCGACGACCGCGCTGAAGCTTCCGTCCTCCCTGGGCGCGGACTCCGACAGTGAGCGCACCAGCACCTTCGTACCGCTGCGTGCGGACATCCCGGCCGAGCAGAAGGCCGAGAAGGCGCAGGAGGCCCCCAAGGCCCCCACGCCGACCCCCGTACCGGCACCGGCCCCGTCCCGGGTCCAGGCGCCGGCGCCCGCCCCGGCTCCGGCGCAGGCCCCCGACCCCGCCCTCGCGGAGGCGGAGCGGACGCGGCAGCAGCCGTTGCCGCCGCTGCCGCCGCTCGACCTGCTCGCCGAGCTGACGAACACCCCGCCGCCGCCTCCGACCCCGCTGCGGACGACCATGCGCAGGGTCCGGATCTGGACGCCGCTCGTCCTCCTCCTCTTGATCGTCTTTGCGATCGTGCAGATGGTCCGCCCGCTGCCCGCGCCCGTGCTCACCCTCTCCGCCGCGCCGACGTTCACCTTCGAGGGCGGCGAGCTGAAGATGCCGTGGCCCACCGAGGGACAGGGCGCCGTCGAGGTCGAGGGCGTCGGCTCCATGGGCACGTACGGGGCGCAGAAGCCGGCTCCGATCGCGAGTGTCACGAAGACGATGACGGCGTACGTGATCCTCCGCGACCACCCGCTGAAGGGGAAGCAGAACGGCCCCGAGATCACCATCGACAAGAAGGCCGCCGATCAGGGCAAGGCGGAGCACGAGTCGACGGCGGCGGTCCAGGAGGGTCAGACGTACTCGGAGAAGGAGCTGCTCCAGCTCCTCATGATCCCGTCCGCGAACAACGTGGCCCGGCTCCTCGCCCGCTGGGACGCGGGCACGGAGGCCGCGTTCGTCGCGAAGATGAACGCCGCCGCCAAGGACCTGGGCATGACCCAGTCCACGTACACGGACCCGTCGGGTCTCCTCGACAGCACCATCTCGACCCCGCAGGACCAGCTGAAGCTGGCGAAGGCGGTCATGCAGTACGACGTGTTCCGGGAGATCGTGAACATGCCGAACGTGACCGTCGACGGCATCCCCGGCCAGATCGAGAACAACAACAACATCCTGCTGAAGCCGGGGGTGAGCGGCATCAAGACCGGCTCCTCCACCCCGGCCGGCGGCAACCTGCTCTGGTCGGCCAACACCGTCATCGACGGCAAGGTGCGGCGCGTCCTCGGCATCGTGATGGGGGCCAAGGACGCCGATCAGCTCGGCGAGAAGCTCCAGCTCTCCATCGACTACAGCTATGAGCTGATCAAGCAGGCCCAGAAGGACGTCACCTCGGCCGCCGTGGTCCGCAAGGGCCAGGTCCTCGGGTACGTCGACGACGGCCTCGGCGGCCGGACGCCGGTCGTGGCCACCAAGGAGCTCAAGGCGATCGGGTGGCCGGGCCTCCAGGTGAAGCTGGAGCTCACCGACGGCGGCAAGGCCGTCCCGCACGCCGGCAAGGCGGGTGACGTGGTCGGTCAGGTGTCGATCGGCACGGGCGCCGGGAAGGTCAGCGCGCCGGTCGCCCTCCGGACGGATCTGGTGGAGCCCGGCTTCGACAAGAAGCTGAGCCGCGTGGGCTGAGAAGCACTCGCCTGGCTGAGAAGCCACCCGCTTGGCTGGGCGCCCCGGTTCTCCGGGGCGCCCGGCTGTTAGCGTCTTCGGGGGACGAGAAGCACGCGTGACACACGTGAGAAGTGAGACGGGCAGCACGGGAAAGGGCCGCAGTGACCACCGCCGAGCCGACACGCGCCGACCGCGCCGACCGCGCAGAGTCAGGACCCGCCCGTGACTGCGATTCCCCCTCCCACCCGCACCCCCCTACCCCCGTCGACCGCGCAGAAGCCGGCCCCGACCATGCCCCCGTCCCCGTCCATGCCCCCGTCCATGTCCCCGTCCATGCCCCCGACCATGTCCCCGGCCACGTCTCCGGCCACGTCTCCGACCCGGACACGGCCCCCGACGTGGGTCCGTCTTCGCACCCGCGAATAATGCTCCCGGCGCAGCGGAACACCCCGCCCTCCAAGGCCCCCACCCCCACCGAGAAGCCGACGCCGTCGCCCACGCCGACGCCCTCGGCCCCCCGGCCCCGGCGGAAGCGCCGCTACACGGTGATGGCGGCCACCGGCCTGGCGGCCGTGACCCACGTCCTCTGGTTCTTCTTCTTCGCGAACAGCGGCGGGGACCTGGCCGCGCAGGACGCGTGGGCGGAGTTCGTGGGCCGACATCCGGCTTCCGCGTACAACCTGGCCTGGTACGGCGGGATGCACCCGGTCTCGTACAGCGTCGTGTCGCCGTATCTGATGTCGCTGCTCGGCGTGCGCAGCACGATGATGGTCGCCGGGACCCTGTCGGCCGCGCTGACCGCGCTGATCCTGGTGCGGGTGCCGGCGGTCCGCAATCCGCTGGCGTGCTCGGTGGCGGCCGTCTTCGCGTTCCTCTGCAACGCGCTGTCGGGGCGGGTGACCTTCGGCCTGGGCATGATGTTCGCGCTCGGCGCGGTCGCCGCCGTGTTCTGCTGGCCGCACCGCTGGCGCCGCAAGCGCTGGGCGAAGGCCGCGGTGGCGGCGCCGCTCGCCGGCATCGCGACGGCGTGCAGCCCGGTCGCGGGACTGTTCCTCGGGGTGGGGGCGGCGGCGCTGTTCCTGAACAAACGGCGCCCCGGCGCGTACGCCCTCGGTCTGGCGCCGGTGGCCGTGGTCGCGCTCTCGTCCTGGCTCTTCCCCTTCTCCGGTACGCAGCCGATGGCCTTCGGCTCGACGGCGCTGCCGCTGGCCTTCGGCGCGCTGATCTTCCTGCTCGTACCGAAGGACTGGCGGACGGTCCGTACGGCGGCGGCGGTCTACACGATCGGGACGCTCCTGACGTGGCTGATCGACTCGCAGATCGGCTCGAACATCTCGCGGCTCCCGATGCTCTTCGCCGGTGTGGTGCTGCTCGCCGCCCTGCCGTACACGGCGCCGCGCTCACGCCGCTGGTACGCGCTGCTGCTCGCCTTCGCCGGGCTGAACTTCTGGATCGGCTTCAAGGGCGTCGACGACGTGATCCGCACCGCGCCGGACGCCTCCTGGGCGCGGGAGCTGGCGCCGCTCATCAACCAGCTCCAGGTGCGGGGCGCGGGCAAGGCGCGGGTGGAGGTCGTACCGGCGTCCAGCCACCGCGAGTCCTCGGCGCTGAGCCCGTACATCAACCTGGCGCGGGGCTGGAACCGCCAGGCGGACATGGAGCGCAACCCGCTCTTCTACGACGACACCCTGAACGCCGTGAACTACGAGGAGTGGCTGGACCGCTGGGCGGTCCACTACGTGGTGCTGCCGACCGGCGCCCCCGACTCGGGCGCGGAGCAGGAGGCGGAACTGGTCGCCGAGGGCCTGCCGTACCTGGAGCAGGTGTGGTCGGACGAGAACTGGCGGCTGTACGAGGTCGAGAACCCGACGCCGCTCGCGGACCCGCCGGCCGAGGTGCGGAGCGCGGAGGAGAACGAGGTCGTGATCAGCGTCGACCGCCCCGGCCGGGTCCTGATCCGCGTCCCGTACTCGCCGTGGCTGGCGCTCGTGGACGAGAACGGCGGCAAGATCGAGGCGCCGCAGGAGACGGAGGCCTCGAAACTGGCCCGCGAGGAGTCCGAGACGGAACTCGTGAAGATCTTCGCCAACGAGAAGGGCTGCCTGTTCAAGGCGGAGGCGGACGCGGAGGGCGACGAGTGGACGGAACTGCTCGCCCCGAAGGCGGGCGTCTACCGCCTGGCGGCCCCGTACAAACTGTCGCGGGGCACGCCGTGCCCGGAGGAACTCCGCTGACCACGGAGGGGGGCGGCTACGGCCGCCGATAACCGGCGAGCATCCGCCGCATGCCGAGGGCGTGCCCGCCACTGCTGATGACGAGGAGCCGATAGACCCGCCCCGCCGCCCCGGGAAAGGCGGCCCGGGTCTCGGCCCGCAACCGGCAGCGCCCGTCCGCCAGCTCGTCGATCCGGAAGACGAGGCTGTAAGCGGCGGAGAACCGATGCCCGCCCTCCAGGGCGAGCTCCTTCCCCGGCACGACCCGGGCGACCCGGAACCCGGGAAACGCGGACCCGACGGCAAGCGGCCGAGGCCCACCCACCCGAAGAGGCTCAGCCCCCACAAGCCGCGCGTACCACGCCCCACCACCCCGCGAGAGCGCCCGCTCCACCCGCACGAGAAGCCGCTGCCACAACTCCTCGACCCCGACCTCCACGACGACGACGTGCTCGTCGACGAACGGCAGCGAACTCATGAAGCGATCACCCCCCGAAACTACCGCCACCCCCCACCCCCGACAAGCAACCCCGAACACAGAACAAGGGCCCTCCCGCCACAGCGAAAGGACCCTCACTCAACAACACTCCTGTGCCCCCGGCAGGATTCGAACCTGCGACACCCGCTTTAGGAGTTCGATCGCTCCCTGGTTCTGCTGGGATACCGCCCGGCCGCACTAGGAGCTGTCCGGCCGATCACGTGCGGAGGTAGATCCAGGGCGGCTGCACGGATGCCCTACTGTTGTCGCGTGACGGGGATAGGCGATGCTGTGATCACTGACGACGATGTCCTGACTCTCCTGGTCGAGCGCATTCCCGAGACCAGGTATCTGGTCGAGGAGAAGTACGAGCTCGGGCAGGATGAGGCACCGCCGACAGTCGATACAGAGCTGGATCTGTGGGCGAACCTGATCGGCCTCCTGACGAGGCCGGTTCTCCTGCCGGCCCTGGAGCATGCGGAACCCGACAGCGATCTACTGCGACGATGTTTCGGTTTCGTGGAGGACATCTACGCTGGCGCCGGAGAGAGTCGGCGCGGCGCCATCTATTTTCAGATACTGGAGTGCCTCCTTGAGGCAAGGCCGTATTTGGAGAATGCCATCCCCTACCTGCGAGGGCCAGTCAGGGAGCGGGTGTCGCACATGCTCAAGCACTACGAGGTCGAGGGCTACGAGCACGGCCTCCCCTCACTCTGAACAGCCACTGAGCGGGTCGCCGTTTGACTCCGGCCGATCATGCGCGGAGCCAGATAGTGAGAGCTGCGACGGTTGTGGTGCCGAGGTAGACGTAGCCGCGCTTGTCATAGCGGGTAGCCACGGCCCTGTGCTGCTTCAGCCGGTTGATGGCCCGTTCCACAGTGTTCCGTTTCTTGTACCGCTCTTCATCGAAGCCTGGTGGCCGTCCGCCGCGTAAGCCTTTGCGCAGGCGGGCGGCCTGGCTGTCGGTCTTCTCCGGGATCGTGTGCCGGATGCCGCGGCGCCGCAGGTAGTCACGGCACGGCCCGTTGCTATAGGCCCTGTCCGCGGCGACGCTGTCGGGCTTGTTCCGGGGCCTGCCGGGTCCGGGTTTGGGGACGCGGATCTTCTCCAGGACCGGCTTGAACTGGGTGCAGTCCGCCCGCTGTCCTGGTGTGACGATCAGGGACAGCGGGCGGCAGCGGCCGTCCGCGCTCAGGTGAAGCTTGGTGGTGAACCCGCCGCGCGAGCGGCCCAAGCCCTCGCCTTCAGCACCACCTCCACCAGGCGGGCGACGAGGCTCTGCCACGGTGTCTCGTGCTGGTGTTCTTCTGACGCGTCCCCCTTTGATGCGGGGGCGGGCGGCGGGTCGTTGCGGGCACCCGCCGCGTGCTGATGCGCCCGCACGATGGTGGAGTCAACCGAGACGTCCCAGTCGATCTCATCTGCCGCGTCGGCCGCGGCCTGGACCTGCTGGAGCAGACGCTCCCACGTTCCGTCCGCCGACCACTTCCGGTGACGTTCGTAGACGGTCTTCCACGGCCCGAAGCGCTCGGGCAGGTCACGCCAGTGAACGCCGGTGCGCACCCGGTGCAGAATCCCGTCGATCACCTGTCGGTGATCCCGCCACCTGCCACAACGCCTGTTGCTGACCGGCAGAAACGGCCGTAGCCGTTCCCACTCAGCATCGCTCAGATTACCCCGCTCCATGACCACATCAACGACCTGAGCGGGGAATAGCCACATGATCGGCCGGACAGGGCCTAGTTGTGCCGGACCGACGAGGAGTACTGGCGTCCGGCGCCGTTGATGTCACTCGTGGATGTCAGAACGGAGCCACCCGCGCTCGCTCGCTGGCACGATGGTCGCGTGGTTGACCTGGAGCGCATCAGAGCAGAGACCGTGGCGTACTTCCAAGCACTCGATGAGAACGCCACCCTGCGGCACCACTTCCGCCATACCGACGAGGAGGGCGGTTTGTGGTACATCGAAGCCGTACCCGACCGCGGCGAGTTGATTGTCATCAAGCAAGCCGAGCTGACTTCGGCCGGCCGACTCCACCGGTACAGCTGGGAGCACCTGGAGGACGAACACGGCGGCCTGACAGACCAAGCAATCGACCCTGAAGAGGATCCGTTGGAGGCTATCCCGGCTGAGGAGTTCCAGCGGGTGTGGACGCGGTGATCACGTTGGACAACCACTTTAGGAGTTCGGTTGTGGGGTCCTGGGCGGGGGAGGGGCGCTGCTGACGGTTGCTGCGGCTAGCCGGGTGCGACCGCCCCCGTTCGCCGTCGTTGATGTCAGCCGTGGATGTCAGACCGGCCTGACATCCTGCGCCCGTGAGAATGACATGGGCCGACTTCTGGGCACTGATAGCCACCCTGAACGGCGAAGCGACTGAAGAGAGCTGCCAGCGCCTCGCCGAGGAGCTGAGCCGCCGTCCCGTCTCCGACATCATCGGCTTCGCGGAACGGCATGCCGAGGCGCTCTACCGCCTGGATCAGGAGAAGTTCGGCACTCTGCCGGTGGTCGACCTGACGGCCCGGTTCGGCAGCCCGTTCCCGCAATCATCCGACGTGTTCCTGTACGCGCGCTGCGCTGTGGTGGCCGCGGGTCAGGCCGTCTGGGAGAGCGTCTTCTTCGACGTCGAGAAGTTCGTCCCGTACACCTCAAGCGAGCGCGACGGCGAATGGCTGCTGTACGTGCCGGACACGGCGTACGAGCTGGCCACCGGCGAGGAGTGGGACCGCTCCACCCGGTATTGCTCCGAAAGCTACTCCAACCGGGACGGTTGGCCAGACCTGCGGGACTGAGTCGAGCTACCGCTTGATCGGGATCTCGTAGACGATCTCGCAGTGGGCGGCGGGCACGATGATGTCGGCAGTCTCGACGGGACGGCCCTCGTCGCTGTAGTAGGTCCGCCGGATGTGGGTTACGAGCGCGGCTTTCTGGATCCCAAGAAGGGAGGCCTCCTCGGCGGTCGCCTGCCGCGGTTCGGGCTGCTCGACGGCATGGCTGACCGTGACGCCGATCTCGGCCATACGGTTCACGACGCCGGCCCCGGCATGCGGTCCGCCCTCGGGAAGGACGACGAGGGTCCCGCCGGTGAGGTCGTACGGCTCCCAGCTCGTGGACAACTGCACGGGCCGTCCGTCGGCGAGGAACTCGTACACGGTCCGGACGCACAGCTCGCCCTCACCGATCCCGAGCCGCGCAGCGATTCCCGCCGGCGCGGCCACCTTCGCATCGGTCCGGCTCTCCCAGCCGCCGTTCCGCCCCACGGCCTTCATGTCGGCCCGGAACGGCGAGCTGTCGGGCTGCTCGCGCGCCGCGGACCGAACCATCCGCACCCGCTGCCGGGGCGCGGCGACGTAGGTCCCGGATCCTGCCCGCCCCTCCAGCACGCCTTGGGAGATCAACAGCTCCTGGGCGCGGCGAACGACGTTCTCGCCCACCCCGCACTCCTGGCCGATCTGGGCCCGAGAGGGCAGCCGGTCGCCAGGAGTCCACTCGTGCTCCGCGATCCGCTGCCGGAGTACGTCGGCGATGCGGGGATAGGGCGGCTGCTCAGGCATATGGAAAATCTAGTCCACTAGCTCTAATCTAGTTAACTAGCTTCACTGAAAGTGATCGCCGGTGACGGAGGCTGCCCTGTGCCTGCTCCAGAAGTAAGCGCGGAGGCCCTCGCTGCCCAGCTATCTGCCCTTGGGCTCACCACACGCGTGGAGGAGCACGCCAGACACGCATCGATCGAAGCGGAGGTACCGGAATCCCTCCCCGCCGAGACGTGGCGGGAGGTCCTGGAAGTCGTGTCGAAGGCAGACCGGTTCGGTCTCCTCGCCACCAGCCTGGGCGGCCGAACCCTCTGGGCCGCCGTGAACAAAGCGGTCCCCGCGACGGGCGATGTCCGGGGACCTGGCCTCCAGCGATAGGAGCTGATCAGCATGTTCAACCGTATCCGCCGCGCCATCGCGCGCACCAGGGAGCGGTACTCCCAACGGCCCCGGCACCGCGACGCGTTAAAGCCTGCCCGCCCGACACTTATCCACCCCAACCCGTCCGAGGCACTGACGCTGCTCCTTCGACAGCTCCAAGACCGCACGGACTTCCTTCCGGGCGAGGAAACGGCCCTTGTCCGCCCGTACGTCCTGGCCAGCGAGCAGCGCACACGGCAGCGCTCGACGCCCATCCCGCACCACCACCTCGCCCACACCTGCTTCACGTCGGCGGAGGCCCACGGATGACACGCATCCCCGCGGCGGCCACGCCCTACCGGTCCAGCGCATGCCGGATCGGCACCCACCACGAGTGCGCGCACTCCTCCCCGGCGACGGCACCGATCGACATCCCCGTCATCTACGAGGCGTGCGTCTGCCCCTGTCACTCCCCGACCACGTCACCGAAGGCGGCCTCGTGAACGGCTTCCCCTCCGGCGGCGCGCTCGCCTCGCCGGTCGAGATCACCACGGCCACCGTGCAGCGCGGCGACGTCATCCAGATCGGCGGCCAACCGTGCCGAGTAGCTGACCTCCGCCAACTCCCCGGCGGCGCGAAGCGCCTCCTCTTCGAGTCGGGCGAGCTCCTGACCATGCACACCCGTACGCGCCTGATCGCCGTACGAGTGCTCAGAAGGTCGTGACCGACCCCGTGCCGTCCCTCCGCCACACCATCGCCGCCGACCTCCGGACCCAGATCACCACCGGCCACCTCAAGGCCGGCGAACGCCTTCTCTCGGAGCCCAAGCTCGCCACGCACTACAAGGTCAGCACCCCAACCCTCCGCAACGCCCTCGCCCTCCTCCAAGCCGAGGGCCTGATCGAGAAGATCCACGGCAAGGGCAACTTCATCCGTCACCCTCTCCGCAGACTCACGTACACGGGAGGCCGCCTCACCCCGGACACAGATCTCCACGTCACGATCCGCACCACCAAGGTCCGAGCACGCGGAGACCTGATCCCCCTACTCAAGGTCCCCTCGCGCACGCCGCTGACGGAGTTCCTCTACCTCACTCACCAGGGGGAGTCGCCGCACAGCCTGGCTCGCATCTACGTTCCGCAAGACCTGGCGCCGGCCGAACTGCCGTGGCGTCAACCCGGGTGGGCCGAAACCCGAGAAACGGTCACCGCCCGACTGCCCGCCTCAGAAGAGGCCTCCACCCTCCGGATCAGCTCGACGCTGGCCGTCCTCGCGATTACTCGCGTCTCGTCCGACACCACCGGCCGCGTGGTCGAGGCGGCCCTCCTGGTCCTCCCTGGCGACCGCGCCAACGCACTCTTCATCACCCACCACACGACCGAAGAGAGGGGAACGGAAGGATGACAGCCCACAGCGAGCTGCGCCTCCTGCCGTGGTCGGGCCCCGATGGGAAGCCCTGCTACCTGAGCACCGACGACAACAACAGCCACCTGTCCCGCCTGGCCGACTCCACCGAAGCGATCCAGCTCGGTCTGGCGGCAGAACTCTTGGACCACGTGCCCGACGTACTCGGCATCGGGGAGGCCAGCCCGGAAGATCTGAGTGCCCTGGCGGCGGACCTCGCGGGAGCCTTGTGGGCCACGCTGCGCGTAGCGGAAAGCCGCGGCCACCGCCTGCTGGCTCCGGGTCCGGATGCCCGTGCCAACGACACTGAAGGCCCCCTGCTGCCGGCGGCGGCCATCGGCTAGCGAACAACCCGCACCCAACAACAAGGAGAAGTCCCGGACTCAGTCCGGGGCTTCTCTGCGCACGACTCCCAAGACCGCGTGTGATGCGGGGCTTTCCCCAGCCCGGAGGCACCTCCTTCGGAGAGGCTGATCCTCGCGTTCGCCCCACCCACGGGCGGGCGGTTGTCAGTGGCGTGCCGTAGCTTGACGACCACTGCTGGCGAGTGGGGGAGAACTCGTGACACAGAGCGTGACGATTACCCGTCACATTGGCGCGTTGAGCCCAGAGCGTCTCTTTTGTCGCATATTTGAACTCGATGGTGGTAATACTGCGATAGCGGAGGCAAGGGTCCTAGCCCGCGTGATCTGAGGGCTTAGCAGTATGACGTTTGGGGGCGGTGTGCATCATGAGCGTAGGCCTCATTCGGGTCGTACCCGGACCTATCGCACTCCCTGCCAAGCTCCTAGCAACGACGGGTAGGCTGAAGGGCGTTGGGGCCAATCGGTACGGAGGAGGCCTCGTGGGGGACCCTGCCGCCTGGCAACAGGAGCAGATCAGCCTTGCCTACGTTCTAGCCGTTGCCACCGACGCGAACGCCACTGTTGCGTCGTGGAACGTGGACAAGGATGGCGTGGATGTCACGCTGAAGCGAGATCACCGGCTTGTCGAGGTGCAGATGAAGTGCACCTTTGACCCGCAGTACCTTGCCGACAAGACCACTCTCACGTACAACCTCGACGTGCCCACATACGACAAACTTCGTGGCCGTTTTCGCACTGCTCCCGGCTACCTGGGAGTCGTAATCGTTCCCCGTGATGCGAGTGTTTGGCTGAAGCATGGCCTCGACTCTCTGCTCCTGAAGTGCTCGGGCTTCTATGCCCAAATCCAGGACGGGGAGCCCGCCAGCGGGGACGTGACCAAGAGGATACATCTGCCGCAGGCCCAAGGGCTCAATGCTGCCGGCCTCGACGTGATGTTCGAATATGCCCACGAAAGACTTTTCGGAACGGATACTGCAAGCGGGGAGGCTATCGCGTGATTACCTCCGACGTTGGACCCGAGGAGCTGGCGAGCTACCTCAGCCGCTCGGGCTGGGTTCGGGCTCGATCGGGTTCCCTTGCTGAACTGTGGCAGTCAAACGCCGATATCGGCAGCGCGGTGCTGGTTCCACGCTTTATCGAAGCCGATGATTTCCGGCGAACGGTAGAGATTCTGACGAACGAAGTCGCGCGCCTAGAGCGAAGGCCTCCCGAAGATGTTCTGAGGGATATCTCCCGCCAATTCCTCGATGTCACCGACCTGAGGGCTCAGGATGATGACATTGACGAGGGAACGATCTCGCTTCAATCGGGGCTCGGCCTGTTTAACGCGGCGAACCATTTGATGGTGTCTGCCGCGGCTGCGACTATCCACAGGCAGGGCTATTACGGCCGATCGATCCCAAGAGCCGCTCATGCTCACGCCCGCCGGCTTCGACTGGGGCAGACGCGGCCCGGATCGTACATCCTTCCCGTCATCAGCAGCGCCCGCTTCGGTGCCACTGTTCGCGATAGTGACGGCATTCCGCATCTCGATGTGGCGTCAGAGGATGCCTACTTTGATCGGCGCGTCCTTGCGACACTTTCGCGGTCACTGGAAACTCTCGCAGAAATCACTATGCGTCGCGGTCGCGCACCCAGCAGGTCTGACATTCTGGATGCCGTAGACGAGGGTGTTTCCACTGAACTTTGCAACGCGGTTCTTGAGGTGATCGAGAAGGGCAAAGTTGAGATTTTCGATGTCGCCTTCAATTGGGCCCCCGCTTCTCCCGTTCCCGCCGACCTGCAACGACGCGTTGTATTCTCCAGTGAGAACGCTTCGGTTCTAACGCAGGTTCGTGACGAGCTAAAGGAATCGGATGAACCGTCAGAGATTGTCCTTTACGGAGTGATCAGAAGGATGTCTCTAAAGCAAAATGAGGATAGTGGGCGCGTGACGCTCGATACGGTCGTCGAGGGAAAGAAGAGGTCGGTCGCTTTCGATCTCGACCTAGCGACCTATAGGCGTGCAGCTCAATATCATGGTGAGCGCCGACGAGTGATTGTGACAGGCACCTTGGATGCCCCAGCAGGGCGTCCGGCCACAATGCTGGTCAGCACATTTGGGCCTGATCGATCGATTGCAAGTTTTGACGACTTGGGCTGAGGGTATTCCGGACCCTTCTACCCCCACTCCCATCCCGTCTGCCGTCGACCCACACGTACGTGGAGCGGGCGCGGTGCCGGGCGTCCAGGTGGAGCGCGCCACTGTACGAACGACCTGGACGCCCGGTGCCGTGTCTGCTCGGCTCGCCTGGGTCGATGGCAGACGGGATGGGAGTTCCCCGCCTCAGCCCTCAACGTGCCGGCACCCGTGTACGGAGCCCCCGCCATCCCGGAGCCTGAGCGCCCCCGCCGGAGGCGTCGTCTTGGCCTGAACCTCGCGCGATGACCTCTTACACCCCGGGGTCGACACCCATCAACCCGAGCCGTCAGGCGTGCGGCTGGCGGTCGGGCTGGAGCGGGGCGGAGACAGGAGCGCAGGCCCGGGCGACGGGCCGCGCGCGCCGCGCCGTGCGCGGCGGGTGCCTTGATGAAGTAGGGAAACTCTTACACGCACGTCGTCCAGGACACGCAGCGTGAGGCGATCAGCCACATGGACCGGCTGCTCAAGAGGCGGCCCGGTCGTCCTGAACGCTGCCGTTGATGTCAGCTGTAGATGTCAAAGGGCACCTAGCAACGTTGCTAGGTGCCCTTTTCCCTTGTGCCCCCGGCAGGATTCGAACCTGCGACACCCGCTTTAGGAGAGCGGTGCTCTATCCCCTGAGCTACGAAGGCGTGGCGGACCAGTGGAGTGGTGCGCCGCCGTCAGTGTAGCGGGTGGGGGTGGGCGGGTGAGGGGTTGCGCTCGTCGACCGTCGCCTCGGTGCTGTCGAGGAGGCCATCGCCCGGAGCTGGGGTTGAGCCCGCGCTCCCCTGGGGGCCGTATCGCCGTACAGCCCCGCCGCCCCACCGTCCTGTGGCAGGCTTCATCCTCATGGCATCCGACCCCTGGCAGGGCCACGAGCCCGGTGTTCTTCTCATCCTGTTGTTCGTCGGGCCGGCGATCCTGATGGGGCTCATCGTGTACCTGGTTTCGCGGCTCGCGCCGGACAATTTTCGGCGCTACACCCCGCACCGGGCCTGTCGGGATCTGTCCCTGGCCGCGGTCGCCTCCGGGGTTGCCCTCTATACCTGGGGGCTCCTTCATCTCTTCGTCACGGAGAGACAGGAGCAGGGGCAGGCGTGCGAGCTGCGGCGGCCCGGAGGGGAAGGCGCGCTCGTCGGGCTTCGGGGGGACTTCCTGCCGTTGCGGCTCGTCTGCGAGACGTCGTACGGCTCCGACTACGAGGTCGTCGTCCCCGGCTACATCAATCCGGCCCTCGCCTTCCTGTTGTGGATGGCCTTCGTTGCCGCCGTCGCCTCCGGGGTTCTCCACCAGCGTCGGCAGCGGTCGCGTCCGCCGGTGGGCGGCCGGGGTTGACCGGGGACATCGCGGCGCATAGCGTCGCCGCGCTGGAGTAGTCGAGAGCGCCGAGCGAGCGCCCGGGAGGTCCTCGTGGTCGTGTCCGACGCGCGAGCGCGGCTGACCGCGACCGGTGCGCCCTTCGCCGTCGAGGGCGGGGTGTACGTCGGCGGGCCCCGCACCCTGCGGGAGTTCGTCGAGGTGACCTGGGCCTACGGGGACCGGGTGTTCCTCGTGTCCGAGGACGGGCGGACGACGTATCGGGAGTTCTTCGACGCCGCTTGCGGGCTCGCGCGCCGGCTCGTCGGGGAGTACGGCCTGCGGCCCGGTGACCGGGCCGTCGTCGCCATGCGCAACCTTCCCGAATGGCAGGTCGCCTTCTGGGCCGCGCAGCTCGCCGGGCTCGTCGCCGTTCCCCTCAACGCCTGGTGGACCGAGGACGAGTTCGCGTACGCGCTCGACGACTGCGCACCCGGTGTGCTGCTCGTCGACGGCGAGCGGGTCGGGCGCGTCCGGGCGTGGGCGAGAAGGAACCGGGTGCCCGGGGTCGTCTTCCGTGGCGAGGGCGAGGGCGAGGAGGGGTTCGTCCCTTACGTCCCTGATACGGATCCGGTCCTCGGGCCGCCGCCCGTCGACGTCCTGCCCGAGCACGACGCCACCATCCTCTACACCTCCGGCACCACCGGCCGCCCCAAGGGCGCCGTCGCCACCCACCTCGCGCAGGCCGGCGCCGCCATGAACCCCCGGTACTTCGCCGCCGCGGCCGCCCTCGCGCGCGGGGACGTCCCCGGGGCCGGGCCCGCGCCCGTCTCCCTGACCACGTTCCCCTTCTTCCACGTCGCCGCCTTCACCTCCTTCTACGCCGTGATGGCCGCCGGCGGCACGCTGGTGATGATGCGGAAGTGGGACGCCGGCCAGGCCCTCGAACTGATCCGGGAACACCGCGTCACCCACTACGCGGGCGTGCCCACCACCGCGCTCCAGCTGCTCGACCTCGCCCGCGCCACCGGCGACCCGCTGGAGAGCCTCACCCTGCTCAGTACCGGAGGCGCCGCCGCCCCGCCCGGCATCGTCGCCGGGATCAGCGCCGGGTACGGGGAGCGCGTCGAGCCCCGTAACGGCTACGGGCTCACGGAGACCAGCGGCGGGGTCCTGTCCAACGTCGGCGCCGAGTACCGCGCCCACCCGGGGAGCGTCGGACGGCCCTCGCCCGCCACCGAGGTGCGGATCGATCGGCCTGATGTCGACGGCGTGGGCGAGTTGTGGCTGCGCGGGCAGTCGTTGATCCGGGGGTACTGGCGGGACGAGGCCGCCACGCGGGCCGCCTTCGGCGACGACGGCTGGTTCAGGACGGGAGACCTCGCCCGGGTCGACGCGGACGGGCGGGTCAGCATCGTCGACCGGCTCACCGACATGGTGATCCGCGGCGGCGAGAACGTGTACTGCGTCGAGGTCGAGGCCGTTCTGCAGGAGCACCCGGACGTCGTCGACGCCGCCGTACTCGGCGTCCCCCATGCCCTGTTGGGGGAGGAGGTCGTGGCCGTCGTGCGGTTGCGGGCGGGGGCGGGGGCCGGTGCGGGGCCGGGGGCCGATCCCGACCCCGACCTCCAGTGGCTCCGCGCTCACGTGGCCGCCCGCCTCGCCGCCTTCAAGGTGCCCGCCCGGATCGTCGTACGGCAGTCGGAGCTGCCCCGGAACGCCACCGGCAAGATCCTCAAGCGGGAACTGCGGAACGGTCTGTTCAACTCCGGGTGATGCGGACCCGGTAGACGCCCTTCGCGTCCTCGTCGAGCACCTGGATCCGGATTCCGTTGGCGCGGTCCGTGAACGTCTCGCCCGGCTGGTACGGGGCGTCCGACAGCTCCGCGTGGACGTTGGCGCGCCGGGTGCAGCCGCCGCTGGAGCGTTCGCTGTCCGAGACGGTCACCGGGCCGTGGCCGGTGTCCACGTCGGACTCGACCCGGTAGACGAGGACGCCCGGTTCGCACACCGCCTGGTCGTTGCCGTCCTGGCTGCGGACCTCGACCGCGTACCCGGAGGTGTCGGAGAGCGGGACGACCGCGAGCTTGGGACCGCCCTTGACGGCGAGCGGGGTGAGGGCGACGTCGACGGTGCCGATGCGGGAGGCGCAGCCGACCTGCTCGTTGTCGAGCCAGCCCAGCTTCCACTTGTGCCAGCCGAGGAGGTCGTTGTTGGCCCCCCAGTCCTCGGACATGATGTCCCAGTGCCCGACGGTCCCGCCGCCGTCCGCGGTGTAGAGGTCGGGCAGGCCGAAGACGTGGCCGTTCTCGTGCGGCAGGACGCGGTAGCCGGTCTCGGCGAAGCTGCCGGAGCCGTCGTCCTGGCGGCTGTAGACGAAGGACGTGTTGGCGAGTGGTACGCCGTCGGCGTAGGGGGCGTCGTCGTTGCCGGAGAACGTCACGGACAGGACGGTGTCGAGGGCGGAGGGCCCGGCGTTCGGTGTGATCAGGATGTTGACCAGGTCGTACGCGCTGAAGTCCACCTTCGGGTCGGCGGCCTTCACGATGTCCTCGACGAGGGAGCGGTAGCCCGGTTCGTACGGTGAGCCGCGCTCGATCCCGTACGCGGAGAACGCCCTGGGCATCCGCAGCCAGTCGGGTATCGGGGCCTCCGCCTCGTACGTGAGGCGCCCGTACGAGCTGGTGCGGAACCAGTCGGTGGTCTGCGGGAAGAACTCGCGGAAGCGGCCCATCGCCGTGCCGTCCCCGGTGACGTCGGGGAAGTCGATCATCAGGTTGAGGGCCCTGACCTGGCCCGTGGAGCGTACGTACCCGGGGGCCGTGGGTAGCCCCTCCGACATCTGCACGCCCATCGTGGTGGCGATGCGGCACGGCCCCAGCTGGGCGGCGTCGGGCGCGGTGGCCACGGGTCCTGCCGAGGCGGGGGCGGGTCCGGGGAGGGTGGTGCTCGCGGAGGCGAGCAGCGCGAGGGAGAGCGCCGTGGTCGCGGCCAGGGCGACGGGTCTGCGTATCCGTCGGCGGGGGTGCTGCATACGGACGCCTCTCCGGTGGGGGCAGGTCGGCGGCACGGTCCCTCTCCGGTCTCGCGGGGGCCGCGCTGTGCGATCAGCCTGTGACGAGCGGTGCGGACGCGCGCGCCGGGTGGCCCGATCGTGGGTATCCCGCCCGGACAGTGCGCCTGTGACGCGGGTCACATGCGTGCGGGGAAATAACCGGGGAGCGCGTCCCCGTTTACGCCTGTGTCGAAAGAAGTGGGGACTCGTTCCCCGGATGACCCCAGTGACGACTGTGAGGAGGCTGTGGCGTGACCGGTACCGGTACCGCTATCACCGACACCCCGCCCGCCCGCCGCGTACCCCGCCCGCGCGCCGACGCCCTGCGCAACCGCGAGCGGATCGTCACGGCGGCGCGCGAGATGTTCGTCGAGTTCGGCCCCCAGGTGCCGTACGACGAGATCGCGCGCCGGGCCGGCGTCGGGAACGCCACGCTCTACCGGAACTTCCCCGAGCGCCCCGACCTCGTCCACGAGGTCGTCCTCTCGATCATGGGCCGCGTCACCGAGATCGCCGTACGGGCCGCCGAGGAGGAGGGTGACACCTTCGCCGCCCTCCGGCGCTTCACCCACGCCGCCGCCGACGAGCGCATCGGAGCCCTGTGCCCGATGCTCGACGGGGCCTTCGACAAGGACCACCCCGATCTGACCGTCGAACGGGAACGCGTGGAGGAAGCCGTCACGGCGCTCGTCGACCGCGCCCAGCGGGCGGGCCGGCTCCGCCCCGACGTCGGCGTCGGGGACCTGATGGTGGCGGTGTCCCAGCTGACCCGCCCGCTGCCGGGTACGGCCTGCGGAACCAACTTCGAGCAGTTCGTCCACCGTCATCTGCAGCTGTTCCTCGACGGCCTGGAAGCGCCCGCGCGCTCCGAGCTGCCCGGCACGGCCGCCACCCTGGAGGACCTGAGACGCGACTCCTGCCCTTCGCGGACGTCATGACGCCGTGACGCCGTGACGTCGTGACGACGTGCGTGGGCGCTCACCCGCGCCTGCTTACCTGACCCGCACTCCCCGCACTTCCTCCCGCACTCCCTTTACGCCCTTTTTCACCAGTACGCGCCAAGAGGTGGCTACCCCCATGCCGAAAGTCCCCGACCACACCGTGACCCACGCCGACCCGGGCCGCTGGAAAGCGCTCGTCTTCATCGCCCTCGCCCAGCTGATGGTCGTCCTCGACGCGACGATCGTGAACATCGCCCTGCCCTCCGCGCAGCAGGACCTCGGCATCTCGGACGGCAACCGGCAGTGGGTCATCACCGCCTACGCCCTCGCCTTCGGCGGTCTGCTCCTCTTCGGTGGCCGCATAGCCGACCTGTGGGGCCGTAAGCGCACCTTCGTCGTCGGTCTGATCGGCTTCGCCGCCGCCTCCGCCCTCGGCGGGGCCGCGACCGGCGAGGCGACGATGCTCGGTGCCCGCGCGCTCCAGGGCGCGTTCGGCGCGCTCCTCGCGCCCGCCGCGCTCTCGCTGCTCGCCGTGACCTTCACCGACGCCAAGGAGCGCGCCAAGGCCTTCGGCATCTACGGCGCGATCGCCGGTGGTGGCGGCGCCGTGGGCCTGATCCTCGGCGGTTTCCTCACCGAGTACCTGAACTGGCGCTGGACCTTCTTCGTCAACATCCCGTTCGCGATCGTCGCCGCCGTCGGCGCGTACCTCGTGATCCGCGAGCCGGCGGGCGGCCGCAACCGCTCCACGCTCGACATCCCCGGCGTGATCCTGTCCACCCTGGGTCTGGTCGCGCTCGTCTACGGCTTCACCCGCGCCGAGTCCGAGGGCTGGAGCGACGCCGGCACGATCGGCATGTTCGTGAGCTCCGTGGTGCTGCTCGGCGTCTTCGTCCTCGTCGAGTCGCGGGTCAAGGCCCCGCTGCTGCCGCTGCGCGTCCTGACCGACCGCAACCGCGGCGGTGTCTACCTGTCGCTGGGTCTCGCCGTCATCTCGATGTTCGGTCTCTTCCTCTTCCTGACGTACTACCTCCAGATCGTGAAGGACTACTCGCCCGTCATGACGGGCTTCGCGTTCCTGCCCATGATCGTGGGCATGATCGTCGGCTCGACCCAGATCGGTACGCGCCTGATGACCCGGGTGCCGCCGCGGCTGCTCATGGCCCCCGGCTTCCTGACTGCCGCCGTCGGCATGCTGCTCCTCACGCAGCTGGAGGTCGGCACCTCGTACGCCGGTCTGATCCTGCCCGCGCAGCTGCTGCTCGGCCTTGGCATGGGTACGGCGTTCATGCCGGCCATGTCGCTCGCGACGCTCGGCGTGGACCCGCGGGACGCCGGCGTGGCCTCCGCGATGGTCAACACCTCGCAGCAGGTCGGCGGCGCCATCGGTACGGCCCTCCTGAACACGATCGCCGCCTCGGCGACCACCGCCTACCTGACCGACAACGCGGCGGGCGCGACCACCCCGGCCGGGCAGAAGCTGCTCCAGCTCCAGGGCATGGTCGAGGGCTACACCGCGGCCATCTGGTGGGCCGTCGGCATCCTGGTCGTCTCGGCCGCGATCGCCTTCGTCCTGATCAACACCGGGAAGCCGGACACCGGGGCCCTCGCCGGTTCGGGCTCCGGCGAGGGCGGCGAGGGCGCGGAGGACGAGCTGAAGGTGCCGGTCGTCATGCACTGACGGGTGCTGAAGGTGCCGGTCGTCATGCACTGACGGGTGCTGAAGGTGCCGGTCGTCATGCACTGACGGGACGGGTGCTGAAGGTGCCCGTCGTGTCGGTCGTCGTCCACTGACCCCGTAACACCGCGGGTCTCCCCCTGCCCTGGTTCCGCGAGCCGCGTGCTCAGCGGAGCCAGGGCAGGTCCGCGTCCGGGCCCGCGTCCGGGCCCTGGGGTTCGAGGCCTTCCGCCATGACCCGCATGATCGCGCCCAGTTGCTCCACCTGCTCGGCGGAGAGCCGGTCGAAGAGGGCCTGGCGTACGGCCGCCACATGGCCCGGCGCGGTCCGGCGCAGGACGTCCATCCCCTCCTCGGTCAGCGCGGCGAACTGGCCGCGTTTGTCGGAGGGGCAGTCCTCTCGCCGTACCCAGCCGTTCTTCTCCAGGCGGGCGATCGCGTGGGAGAGCCGGGAGCGGGTGATCTTGGCGCTCTTCGCCAGCTCCGTCATCCGGAGGCGGCGGCGGGGTGCCTGGGAGAGCTGGACGAGCAGTCCGTAGTAGATGTGCGGCATTCCCGCGTCGCGCTGCAACTGGCGGTCGAGGTGGTCCTCGAGGAGCGTGGTGGCGTGCAGGTATGCGCGCCAGACGTGCTGCTCCTCGTCGCTGAGCCAGCGGGGTTCGGTCATGTCTCCCATGGTTCCCATCGTACGACTCATTCTTGAAAGTTGAACTATGTCGGCTTATGCTGCGGAGTGAGTGAGCTTGAAGTTTCAATAACCACGTCGGAAGCCGGAGGCCGTCGCCATGGACACCACGCTGGTACGGATGCCCGCCCTCTACCTCTCCCACGGCGCCCCGCCGCTCGCCGACGACCCGGTCTGGCCCGGCCAACTCGCCGCGTGGGCCGCAGACCTCCCGCGCCCCGCGGCCATCCTCATGGTCTCCGCCCACTGGGAGGAGGCCCCGCTCGCGCTCGGCTCCACCGAGACCATCCCCCTCGTGTACGACTTCTGGGGCTTCCCCGAGCACTACTACCAGGTCCGGTACGAGGCTCCCGGCGCGCCCGCCCTCGCCGAGGCGGTCCGCAAGCTGCTCCGGACGCCTGGCACGCCCGTGCAGGACATCCCCGACCGGGGCCTCGACCACGGCGCCTACGTGCCGCTCGTCGAGATGTTCCCGGGCGCCGACATCCCCGTACTCCAGATCTCCATGCCCACCCTCGACCCGCGCCGGCTCATGGACATCGGGCGCAGGCTCGCCCCGCTGCGCGACGAGGGCGTCCTGATCGTGGGCAGCGGCTTCTTCACCCACAACCTCGCCGCCCTCCGCCACACCGGCGGCGGGGTGCCGGGCTGGTCCGCCGAGTTCGACGCCTGGGGCCACGAGGCCCTCGCCGCGCGGGACGTCGACGCCCTGCTCGGCTTCGCGCACAAGTCGCCCGCCGGACGCCTCGCCCATCCGCGTACCGAGCACTTCGCCCCCCTCTTCGTCACCATGGGCGCCGCGGACGCGGCCGGCGACCTCGACGCGGAGCGGTCGGTGATCGACGGGTTCTGGATGGGGCTTGCGAAGCGGTCGGTGCAGTTCGGGTAAGGGCGACAGCGTCGTCAGAACACCGGCGGGTTCAGCTCCACCGAGCGGACCGCCGCGGCGAGCGCCAGGGGGTCGCCCACGTCGAGTGCCGTGTCGGTGAACTTGATCGTGTGGTCGTCGCCGTGCGCCGCCGCCCGCTCGAAGACCTCCTGCGGGGTGAGGTCGGTCTTCGTGTACGGCTCCGCCTCCGCCGGGGTGTACGCGGCGGTCACCGCGGCCGCCGCCGTCCACGCCGCCGCCAGGCTCGGCGCCCACAGCTCGCGGGGGAGCGCGGGCAGGGCGCGCAGGACCGCGTTCGGCGCGGTCGCCGCGTGCACCAGCATGATCGGCTCGCCGTGGCCGTGCGTCGCGTACCGGTGCGTCGCCGCCGTCACCAGCTCCACGAGCCGCGCCCTCGCGGTGTCCGGGTCCGGTGCCGTGCCCCACACGGGGAACGCCGTCAGCCGGCCGAGCCGTCCCAGCATCGGGCCGTCCTGCTCGGGGATCGGCGGTACGGCTTCCAGGGCGGCCGCCGCCGTCGGCGCCGCGGCCAGCGGGGTGAGCGCGGGAAGCGGCAGGTGGCGGGCCGCCCAGTAGCCGAGGGCGTGCGCGAGTTCGGCGCGGCGCGGAGCCGTCTCCGGGGACGTCAGGAGGGTCCGTACGGCATGACCGGTACGGATCGCGGGATGCGTCGCGCCCCCCGCGATCCCGGGCAGCAGCCGGGGCCACCACTCGGCGAGGACCTCCCGCCAGGGGCGCCCGTCGAGCTCTCGGGTGAAGAACGCGGTCCAGTCGGTGGCCCGGGCCGGGTCACCGAGCGCCTCGCGCCAGTCGGCGGCCGTGACGGGGCGCGACGGGGGCGGCGGCTCCTCCAGCTTGTGCGCGTAGCGGTCCAGCCAGCGGTGCACGGCCGGGGCCTGGCCGCGGTGGACCAGGGCCTCGACGGCCATCGGGGCGTGGTTGGTGAGCCGGCCGAGCCGCTCGGGGCCGGTGGCGTGGAGGCGTTCGAGGGCTTCGTCGAGGATGCCGGTGGTGTCGCCGAGGGGGGTGGTGGTGCCGGTGGGGTCGCCGAGGGTGCCGGGGGTGCCGGTGGTGTCGCTCATGGCGAGGACGCTAGGGCGGGGGAGGGGTGGGGCGGAACGGGCGCGGGACCTAGTCCGGGAGGCCGAGGACGACCGGGCCGGGCGACCGAGCCTCGCGAGCGCCCTACGGGGTATGCGCACTTCAGGCAACCGTCTGCTCCGTCCGGGCGTCTGGAAAGACGGCGCCGCATGTGATCGCGGTCTCACCGACAGTGTGGTCGGGTACCCCGCGAGCGGCGCCGGATCACCCTCCGTGCCCGGTCTGACCTGCGCCTCCGTGGGTGTCGGAGCCATGCCCGCGGGGGCGGCGGCCGCGCAGGATACTGCATGATCGCGAAAATCCATGTGCCCGGTGGGAATTCTGTCCTGATTCCAGTCGTTGTTTCCGTCGGATGCAGGGCACCCGTAAAGGTGTCGCGACCTACTCAGCAAGGGAGCACGCATGGCAACCCGTGCCGTCGCCCGTCGTCAGACCTCCGCCACGAGCGGGGCCGCACGGGCAAGCAGCGTTCGCGCCGTGGGCGGGGAGATCGCCGACCGCGACCTGGTCGGCATGTACCTCGACGAGATCGCGCGCACGCCCCTGCTCGACGCCGCCAAGGAGGTCGAGCTCTCCCAGACGATCGAGGCGGGTGTGTACGCCCAGCAGGTCATCGACGGACAGGTGGAGAGCGAGGCGGGCGGCGCGTCCCCCGAGGAGCTCGAAGCGCTGGTCGCCGAGGGCGAGCGTGCCAAGGACCTCTTCATCAAGTCCAACCTGCGGCTCGTCGTGGCCGTCGCCCGGCGCTACCCGCGCAGCGGACTGCCGCTGCTCGACCTGATCCAAGAGGGGAACGCGGGCCTGGTGCGCGCGGTCGAGAAGTTCGACTACGCGAAGGGCTTCAAGTTCTCCACGTACGCGACCTGGTGGATCCGCCAGGCCATCACCCGGTCCATCGCGGACCAGTCCCGCACGATCCGGCTCCCCGTCCACCTCGTGGAGGAGCTCGGCCGGATCCGGCGGGTGCAGCGCGAGTTCAACCGGGAGAACGGGCGGGAGCCCGAGCCCGCGGAGATCGCCACGGAGCTCGGCTCGACGCCCGCGAGGGTCGTCGACGTCCTGGACTGGGCGCGTGACCCGGTCTCGCTGAACATGTCGGTGGACGACGAGGGCGAGACGCAGTTCGGCGACCTCCTCGAGGACACCTCGGCGATCTCCCCGGAGCAGTCGGTGCTCACGCTGCTGCGCAGCGAGGAGCTCGACGACCTCATCGACAAGCTCGACCACCGGACGGCGTCGATCATCCGCATGCGGTACGGCATCGAGGACGGCCGCGAGCGGACGCTGACGGAGGTCGGCAAGCAGCACGGCCTGACGAGGGAGCGGATCCGCCAGATCGAGAAGCACGCGCTGCTCGAACTCAAGAAGATGGCCCGCGACACCGGCTTCGACGCGGTGGCCTGAGGGGCGGTGGCCTGACGGGCCCGCTCGGCGGCGGACCCGGACCCCGGACGTCGTCCCTACCGCCGCGTCGACGCCGAAAGGCGGCTCGCCAGGTCCTCCACGTAGTCGTGGAGGGGGGCGGGACCGTGGATCGTGAAGGGGGCGTCCACCAGGGCGAGGCGGAGGGCCAGCCACTCGACCGAGTCCGTCACGCGCGCGTGGAGGCGGCAGGTGGTCGGGCCCGTCGCCGTGGGGACCAGGTGGGAGGGGAGGCGCGCGGTGACGAAGTCGGCGGGGGCCTCGAAGCTGACGTCCAGGTCGAGTTCGG
The DNA here is from genome assembly GCF_040295605.1 of Streptomyces sp. NPDC002773. NCBI lineage: Bacteria > Bacillati > Actinomycetota > Actinomycetes > Kitasatosporales > Streptomycetaceae > Streptomyces > Streptomyces sp. NPDC002773. The sequence goes on from NZ_JBEOVO010000014.1 coordinate 138,919, forward strand.
CCTGGGCGCGGGACATGGAGCGGAGCAGGAGCTGCGCCGCGTCGCCCGCAGGCAGCTCGCGCGGGGTGAAGCGGGCCCCGGTGGCGAGCGGCTCGCTCACCCGGTCGACCCGGAAGGTGCGCCAGTCCTCGCGCCCGAGGTCGTACGCCACGAGGTACCAGCGGTGCCCGGTGGAGACCAGCCGGTAGGGCTCGACCAGGCGTTTCGTCTCGGCGCCGTCGCCCGCCCGGTAGCCGAAGCGCAGCTTCTCCCGGCCGGTGACCGTGCCCGCGAGAGCGGTGAGCGTGGCCGGGGCGACCGTGGCTCCGTCGCCGCGCGTCAGCGGGATCGTGGCGTTCTGGAGGGTGGAGACCCGGTGCCTGAGACGCGCCGGCAGCACCTGCTCCAGCTTCGCCAGGGCCCGTACGGACGCTTCTTCCACGCCCTCGATGGCGTGCCCGGCCCCGGCCCGCAGGCCGACCGCGATGGCGACGGCCTCCTCGTCGTCGAGGAGCAGCGGCGGCATGGCCGTACCGGCGACGAGCCGGTATCCGCCGACCGCGCCGAGCGTCGCCTCGACGGGGTAGCCGAGGTCCCGGAGCCGGTCGATGTCCCGGCGGATGGTGCGCGGGGAGACCGAGAGCCGGTCGGCGAGTTCGCTTCCGGGCCACTCGCGCGGGGTCTGGAGGAGCGAGAGCAGATTCAGGAGTCGTGCCGGAGTGTCCGTCATGTCTTCCAGGATGAGGCCGATCTAGGACACGAGCTGACCTAGATGACTTCTATCTTTCTTCGTATGAGTTCACACGACGCCGTCACGGACGCGGCCCCCACCGAAGCGAACGGCAAGCGGCGCTGGATCGCCCTCGCCATCGTCATGACCGCCGCCTTCATGGACCTGGTCGACGCCACGATCGTCAACATCGCGATCCCCAGCATCGAGCGGGACCTCGGCGCCGACTTCGGGGCCATCCAGTGGATCACCGCCGGGTACGCCCTCGCCTTCGCGGCGGGCCTGATCACCGGCGGCCGGCTCGGTGACATCTACGGCCGCAAGCGCCTCTTCCTCCTCGGCACGGCGGGCTTCACCGTCGCCTCCGCGCTCTGCGGCTTCGCGGTGAACCCGGAGATGCTGGTCGCCTCCCGGCTCCTCCAGGGCGCGGCCGCGGCGATGATGGTGCCGCAGGTCCTGTCGATCATCCACGTCACGTTCCCCGCGCACGAGCGCGGCAAGGTCTTCGGCCTCTTCGGCGCGATCATCGGCCTCGGCGCGGTCTCGGGACCGCTGCTCGGCGCGCTGCTCACGCAGTGGAACATCGCGGGCCTCGAGTGGCGGCCGATCTTCCTCATCAACCTGCCGGTCGGCATCGCGGGCCTGCTCCTCGGCCGGAAGTTCATCACCGAGTCGAAGGCGCCGAAGGCGCTGCGGCTCGACATGGTCGGTGTGCTCCTGGTGACGGGCGCGCTCCTGATGCTGATCTACCCGCTGACGCGCGGCCGTGAGCTGGACTGGCCGCTGTGGGGCCACCTGATGATGGCCGGCAGCGTGGTCGTCTTCGGCGCCCTCGTCGCGTACGAGAAGTACAAGACGAAGAAGGACGGTTCGCCGCTCGTCGAGCTGTCGCTGTTCAAGGTGAAGAGCTTCGCCGCCGGTATCGCCGTGCAGCTGACCTTCGGTGTCGTGATGGGCATCTTCTTCCTGGTGTGGACGCTGTACATGCAGGTCGGGCTCGGTTGGAGCGCGCTGAAGGCCGGTCTGACGGGGGTGCCGTTCTCGATCGCCGTGTCGGTGGCGGCCGGGATCTCGGTGCAGAAGCTGGTGCCGCGCTTCGGCCGGAAGGTGCTCCAGGCGGGCGCCCTGACGATGGTCGCGGGCGTCCTGCTCTACCTTTTCGAGGCCGGGCGTTACGGGACCGGGATCGCGTCCTGGCAGATGATCCCGCCGCTCGTGGTCATGGGTCTCGGCATGGGCCTGATCGTGGCGCCGCTGACGGACGCGGTCCTCTCGGACGTGCCGAAGGAGCACGCGGGTTCGGCCTCGGGCCTGATCAACACGACGGGCCAGATGGGCAACGCGCTCGGGCTCGGCCTGGTGTCGGTGGTCTTCTTCGGCGTGATCGACGACCGGCCCGCTCCGACGTCCCCCGCCGAGGCGAGCGCGGCGTTCACGGACGCCTTCCAGAACGCGATGGGCTGGGTCGCGGGCGTCCTCGCCGTGATCTTCCTGGTGATGTTCGCGCTTCCGTCGAAGCCGAAGCAGCACCTGGAGGGCGGCGGCGACGAGGAGGGTGACACCGGCGTGACGGTCGAGAAGGAGCCGGCGCTCACGCACTGAGCCGCCGGTCGTGCCACCGAGGGGCCCTGGGTCCCGGGAATCGTCCCGGGACCAGGGCCCCTCGGCATGCCCGGACCTGATCGATGTCTGTTCATGCCCGAATGGATGCCCGAGTCCGTTTACTTTGCGGAACCTCGGCCGTAGTCTGACGCTGAAACCACAGGTTCGGGCATCGAAACGGACGTAAACCATGTACGCACCCGAGCGTCAGCAGCAGATCCTGCGGCTCGCCCGCGAGGGCGGACGCGTCGACGTCCTCTCCCTCGCCGAGGAGTTCCAGGTCACCGCCGAGACCGTACGGCGCGACCTCAAGGCCCTCGACCGGGCCGGACTCGTCCGCCGCGTGCACGGCGGCGCCATCCCCGCCGGATCGCTCGACTTCGAACCCGACCTCGCCGAACGCGAGTCCACCGCCGCCGACGAGAAGGACCGGATCGCCCGCGCCGCCCTCGCCGAACTGCCCGAGGAGGGCAGCGTCGTCCTGGACGCCGGCTCGACCGTCGCCCGCCTCGCCGCCGAGTTCCCCCTCGACCGCGCGCTGACCGTCGTCACCCACGCCCTCCCCGCCGCCGCCCGCCTCGCCGACCACCCCGGCATCGACCTCCACCTCGTCGGCGGCCGCGTACGCCACCGCACCCGCGCCGCCGTCGACGCCTGGGCGCTCAGGGCGTACGGCGAGATCCGCGCCGACGTCGCCTTCCTCGGCGCCAACGGCTTCTCGCCCGAGCACGGACTCACCACCCCCGACCTCGCCGAGGCCGCCGTCAAACGGGCCGTCGTCGCCGCCGCCCGCCGGGTCGTGCTCCTCGCCGACTCGGCCAAACACGGCCAGGAGCACTTCGCACGCTTCGGCGACCTGACCGACGTCGACCTGCTCATCACCGACAGCGGCCTCAGCCCCGAGGACGCCGCCGCCATCGAGGCGGCGGGAACGGAAGTCGTCCGCGCATGATCCTCACCGTCACCCCCAACCCCTCCCTGGACCGGACGTACGAGATCCCGGCCCTGGACCGCGGCGAGGTGCTGCGCGCAGGCGCCGAACGCGTCGACCCCGGCGGCAAGGGCGTCAACGTCTCCCGCGCCGTCGCCGCCGCCGGGCACTGCACCGTCGCCGTCGTCCCGCTCGGCGGGGCCCCCGGCGCGCTCGTCGCCCAACTCCTCGCGGGACAGGGCATCGAGGTCGCCCCGGTCCCCGTCACCGGACACACCCGCTCCAACATCGCGCTCGCCGAGCCCGACGGGACCCTCACCAAGGTCAACGCGCCGGGCCCGGAGCTGACGGCGGAGGAGTCGGAGACCCTGCTGGCCACCGTCGGCGCGTACTCGCCCGCCGCCGACTGGATCGCCTGCTGCGGCAGCCTCCCGCGCGGCCTCACCCCCGAGTGGTACGCCCGCCTCGTCACCCGCGCCCATGGCGCCGGGGCCCGGATCGCGCTCGACACCTCGGGACCGTCCCTGCTCGCGGCGCTCACCGCCCGGCCGGACGTCGTCAAGCCCAACGCCGACGAGCTCGCGGAGGCCGTGGGCCGCCCCCTCTTCACCGTCGGTGACGCGGCCGAGGCGGCGGAGGAACTGCGCGGACTCGGCGCGGGCGCCGTCCTCGCCAGCCTCGGCGCCGACGGCCAGCTCCTCGTCTCGGCGGCCGGCGTCTGGTTCGGCTCGGCGCCCGTCGACGCCGTCCGCTCCAACGTCGGCGCGGGCGACGCCTCCCTCGCCGGCTTCCTCGCGGCGGGCGGCGAGGGCCCCGACGCCCTGGCCGCGGCCGTCGCCCACGGCGCCGCCGCCGTCCAGCTGCCGGGCAGCGAGATGCCCACGCCGGACGACCTGGACCCGACGGCGGTCACGGTGACCCCCGACGTACCCCTCGACCGAGTACTCAGCGAGCAAGGGAGCCCGCGATGAGCAGGATGATCACCGCGGACCTGGTCGACCTCGACCTGTCCGCCGACACCAAGGAAGCTGCGGCCCGCCTCCTCGCCGAGCGCATGGCCGCCCTCGGGCGGGTGACCGACCTGGACGGCTTCCTCGCGGACGTCGCGGCCCGCGAGGCCCAGATGCCGACCGGCCTCGACGGCGGCATCGGCATCCCGCACTGCCGCAGCGCCCACGTCACCGAACCGACCCTCGCCTTCGGCCGCTCGACCGCCGGCGTCGACTTCGGCGCCCCGGACGGCCCGGCGGACCTGATCTTCCTGATCGCCGCCCCGGCGGGCGCGGACGACGCCCACCTGACCATCCTCTCCGCCCTGGCCCGCCACCTGATGGACGAGCAGTTCACCTCGTCCCTGCGATCCGCCACGTCACCGCGAGCGGCAGCGGCGCTCATCGCGGGGGAGGAATCAGCGGGGGAGGAACCCGAGGGGGAGGAACCCGAGGAGGAGCAGCGGGAGGCCGCGCCCGACCCGGTCGAGGGGCCGGTCCCGTTCCGGATCGTCGCCGTCACCTCCTGCCCCACCGGCATCGCCCACACCTACATGGCCGCCGAGTCCCTGGAGAAGGCCGGCCTGGCCGCCGGTGTCGAGGTGGTCGTCGAGACGCAGGGCTCCGCCGGGTTCACCCGGCTCGACCCGGCCGTCGTCGCCGCCGCCGACGGCGTGATCTTCGCCCATGACGTGCCCGTACGGGAGAAGGAACGGTTCGCCGGGAAGCCGACCGTCGACGTCGGCGTCAAGGCCGGCATCAACCGCCCCGCCGAACTGATCGCCGAGGTCCGGGACAGGGCCGAGCGCGGTGAGACCTCCGACGTCTCCACCGCCGGGCCCACCCCCGTCGAGAGTGTGGGCGAGCCGAACGAGGGCTACGGCACCAAGCTCCGTACGTGGCTCATGTCCGGGGTGAGCTACATGGTTCCCTTCGTCGCCGCCGGCGGCCTCCTCATCGCGCTCGGCTTCGCCATCGGCGGCTGGGACATCGACAAGGCCCCGTCCGTCACGGAGCACTTCGCCTGGGGCCAGGCCGACAGTTGGGCCGCCCTGATGTTCCAGATCGGCGGGCTCGCGTTCAGCTTCCTCGTACCCGTCCTCGCCGGGTACATCTCGTACGGGATGGCCGACCGCCCCGGTCTCGTCCCCGGTTTCGTCGGCGGCGCCATCGCGCTCACCGTCAACGCCGGCTTCCTCGGCGGCCTCGTCGCCGGTCTGCTCGCGGGCGCCACCGTCCTCGCCGTCCAGAGGGTGCGGATCCCCCCGGTCCTCAGGGGCATCATGCCGGTGGTCGTGATCCCGCTGGTGTCCTCGATCGTCGTCGGGTTCCTGATGTTCCTCGTCGTCGGCAAGCCCATCGCCTCGCTCCAGCAGGCGCTGACCGACTGGCTGTCCGGGCTCTCCGGCGCCAACGCCGTCATCCTCGGCGTCATCCTCGGCCTGATGATGTGCTTCGACCTCGGCGGCCCGGTCAACAAGGTCGCGTACGCCTTCGCCGTCGGCGGCCTCGCCACCCCGAACGAGGGCTCCCTGAAGGTCATGGCCGCCGTGATGGCCGCCGGCATGGTGCCGCCGCTCGCGATGGCCCTGGCCACGACCGTGCGGGGCCGGCTCTTCACCCGGGCCGAACGCGAGAACGGCAAGGCGGCCTGGGTCCTCGGGGCCTCGTTCATCTCCGAGGGCGCGATCCCGTTCGCCGCCGCCGACCCGCTGCGGGTCATCCCGGCGGCGATGGCGGGCGGCGCCGTCACCGGCGCCCTGTCGATGGCCTTCGAATGCACCCTGCGGGCCCCGCACGGCGGCCTCTTCGTGACCCCGCTGATCGGCAACCCGCTGCTCTACCTGCTCGCGATCGTGGCGGGCACGGTGGTGAGCGCCGGTCTGGTGATCCTCCTCAAGGGGGCACGGAGGACCACGCCGGAGGGCGGGCCGAAGGGGCGGCAGGCCACGGCCGGCACGAAGGTGACCGTGGCGGCCTGACCCCCGGCCCCTGGACAGGAGGGGCGCCCGGCCCCTGGACAGGAGGGGCGCCCGGCCCCTGGACAGGAGGGGCCGAGGAAAGGGGCGGTGCGCTCAGCGGGCGCACCGCCCCTCGGGCGTGTTCCTCTTCGTCACCGGCACCACGTACCGGTGACGGCCCGTCAGCGGCTCTTCAGAGCCTTCGGGATGCGGTTAGGGGCGCCCACGGCGAGGTCACCCTTGAACTTCGTCGACCGCAGGACCGCCGGGGTCGGCGTCGTCTGCTGGGTCCAGCCCTCGTCCCAGACGAAGGTCTGACCCTGGATGTCGCCGTGCGTCTGGTACACCAGACCGCTCGTCGTCACCACCTTGACGTACGCGTCGTTGCCCTGCGCCTCGATGGCGATGGCGCAGACGTTCGGGGGGAAGGCGTTCATCGTCGCCGCGGACCCGTTCGCGGGGTCGGTCATGGTGGGCGTGGTGTTGGTGAGGTCCTGCCAGACGATCGTGCCGCCCGGCACGCTCGCCTTGCCGACGAAGGCCCTCCCGCCGGTGAGCACCGCCTGGAAGTCCTCGGAGTTCGACGGGCTGTACGTGTCGATGTCGGAGCACGGGCCGGTGGCGCCCTGGGGGCCCGCAGGCCCTGCGGGTCCAGCGGGGCCGGCGGGTCCTGCCGGGCCCGCGGGGCCCTGCGGGCCGGCCGGGCCGGTGGCGCCGCCGCCGGGACCCGTCGGGCCCTGGGGTCCTGCCGGGCCGGCGGGACCCTGCGGTCCGGCCGGGCCCTGCTCGCCGTCGGCTCCCGCCGGTCCCGTCGGGCCCTGGGGTCCTGCCGGTCCGGTCGGGCCGGTGGGGCCGGGCCTCCCGCCGTGGTCCTCGCAGTCGTTGCCCAGCGCCTGGTCGCGCTCGGCGCTGTCCATGGCCTGGCGCATCGCGCCGTCGACGTACGCCCGGACGCTGTCCGCGTTGCGCGGGCCGTCGTGGTGGCCGGGCGGCGGACCGTCGTGGTGGCCCGGGGGCGGGCCGTCGTGGTGACCGGGCGGCGGGCCGTCGTGGTGGCCGGGCGGCGGACCGTCCGGGCACTCCTCGGTCGGCGGGCCGGCCAGGGTCACACCCGCGGACTGGGCAGGGTCGTGCGACACGGCGGCCGCGGGGCCCGCCATGCCCGTCAGTACGAGGGCGAGCGAGGCGACGGCCCCACCGGAGACCCAGCCGCGGCGACGGGCGAGCGGTCCCAGCGGGGACTTGGTCCTGAGATCAGGACGCATACATCTGCTCCTTCAATAACCGGATCGAGTGATGGAGTGGAAGTTTGTTCGGCTTCCATTCGAATCATCGGATCGCGATTGCAACCTCTTGAGGGTGCCGAGAAGTAATCAACTCCCTGGCCTACCCAGGGCATCGAATGGGTGCATGCGCGGGAGCGAATACGGATCCAGCCCCCGGCGTGCCGTTTCCGGGCGCCCGGCCCACGTTCCTAAGGTCGCCCGGACACGCGGTCACCTGATCGATCCGGCCGGAAGTGGTGTTGCCGTGCAGCCGTCCATCTGCCTGTGCATGATCGTCAAGAACGAGGCCGCCGTCATCGAACGCTGCCTCGCCTCCGTCCGTGGCCTGGTGGACACCTGGGTCATCTCCGACACCGGATCCACCGACGGCACCCAGGAGCTGATCCGGACCGCCCTCGACGGCATCCCCGGGGAGCTGTACGAGGAGCCGTGGGTGAACTTCGGCCACAACCGCAGCCTGAACATCGCGCATGCCCGCGGCCGGGCCGGCCACCTGCTGCTCCTCGACGCCGACCTCGTCCTCCGGCAGGAGGGACCGCTGCCCGCGCTGACCGCCGACGCGTACCTGATCCGCCACGAGGGCGCCCTGGAGTACCGCATCAAACGCCTGGTCAGGGGCGATCTGCCGTGGCGGTACGAGGGCGTCACCCATGAGTACCTGACGTGCGACCGGGACCACGTCCAGGAGAACCTGGACGCCCTCGTCGTCGAGGACTACGCCGACGGCGGCTCACGGCACGACAAGTTCGAGCGGGACGCCCGGCTCCTGGGCGCCGAGCTCGACCGGGACCCGACCAACCCCCGTACGGTCTTCTACCTCGCGCAGACCTTGCGCGACCTGGGCCGCCCCGCTGAGGCCGTCGCCCTCTACGAGCGGCGCGCGGCCATGGGCGGCTGGGGCGAGGAGGTCTACTACTCCCTGCTCCAGTCGGGCGTCCTGCGCGCCGAGGCCGGCGACTGGCCCGCCGCGATGGACGCCCTCACCCGCGCCTGGGAGTCACGGCCGGGGCGGCTCGAGGCCTGTTACGAGCTGGTGGCGCGGCTCCGGCGGATGGGCCGCTACCGGGCCGCCCACGCCGTGGTCTCCTCCGTCCTGGACCGGGAGCACCCCGACGACCTGCTCTTCACCCAGCCGTGGGTGTACCGCTGGGGGCTGCTCTTCGAGTACTCGATCACCGCGTACTGGGTGGGCGACCACGCCGCCTCCCTCGCCGCCTGCGACCGGCTGCTCGCCCTGCCCGACCTGCCGGAGAAGTACCGCGAACAGACCCGCGCCAACCGGGCGTTCGCCGCCGACCGCCTTGCCGAGACCACGGCCCCCGCACCTGTCTGACCCCGGGAGGCGGGCCGGCGCGGGGGCGCGTGCGTCAGCACGTACGCGCGTGGGTGTCAGCGGACCCGGGAGCGGGACTCCATCGCGTCGCGGGCGGCGCGCTCCGACTCGTACACCTCGCACATGTGCCGGCCGTCCGGCGTCGACGTGTGCTCCACCTCCCAGAGGCTGACCTCGCTGCCGTCGAGCAGCAGGAACTGGTGCTCGTAGAGCGTGAAGCCGGCCTCCCGGCCCCCCTCCACGGGGCAGTGGCGCCCGAAGGCCTGCGTGATGTGGTGGGCGAAGGCCAGCCGGAGCCGGCGGGCCGTCCCCTCGCCCGGCCGGTCCGCGTTCTCCGCGCGCCGCAGGACGCGGCGCGCGTGGTCGGCGGAGTTGTCCGGTACGTACATCCGGGGCTGGGCGGGTATCGGGCGGGCGAGCAGGGCGCCGAGCAGCGCCATGTCGTCGTCATCGCCCTCGTCGAGGGCGCGGCCGTCGGAGCGCTCCGCGCTCCAGCCCGGCAGCGGCCCGGTCGGGAGCCGGGAGGCCGCGAGCCGGGCCTCCGACTCCTCGGCGTACAACTCGTGCTGCTCGGCGCCGTCCCGGCCGGCGTTGTGCGTGAGCTCCCAGAGGGAGAGCGCGCTGCCGTCGCCGAGCAGATACGTGTGGCGGTAGGTGGAGCGGTGCAGCGACGCGCTGTGGTGCGAGGAGTGCAGCGCGCTGGAGTGGGCGAGCGCCGTGCCGAGGCGCTCGACGGTCGAGTCGGGCAGGTCGAAGGAGTTGAGCGCCCGGCCGAGGAGGCGCTCCACGTGCGTCTCGGTCGTCTCGTACGGATCGTGAGGATCCTGCGGATCGTTCAAGAGGGTCTCCAGGCCGTCGCCGCATGTCACTCGGTGCTTGCTTAACGTAGTCCCTGGGTCTGACATCGTGTCCGGGGTTCCGGAAAACGAAGGGCGCGCGGGGGAAGTTCCCCCAACTCACCGCCCCTCGCCGGGAGTACGGGGCCGCCCCTGTCCGTACAGTTCGCCGTACGAGGGGAAGCCCCCGCCGGGCCCGCGCAGGCCGCCGGGGGCGGCGAGCACCGCCCGTACGATCGCCCGGGTCACCAGGTCCGCCCCCGCCGCCAGGATCTCGTTCAGGGCGAGCGGTCCAGGGCCCTCCGGCAGGTCCCGGACGCCGGTGGCGAGGGCGAAGACGGTGTCCCCGTCGTTCATCAGGTGCACCGGGCGCAGGCCCCGCGCGATGCCGTCGTGGGCCGTGCCCGCGACCTTCTGCGCCTGGGCCTTGGTCAGCACCGCGTCCGTCGCGACGACGGCCAGCGTGGTGTTCAGCGGGGGAGGGGCGCTCGCCGCGTGCGCCTCCGCGAGGCGCAGCACGGCGGCCTCGTGCACGGCGGGGTCGGGAAAGGCGGGCGGGCCGCCGGCGGCGTGGTAACTCCCGTACAGCGCGCCCGTGGCCGGGTCGACGGCCGAGCCCACCGCGTTCACCACCACGAGGGCGCCGACCGTGATGCCCGACTCCAGGACCGTGCTCGCCGTGCCGACGCCGCCCCGGAGGCCGCCGACCACCGCGCCCGTGCCCGCGCCGACCGCGCCCGTCTCCACGCGCGCGTGGTCGCCGCTCGCGTCGGCCGCCTCGACCGCCGCCCGGCCCGTCGCCGCGTCCGGCCTGGCCGTGAAGTCACCGCCCCTGCCCAGGTCGAAGACGCACGCGGCGGGGACCACCGGCACCACGTGGGACGGGTCGGGCCCCACCCGCACACCCCGGTGCCGCTCCTCCAGCCAGGCCATCACCCCGGCGGCGGCGTCCAGGCCGTACGCGCTGCCGCCGGTCAGGACGACCGCGTCGATCCGCTGGACCACGTTCCGCGGGTCCAGGGCGTCCGTCTCCCGCGTGCCCGGCCCCCCGCCCCGTACGTCCACGGCGGCGACCACCCCGCCCTCGGGTCCGAGGACGACCGTGGTGCCGCTGAGCGCCCCGGCCCCGTCCACGCGCGCGTGCCCCACGCGCACTCCGCCGACGTCGGTGATCGAGTCGCGGCCGTTCTTCCCCTCGGGCTGTGTCATGTCCCCTGCCTACCACGGGGGCCGGGCCTTCGTGGGCGCGCCGGTTCAGCCGCCGCGGGCGCGGTGGTTCAGCCGGTGCTCGTCCCCGCGTCGGCCTTCGTCGCCGGGTTGCGGGCCGTCAGCGTCACCCCGACCGCGACCGTGGCCGCCGCGACCAGGCCGGCGGCCAGGACCGCCCAGCGGCCCGCGAAGGAGCACAGCAGGATCGCGCCCGCCGACACGGGCAGGACGAGCTGCTGCGCGATGCCGACCTTGAAGTAGCGCGCGTGCAGCAGCCATACGGACAGCAGGAAGACCGCCGACGGGATCGTCACCGACGCGGAGGCGGCGAGCGTGGAGAGGTGCGCCTTGCCCACGGCCTGCTCGACGGCGATCTCGAGGCCCGCGCCGACGGCGGCGGCCGACGCGAAGATCACGTAGTGGCCGTAGCCCCACAGGAAGCCCTGGCGGCTCGACGTGAGCCGGTCGTGGGCGGGGACGACGAAGTAGATCCACCAGGCGGCGAAGACCAGCAGCAGACCGCCGGCGGCGATCGGCAGCAGCTCGCCGAGGGCGTCGTTCTCGACGATGCCCGACTTCACGGCGACGGTCGCGGCGGCGACGGTCTCACCGAGCACGATGATGGTGAACAGGCCGTACCGCTCGGCGATGTGGTGCGGGTGCCAGGTGCTCGGCGCGTCCTTCTCGGCGTACACGGGTACGGCCATCTCGGCCAGCGCCATCACGAGGAACACCCAGGGCCGGGCCGGCTCCGGCGCGAGGAGCAGCCCGAGCCAGCCCACCTGGCAGGCGACGACCCCGCCCGCGTACCGCCGGCACATCGTCCGTTCGGCGCGGTCGGCGGCGTGGTGGGCGGCGCGCAGCCACTGGGTGGCGAGCGCGAGCCGCATGACGAGGTAGCCGAGGTAGACGACGAGGAAGTCATGCTCCTCGAAGGCCCGCGAGACACCGGCGGCGAGGACGAGGACACCGGCGATCTGGACGAGGGTGACGACCCGGTAGAGAACGTCGTCGTTGTCGTAAGCGGAGGCGAACCAGGTGAAGTTCATCCAAGCCCACCAGATGGCAAAGAAGATCATCGCGTAGTTGATGATCCCCTCGCCCGCGTGCCCCTCGGCCACGGCGTGCACGAGCTGCGCGCCCGCCTGGGCGACGGCGACGACGAAACACAGGTCGAAGAAGAGCTCCAGGGGCGTGGCGGCCCGGTGGGACTCCTCGCGGGAGCGTGCGGTGAGCGGCAGGAACAGTTGTGTCATGACCCCAGCACAGCAGAGCCGGAGACCCTCCCGTGCCTCTGCCACGCGGAGGAGCCCGTGCCCGCGCCCGCGGCGACGGGGCCTGGGGCGAGCGACGCGCCTTCACCCCGTCACCCCGTAAAACAGGGAGAAAAGGGGCATACGGTCGTACCGTGTCCGCGTGACCGAGCCACCGCAGACAGTCGAGCCGACCCCCGCACCGCGCCCCGCCCAAGGCCCCGCATCCGGCAGCACGGCCGCAGACACCCCCGCGCCGCAGACACCCGCCGCCGTACGCCGCCGCGCCACCCTCGCCGGCGTCGTCGTCTCCGCCCTCCTCGTCCTCGCGATCGTCCTCGGCAGCCGTCTGCTCCGCGACTTCGACTCGGCCCTCCTGCCCTACGCCGTCGCCACCGTCTTCCTCGCCTTCGGCATCGCCTACCGCTACACCGTCTGGATCTCCGCCCCCGGCGCCCGCCGCCTCTTCAAGCAGGGCTGGCGCTCCTTCTTCTCCGCCGCGAACTTCCGCAAGGCGCCCACCGCCCTGCCCAGGATGATCGCCACCTACCTCGGCTTCCAGAAGTTCCTCGGCGCCCGCTCCCACGCCCGCTGGGCCGCCCACCAGCTCGTCTTCTGGGGCTGTCTGCTCGCCGCCGCGATCACCTTCCCGCTCACCTGGGGCTGGTTCACCTTCACCTCCGCCACCGGCTCGGGCCCCGGCTACGAGATGCGGATCTGGGGCCTCAAGGTCATCGGCTTCGACGCCCTCAGCATCCTCGGCTGGCTGATGTTCCACGGCCTCGACATCGCCGCCGTCCTCGTCATCGCGGGCGCCGCCTACTTCCTCCGGCGCCGCATGAAGGACCGCGGAGCCGTCACCGGCCAGCGCTTCGCCTACGACCTGGTGCCGCTGATCGCCCTCGTCGTCATCTCCGTGACCGGGCTCCTGCTCACCTTCTCGTCGATCTTCCTGCACGGCGGGGGCTACGAGTTCCTGGCGATCCTCCACATGGTGTCGGTCGTCTTCACCCTCATCTACATCCCCTTCGGGAAGTTCTTCCACATCGTGCAGCGGCCCGCCGCCGTCGGCATGCAGCTCTTCAAGTACACCTCCCGCCGCAAGGACGGGGAGGCGTTCACCTGCCGCCGCTGCCACGAGCCCATCGACACCGCCCCGTACGTGGAGAACCTCAAGGGCACCATGCGCGACCTCGACCTCGGCTTCGACGAGTGGACCGAGTACTGCCCCCGCTGCAAGCGCGTCCTGCGCGGCACCGCCTACCTCGACCACGTCAAGAAGGGCTTCAAGTGAGCGCGACCGACCCGGCGCCCCGCTCCGCGACCGACCCGGCGCCCCGCCCCGCGGCCACCACCACCGGGCAGCCGCTGTCGCTCGACCCCTCCCTCGCCCCGCCCGGCACCCGCGCCTTCCGCGACGCCGGCGGCATCCCCGCCGACCGCTGGCACGCCGACCAGAACGGCGAGACCCTCGTCCCCACCCACTGCTGCTTCTGCGGCGTCCAGTGCGGCATGTACCTGCGGGTCGACCGAGGCGGCAAGGTCTTCGGCGTCGAACCCCGCAACCACGACATCAACCGGATGCGCCTCTGCCCCAAGGGCATCAACGCCTACCAGCAGGTCAACCACCCCGACCGGCTCACCGCGCCCCTCATGCGCCGCAACCGCGACGAGGAGTTCCGCGAGGTCGGCTGGGACGAGGCGCTCGACCACACCGTCGCCGAGATCCGCCGTATCCAGGGCGAGTACGGCCATGACGCCTTCGGTCTCCTCGGCGGCGCCAGCCTCTACTCCGAGAAGACCTACCTCGTCGGCAAGTTCGCCCGGGTCGCCCTCAAGACCCGGCACGTCGACTACAACGGGCGCCTCTGCATGGTCTCCGCCGCCGGAGCCAACAAGCTCGCCTTCGGCATCGACCGCGCCGGCAACCCCTTCTCCGACATCCTCCTCACCGACTGCCTCCTCATCGCCGGCTCCAACGTCGGCGAGTGCTTCCCCGTCATGACCCAGTACCTGTGGGGGGCCCGCGACCGGGGCGCCACCCTCATCGTCGTCGACCCCCGCGAGACCGCCGTCGCCCGCACCGCCGACGTCCACGTCGCCCTCAAGCCCGGCACCGACTCCGCCTTCTTCAACGCCGTCCTGAACGTCGTCGTCGCCGAAGGCCTCACCGACGAGGCGTACCTCGCCGCCCACACCACCGGCTGGGAGGAGGTGAGGAAGACCGTCGCCGACTACCCGCCCTCCCGCGCCGCCGAGATCTGCGGCGTCCCCGAGGAACAGATCGTCCAGGTCGCGCGCATGTTCGCCGGCGCCGGCCGGTCCATGGCCTGGCACGCCCGCGGTGTCGAGCACCACTCGCAGGGCGTCGAGAACTGCCTCAGCATCATCAACCTGTGCGTCGCCACCGGGAACATCGGCAAGCCCGGCGCCGGCTACGGCACCATCACCGGCCAGGGCAACGGCCAGGGCGGCCGCGAGCACGGCCAGAAGTCCGACCTCCTGCCCGGCGGCCGCTCCATCACCAACCCCGAGCACCGCCGCCAGATCTGCGAGATCTGGGGCATCGACGAGGCCGAACTGCCGCCCGCCGGGACCTCCATGATGGAGATGGTCTGGCAGATGCAGCGCAAGGAGATCCGCGGTCTCGTCGGCATCTGCAACAACCCCTTCGTCTCCCTGCCGAACTACGCCACCGTCAAGGACGGCTACGACACCCTCGAATTCCACGCCCAGTTCGACTTCTTCCTCTCCGAGACCGCGGCCAACGCGCACGTGGTCTTCCCCGTCACCGTGTGGGCCGAGGACGAAGGCGTCATGGCCAACGCCGAGGCCCGGGTCGTCAAGCACAACAAGGCCCAGGAACCCCCCGCCGGCGTCCGCACCGACACCTGGGTCATCTGCGAACTCGCCCGCCGGCTCGGCGCGGGCGACAAGTTCGCCTTCCCCGACTCCCGCTCGGTCTTCGAGGAACTCCGGGTCGCCTCCGCCGGAACCGTCAACGACTACTACGGCATCACCTACGAACGCCTGGAGGAGACCGGCGGCATCGCCTGGCCCTGCCCCACCACCGAGCACCCCGGCACCCCCCGCCTCTTCGAGAACGGCCGCACCTACCACCCGGACGGCAAGATCCACCTCCAGGCCGTCGCATGGCACCCGCCGATGGACCCGTACAGCGAGGAGTACCCCCTGTCGCTGACCACCGGCCGTACCGTCGCCCACTTCCTCTCCGGCAACCAGACCCGCCGCCTCGGCGCCCTCGTCGAACAGACCCCGCGCCCCTGGGTCGAGGTCCACCCCTCCCACGGCTTCCGCAACGGCGACCCCGTCCGCGTCGTCACCCGCCGCGGCAGCGAGGTCTTCCCCGCCCTCGTCACCGAGGCCATCCGCCCCGACACCGTCTTCGTCCCCTACCACTGGCCCGTCCCCACCGCGGCCAACGCCCTCACCATCGACGCCCTCGACCCCCGCTCCAAGATCCCGGAGTACAAGGTCTGCGCCGCCCGCATCGAGGCCGCCCCGCACATCGACGAGGTCCCCGCCCCACCGACCGCCCCCGGCCGCCAGGCCTACCCGGAGACCCAGGTCTCCCGCACCGACCCGCTGCCCCCCACCTCCCCCCAGGGCCGCGGCACCGCGGAGAGGAGCTGAACCGCACATGATGGGCCGCACGATCTTCATCGACCCGGGCCGCTGCATCGGCTGCCAGGCCTGTGTCTCCGCCTGCCGCGAATGCGACTCGCACCGCGGCAAGTCGATGATCCACCTCGACTACCCCGACGAGGGGCATTCCGTCGCCTCCCTCCCCACCGTCTGCATGCACTGCGAGGACCCCGTCGCCCCCTGCGCCGAGGTCTGCCCCGCCGACGCGATCCTCGTGACCGCCGACGGCGTCGTGCAGCAGGCCGACACCACCCGCTGCATCGGCTGCGCCAACTGCGTCAACGCCTGCCCCTTCGGCGTCCCCAAGATCGACCTCCAGGCCAAGCTCCAGATGAAGTGCAACCTCTGCTACGACCGCACCGCCTACGGCCTCGCCCCCATGTGCGCCACCGTCTGCCCCACCGGCGCCCTCTTCTACGGAACCCTCGACGAGCTCCGGGCCGAACGCCCCGGCGTCCAGGTGGCCGACTCCTTCACCTTCGGCAGCACCACCGTCTCCACCGGCGTGGCGATGGTGGTCCCCGCCGACAAGGTCCAGTGGCCGGTCCCCGGCGGGCTTCCCGTCGTCGAGATCAACGGAAGGGATGTCCGGTGAGCGTCACCGACCCCCAGCCACCCACCTCGGACCCCGGCGCGGACGCGGCCAAGGAGGCGCTCCACGACCGGATCGCCGCCGACTCGCTCACCACCCGCCGCGACTACCTGCGGATCGTCGCGACCGTCTCCGGCGGCCTGGCCGTCGGCGGTGTCGCCGTCGCCTCCGGCATCCTCCACCGGCACGGGGACGCCGAAGGCGCGCCCGAGGTCAGGAAGGTCGCCGACCGGATCGAACCGGGGGAGTCACTCGCCTTCCGCTACCCGGGCGACGAGGACCGGGCCATCGCCGTCCGCATGGAGGACGGCACCCTCGCCGGCTACTCCGCCGTCTGCACCCACCTCGCCTGCGCCGTGCTGTGGCGCAGGGAACGGGGCAGCGAGGGCGAGCTGTACTGCCCCTGCCACGAGGGCGTCTTCGACGCCCGTACGGGAGAGGTCACCGCCGGCCCGCCGCCCAGAGGCCTGCCGAAGGTGCTGCTGGTCGAGCAGGTCGACGGCAGCGTCTGGGCCGTCGGCACCGCCCGCTCGGGCGAGAGCGCCGTCGAAGGCTTCTGCCGCCAGAACGGTGAGGACCGTCCGGGCTGCCCCGGCTTCGGCGGCGGCGCCCCGGCGGGGAAGCCGCCGGAGAGGAGTGAGCGCACATGACGGAGACGCCGTTCCCCCAGGACCCGGAGGCCCCGCGGCCCCCCGCGTACACCCCCGGCAGCGGCAAGCCCCGCCTGAACCGGCCCGTGCACGAGCGGTATCCGCAGATCCGTCCCACCAGCGGATACGGCGACCCCCGCATCCGACACACCGGGCCGGGACCCGGGGCCGGCACGGAACAGGAACCTGAGCGCTCCTCGAAGCTGTCGGCCCGTCTGACGCTCGCGCTCACCGTCGTCATCGGCCAGCTCTGGGGACTGACGGTCGTGGTGGACGAGTGGATGTCCGGCGACACCGGCACCGCCTGGTGGGGTGCGGGCTTCCTCGTCCTGTCGTTCCTCGTGGTGCTCGGCCTCTGGCTGGTGGACCCGAAGGACCGGTGAGCTGGACGGTACGGGGCGGGCAGGCGGGCGTACCCTGAAGGTATGAGCACCGCCCCCGCCCACGGACCGCGAGACGCGAAGCGGTCCGGCCCGCATCCCACGAACGAGACGAAGCCGGTACTCGTCTTCGACGATCCGTTGGACCAGCAGTCCGCGGACGACACGGACCGTGGGTGGGGCGAGCGGCCTCCCGTCGGCGGCGACAGTACCGCCGACCTCGCGCGCTTCCTCGACGAGAAGCCGCCGCACCACCTCTGATTCCGGCCTTCGCCGCCGGTCAGGAGGTGGGGTGCGCCCCCGAACCACCACCGGCGCCCGAGCCGGACCCCGTACCCGCTCCCGTCCCCGTACCCGAGGACGGGCCGCGCTGGGCGACCAGGTGGTCGCGGATCTCCTTGAGGACCTCCAGCTCGCTGATCTCCATGGTCTCCGCGACGCCCTCCTTCGCCTGGTCGTGCGCGGCGCGCTTCGCGAGGATCTTCGCCATCGGCAGGACCATCAGGAAGTAGACGACGGCCGCGGTGATGAGGAAGCTCAGGACCGCGCTGAGGACCAGACCCCACTGGATCTGGATGCCCTGCATCTCCCCGTCGACCACCCGGCACGGGTCCTGCAGGCAGGAGGCGTAGCTCTCCAGGTTCTTCGTGCCGAAGGCGCCGACGAACGGGTTGATGATGCCCTTGACCACCGAGTTCACGATGTTGGTGAACGCGGCACCGATGACGACGGCCACAGCCAGGTCGATCACGTTGCCACGCATCAGGAAGGCCTTGAAGCCGCCCAGCAAACTGTCCTTGTTCTCGGTCACCAAGGTGCCTTTCGTCGCTCATGTCGCTGTGTGCCGTGCCATTAGGCCGCGAAGGGCCCAGGGCAGTCCAATCCGTACACACGGGACGGTGAAGTGACAGGGTGTCAGTGCGAATCAGCACACCGTCACCGCCAGCCGGGAGGTGACCCCGGCGCCCGCGAGTTCCGCCGCCGTCGACCGCGGCACGGACAGGACGACGAGCCCCCCTCCGTCCGAACGAGTCTCGCCCGGCTGGGGGACTTCGGCCACTCGGGCACCCCTCGCCACCACCCGCGCCTCACCCGCCGCGCCCAGCGGCGAGTTGGGCGCGGCGATCACGTCGACCCGGTCACCCGGGCGCAGCAGCCGTACGGTCGCGGCGTCGGCGATGCGTACCGGAGCGGACACCAGCGGCACGGCGGCGGGCGGCCGCGCGCGAGCGGCGACGGTGGAGACCGGCGCCCTCCCGACCCCGGGCGGGGGAGCTTCCGGCGCGCCGCTCGCGACGACGAGCGCGACCGCCGCGAGCGCCAGGAGCACCGCCGACGCCCATCGCCCCCGCCGCAGCGCCCTGCGCAGCCGGCACCGGGCGCCCCGCACCCGAAGGGGCTCGAAAGCCGGCACCGCGCACGGCGCCGGAACGGAGGTGAGGAAGGGAGTCATCGCGGAGTACCGCCGTCCTGGTCGGGAGTGGCTTGCGCTCCCACTGTCCCGGCCGCGCCGCATCCCCGCTCCGACCTGGGGACACCCCCACACCTGTGGACAACTCCCTCACCCCTCAGGAGGGTTTACGGCAACACGGCACAGCCCCCGGCGGCGTACAGCCGTGTCCGGGAACGCCGAGGGCCCCGTCGCACGCGACGGGGCCCTCGGGAAAACACGGGAAAACAGCTGGGTCAGGCGGCCGAGCTTCCGGTGCTCGACGAGGACGCCGAGGAGGAGGAAGCGGACGACGACGCGGTCGACGCGGCCGGCTTCGCGTCCGACGACGAGGACGTCGTGGACGACGGGGTCGTGGGCTTCGACGCCGGCGAGCTGCTGGACGAGGAGCCGCGGCTGTCGTTCCGGTAGAAGCCGGAACCCTTGAAGACGATGCCGACGGCCGAGAACACCTTCTTCAGGCGGCCCTTGCACTGGGGGCACTCGGTCAACGCGTCATCGGTGAACTTCTGCACCGCCTCGAGGCCCTCGCCGCACTCGGTGCACTGGTACTGGTAGGTCGGCACTTGTCTTCCTCCTGGCACTCACACTCATCGAGTGCTAACGACGATCCATAGTGACGTATTCCGCGGGATCAGTCCACCGCCACCGGCACGCGGTGACCGATACCACGTGCCGCGACCCGGCTCGTCTCGCGCGGCTTGAGCCGCGAGCGCAGGGCGAGGAGCGTGGCCAGGGCGAGCGCGGTGCCCGCCATCGGCACCAGGAATCCGGTGCTGGCGCCGTGGCCGTCGGCGAGGCGGCCGGCGACCGTGACGGCCGCGGCCTGCCCGAGCGCGACGGCGCCGGTGAGCCAGGTGAAGGCCTCGGTACGGGCGGACGCCGGGATCAGGGTCTCGACGATGGTGTAGCCGGTGATCAGGGCGGGGGCGATGCACAGGCCCACGACCAGGCCCAGGGCGCCGAGGAGCAGCACCGAGTGCGCGGTCCACAGCAGGGACGCGGCGGCGGTGAGGCCGACGTATCCGAGGATCAGGCGGCGGCGGGGCCCGATCTTCCAGGCGACGGTGCCCATGGCGATGCCCGCGACCATGTTGCCGGCGGCGAAGATCCCGTACAGGAGGCCGTTGGCGCCGGGGTTGCCGATCTCCTCTGTGAAGGCGGTGAGGGAGACCTGCATGCCGCCGAAGACGGAGCCGATGCCGAGGAAGGCGACGATCAGGACGCGGACGCCGGGGATCGAGAGGGCCGAGCGGTGGGGCTCGGCCGACGCGGCGGCGGCGAGGCCGAAGGCGGGCTGGGTGGCGCGCTGGGCGGCGAAGAAGAGTCCGCCGACGAGGGTGAGGGCGGCCTCGGCGATCAGGCCGGCGGCCGGGTGGACGCCGGTGCACAGGGCGGTGGCGAGGACGGGTCCGACGACGAAGGTGAACTCGTCCGTGACGGACTCGAAGGCCGCGGCCGTCGGCATCAGCGGGGTGCCGTCGAGCTTCGCGGCCCAGCGGGCCCTGACCATCGGACCGACCTGCGGCACGGAGGCGCCGGCGGGCACGGCGGCCAGGAACAGCGCCCAGAGCGGGGCGCCGGTCAGCGCGAGCACCACGAGCAGGGAGACGGCCGCGGTGTGGATGAGGACACCGGGGAGCAGGACGGCGCGCTGGCCGAAGCGGTCGGCGAGCTTGCCGCTCTGCGGCGCGAACAGCGCCATGGACACGCCGGTGACGGCGGCGACGGCGCCGGCGCTGCCGAAGGAGCCGGTGGTGTGCTGGACGAGCAGGACGATGCCGATGGTCAGCATCGCGAAGGGCTGCCGGGCGGCGAAGCCGGGGAGAAGGAAGGACAGCGCACCGGGTGTGCGCAGCAACTGGCCGTAGCCGGGTCGCTTGTCCGAGATGACCGTGGACACCACGGTCCTGGCCTTTCTGCCGCCTGGTAGCGCGCCCCTGCACGGTGGTGCGGGTGTCGCCGAGAGCTGTCCTCATGCGCGTCACTGCGGTAGATACCGGGCCGGCCCCACTGCGGAGGGGCGCCACGGCCGCCATACGGTCGCGCCAGCTCTGCGTCAGGCAGAGTTGGTTCGATCAGGTGTGCCTTCATGGTACAGGGAAGAGCGTCTTCCTGCCTGGGAAAACGCTCCCGCCCCCGAAATAGCGCCTCGGATTAACCGGGTGTTCGCTTGTGTTGCTCGCCGTGGCGATGGAAACGCAGCTCGGTGCCCGAGGGTGCGGAGGCCGCCGTAGCGCCCCCCGTTCCCAGCCAGCCGGCGAGCTTGCCGCCCTGGCCGACCGCGCGCAGACGCCGTTCGGTGGCGTCCCGCACCGGGTCGGTGGCGACGACGAGGAGCTCGTCGCCGCGCCGCAGGACGGTCGCGGGCCCCGGCACGAAGCTCTTGTCCTCCCGTACGACGAGGGTGACGGCCGCTCCGGCCGGGAGCCGCAGTTCGGCGACCTCGACGCCGTGCATCCGGGACTCTGCCGGGATGGCCACGGAGAGCAGGTGGCCGCGGAGCCGCTCCAGGGGGGCGGACTCGACGCCGAGGTCGGAGGCGCCCGCGGAGTCGCCGAGCTTCAGGGCCTTCGCGAGCCAGGGCAGGGTCGGCCCCTGGACGAGGGTGTAGACGACGACGAGGACGAAGACGATGTTGAAGATCCGCTCGCTGCCCTCGACCTCCGTCACCATGGGGATGGTGGCGAGGATGATGGGGACGGCTCCGCGCAGGCCGGCCCAGGACATGAGGGCCTGTTCCTGCCAGGGGATGCGGAACGGCATCAGGCTGACCAGGACCTCCATGGGCCGTGCGACCACGGTCAGGACCAGGCCGATGACGACGGCGGGCCAGAAGTCGTGGACGAGCTCGGTCGGAGTGACGAGCAGGCCGAGCAGGACGAACATGCCGATCTGGGCGATCCAGCCGAGGCCCTCGGCGAAGCCGCGGTTCGCGGGCGCGTGGGGCAGCTTGGCGTTGCCGAGGACCATCGA
This sequence comes from Streptomyces sp. NPDC002773, assembly GCF_040295605.1. NCBI lineage: Bacteria > Bacillati > Actinomycetota > Actinomycetes > Kitasatosporales > Streptomycetaceae > Streptomyces > Streptomyces sp. NPDC002773. The sequence goes on from NZ_JBEOVO010000014.1 coordinate 160,742, forward strand.
GGCGAGGTAGACGGCGAGGAAGCCGGAGCCGTGGGCCATGGCGCCGGCGGCGTACGCGACGACGGCGATGGCCATCACGGCGATCGGGTAGAGGCCGGAGGCGGGCAGGGCGACGTGCCGGAGCCCGTAGGCGCCGAGGAAGCCGACGGCGAGGCCGATGGCGGCGCCGATGGCGAGTTCGAGGGCGATCGTGCCGACGAGGACGTACCACTCGTCGACCGGTCCCGCGGTGGAGAAGGCGATCACGAGGATGACGACGGGGGCGTCGTTGAAGCCGGACTCGGCCTCCAGGACGCCGGTGACCCGTGCGGGCAGGGGCACCTTGCGGAGTACGGAGAAGACGGCGGCGGCGTCGGTGGAGGAGACGACGGCACCGATGATCAGGGCCTGCCGCCATTCGAGGCCGACCAGGTAGTGGGCGGCGGCGGCCGTGATACCCACGCTCACCGCGACGCCGACGGTGGAGAGGACGACCGCGGCGGGCAGCGCCGGCCTGATCTCCTTCCACTTCGTGCCGAGGCCACCCTCGGCGAGGATCACGACGAGGGCGGCGTAGCCGATGACCTGCGTCAGTTCGGCGTTGTCGAAGGCGACGTTGCCGATGCCGTCCTGGCCGATGGCGATGCCGATGCCGAGGTAGAGCAGCAGGCTGGGGAGCCCGCTGCGGGAGGAGATCCGGACGGCCGCGACCGCGATCAGCAGCACGAGGGAGCTGATGAGCAGGAGTTCGTTGAGCTCGTGGACAGTCAGTGGCCGTTCCTTCCCCGCGTGCAGCTGGATCGTTCTTCCAGCGGCCCTCACAAGCAGCTGGATCGTTCCTCCAGCGGCCGACACTTCGTTACCTTACCTAATCTTTAACGTTTTCTTGACGCCCTCTTTGCGCCTCCTCGTTCATCAGTACGGTTCTCTTCCTGACACCGCGTCCGGGCCGTCCGGACGCTGCGCCTAAGGTTGCTCCCGTACTCCAGGACCACCCTGCCCCTCGAAGGACAGCGATGCCCTCCAACACGACCGCGCCCCCCGCCAAGAAGAAAGGGCGGCGCGCCCGCCTGATCCTCCTCGTCCTGGTCCTCGCCCTGGTCGCGGGCGTCGGGGCCGGCGGGTACTGGGGTGTGAGCACCGTCCGGGCCTCGTTCCCGCAGACCACGGGCGAGATCCGGCTCGACAGGCTGTCCGGCGAGGTCGAGGTCAAGCGCGACGCGAACGGCGTCCCGCAGATCTACGCGGACACCGAGACGGACCTCTTCCGCGCCCAGGGCTACGTCCAGGCGCAGGACCGCTTCTACGAGATGGACGTCCGGCGGCACGTGACCGCGGGCCGCCTCTCCGAGATGTTCGGCGAGGGCCAGGTCGAGACCGACTCCTTCCTGCGGACGCTCGGCTGGCGCCGGGTCGCGCAGCAGGAGTACGACAAGGTCCTGACGCCGGAGACGAAGAAGTACCTCCAGGCGTACTCGGAGGGTGTCAACGCCTATCTGAAGGACCGGGACCCGGCCGACGTCTCCGTCGAGTACGCGGCCCTGGCCCTCACCAACGACTACGCGATCGAGCCGTGGACGCCGGTCGACTCGGTGGCCTGGCTCAAGGCGATGGCCTGGGACCTGCGCGGCAACATGCAGGACGAGATCGACCGCTCGCTGATGACGAGCCGGCTGAGCGCGAGCCAGATCAAGCAGCTGTACCCGGAGTACCCGTACGCGCTCCACCAGCCGATCGTCTCGCAGGGCGCGGTCGACGAGGACAGCGGCAAGTTCGACCCGAAGGGCAAGAAGGGCGAGGACGACGACCTGACGACCGGCGAGACCCCGGGCAGCGTCCCCGGCTCCAGCTCCTCCGACGTCTCGGGTTCCTCCGGCGACTCCGGTGCCCAGGCCCAGCTCGGCGCGCTCTCCGAGGTCCTCGACGGCGTCCCCGCCCTCCTCGGCCCCAACGGCAACGGCATCGGCTCGAACTCCTGGGTCGTCTCCGGGCGGTACACGACCTCCGGCAAGCCGCTCCTCGCCAACGACCCGCACCTCGCGCCCCAGCTGCCGTCCCTCTGGTACCAGATGGGCCTGCACTGCCGCTCGGTCTCGGCGACCTGCCGTTACGACGTCTCCGGCTACACCTTCTCCGGCATGCCCGGTGTGATCATCGGACACAACGACAAGATCGCCTGGGGATTCACCAACCTCGGCGCCGACGTCACCGACCTCTACCTGGAGAAGATCGGCCCCGACGGCTACCTCGTCGACGGCAAGGTCAAGCCCTTCACGGTCCGCGACGAGATCATCAAGGTCGCCGGCGGCAAGGACCGAAAGATCACCGTCCGCTTCACCGACCGCGGCCCGCTCGTCTCCGACCGCGCCTCCGAGCTCGAGAAGGTCGGCCAGAAGGCCCCCGTCGGCAACGCCGCCCCCGACCGCGGCACCGGCTACGGCGTCTCCCTCCAGTGGACCGCCCTCCAGCCCGGCAAGTCGATGGACGCGGTCTTCGCCCTCGACCGCGCCAAGGACTTCACCACCTTCCAGGCGGCAGCGAAGAACTTCGAGGTCCCCTCCCAGAACCTGGTCTACGCCGACACCGAGGGCAACATCGGCTACCAGTCCCCGGGCAAGATCCCGCAGCGCTCCAAGGGCGACGGCACCCTGCCCGCCCCCGGCTGGGACTCCACGTACAAGTGGAAGGGCTACATCCCCTTCGAGCAGCTGCCCTACGAGTTCAACCCGAAGCGCGGCTACGTCGTCACCGCCAACCAGGCCGTGATCAATCCCAAGGGCTACCCCGACCTGCTCACCAAGGACTGGGGCTACGGCTCGCGCAGCCAGCGGATCAACGACCTCATCGAGTCGAAGATCAAGGACGGCGGAAAGATCTCGCCGGACGACATGCGGACCATGCAGACGGACAACCGCAGCGAGATCGCGACCCTCCTCAACCCGCTCCTGCTCAAGATCGACATCTCCGACCCCCACGTCCGCGAGGCGCAGAAGCTGCTTGAGGGCTGGGACTACACCCAGGAACCCGACTCGGCCGCCGCCGCCTACTTCAACGCGGTCTGGCGCAACGTCCTCAAGCTGTCCTTCGGCAACAAGCTGCCCAAGGAGCTGCGCGTCGAGGGCGACTGCATCAACGTCCGCCCGGTCGACGCCACCGGCCCGGTCGACGAGCAGAACAAGCTCGTCCGCGAGTGCGGCGAGCGCGACCCCGAATCGGCGCAGCCGGACGGCGGCGACCGCTGGTACGAGGTGGTCCGCCCGCTCCTCAAGCAGGAGAAGAGCGAGTGGTGGACGACCCCCGGCAACCGCCTGGACTCGCCCACCGAGACCCGTGACCAGCTGCTCGCCCGCGCCATGAAGGACGCGCGCTGGGAGCTGACGGCCAAGCTCGGCAAGGACGTCTCCACCTGGAGCTGGGGCCGGCTCCACCAGCTGACCCTGAAGAACCAGACCCTCGGCACCGCGGGGCCCGGCGTCGTGCAGCAGCTCCTCAACCGCGGCCCGTGGAACCTGGGCGGCGGCGAGGCGGCCGTCGACGCCACCGGCTGGAACGCGGCCGGCGGCTACGAGGTGATCTGGGTGCCGTCGATGCGGATGGTGGTCAACGTCGGCGACTGGGACAAGTCCCGGTGGATCAACCTGACCGGAGCCTCCGGCCACGCCTTCCACTCGCACTACACCGACCAGACGGACGCCTGGGCGAAGGGCGAGCTCTACGACTGGCCCTACGGCAAGGCGGCGGTCGACGCGGCGACGAAGGACACGCTGGTCCTCAAGCCGTAGCACCCGCCGAGAAGCGGACGACCCCGTCCGGGGTCACCACCGCGTGCACGGGGTGGTCGTGCGGTTCCTCCGGGACCCGCGCGACCACCTCGTCCGCGTAGAGGAGCACCACCAGGGCGGGGTCCACGCGCGCGCGTGCGAGCCGGGCGAGCACCCGGTCGTACGAGCCGCCGCCCCGCCCGAGCCGCATCCCGCGCCCGTCGACCGCCAGGCCCGGCAGCAGCACGGCCTCGGCGGAGCACACGGCGTCGGGGCCGAGCCGGGGCCCGACGGGTTCGAGAAGCCCGCGCCCGGCCTTCGCGAGCCCCTCGGGACCCTCGTACACGGCCCAGTCCAGGTCGTTGTCGGGGAGCAGGACGGGCAGCAGGACCCGCACCCCGCGCGCGTGGAGCGCGTCGAGCAACGCGCGCGTGCCCGGCTCGCGGCCCACGGACACATAAGCGGCGACGGTGGACGCCTCGGCCAGTTCGGGGAGTTCCAGTCCGTGGCGGGCGAGGGATGCGGCCGTGTGTGCCAGGGATTCGGCGTCCAGCGCCGCGCGGGCGGCCAGAAGTCGACTGCGCAGCAGGGTCTTTTCGGACATCTCAGGTGTCATGACGGCCTCGTGTGCATTCACAGAACTCTTGTAACTGTCTTTATGGGGAGGAAGTTAACCGAACCCACATCTTCCTCTCATTCCGAACGGCTAAGGTGCACCGCATGAATCAGTCGCTCCCCAGGCTCGGCCGGATCAGCAAGGCTGTCATCCCGGCCGCCGGCCTCGGTACCCGCTTCCTCCCGGCCACCAAGGCGACGCCGAAGGAGATGCTGCCGGTCGTCGACAAGCCGGCCATCCAGTACGTGGTGGAGGAGGCCGTCGCGGCGGGTCTCTCCGACGTCCTGATGATCACCGGCCGGAACAAGCGGCCCCTGGAGGACCACTTCGACCGGAACTACGAGCTGGAGGAGGCCCTGAGCCGGAAGGGCGACGCCGAACGCCTCTCCAAGGTCCAGGAGTCCAGCGACCTCGCCACCATGCACTACGTCCGCCAGGGCGCCCCGCGCGGCCTCGGGCACGCGGTGCTCTGCGCCGCCCCGCACGTCGGGGACCAGCCCTTCGCGGTCCTCCTGGGCGACGACCTGATCGACCCGCGCGACCCGCTGCTCGCGCGGATGGTGGAGGTCCAGGAGCGGGAGGGCGGCAGCGTGATCGCCCTCATGGAGGTCGAGCCCTCGCAGATCCACCTGTACGGCTGCGCCGCGGTCGAGGCGACCGTCGACTCGGACGTCGTCAAGGTCACGGACCTGGTCGAGAAGCCGGAAGCGGGCGAGGCGCCCAGCAACTACGCGATCATCGGCCGCTATGTGCTGGATCCGGCCGTCTTCGGGATGCTGCGGGAGACCGAGCCGGGCCGCGGCGGGGAGATCCAGCTGACCGACGCCCTGCAGAAACTCGCCTCGGACGAGAAGATCGGCGGCCCGGTGCACGGGGTCGTGTTCAAGGGCCGCCGCTATGACACCGGTGACCGCGGGGACTATCTGCGTGCCATTGTCAGACTCGCGTGCGAACGTGAAGATCTGGGACCGGACTTCCGGTCCTGGCTCCGGAGATACGTCAGCGAGGAGATGTAGCGCCTTGAGCAGCAGCACGGCACCGTCGCCGTCCCACGACGACCACGACCACGGGACGGGCGCGGCCGATCCCGAGGCGGGCGCCGCCGACACCGGGACGACGGCCGCCGCCGACCCCTGTGCGGGTCCGGCCCGCGGGCTGTGGTCGGTGGACGAGCACCTGGCCGACATCCTCGCGACCGTCGGCCCGCTCGAACCCATCGAGCTGCAACTCCTCGACGCGCAGGGCTGCGTCCTCGTCGAGGACGTGACGGTGCCGGTCGCGCTGCCCCCCTTCGACAACAGCTCCATGGACGGGTACGCGGTCCGGGTCGCCGATGTCGCCGGAGCCACCGAGGAGTTCCCCGCCGTCCTCACCGTCATCGGTGACGTCGCGGCCGGCGCCGGCGGCCTGCCCGAGGTCGGCCCCGGCCAGGCCGCCCGCATCATGACCGGCGCCCCGCTGCCGCCCGGCGCCGAGGCCGTCGTCCCCGTCGAGTGGACCGACGGCGGTACGGGCGGGGGCGCGGCCACCGGCATGACCGCCGCGAGCGCCGCACCCGAGGGCGCGGCCGGCGAGGTCCGGGTGCACCGCGGCGCCGAGGCCCGCGCCCATGTCCGCGCGCGCGGCAGCGACGTACGGGCCGGGGAGCTGGCCCTGGCGGCGGGCACGGTCCTCGGACCGCCGCAGATCGGGCTGCTCGCCGCGATCGGCCGGGGCACCGTGAAGGTCCGGCCCCGCCCCCGGGTGGTCGTCATGTCCACCGGCAGCGAACTGGTCCAGCCCGGCGAGCCGCTCGGCGAGGGACAGATCCACGACTCCAACAGCTTCGCGCTCGCCGCCGCCGCGCGGGACGCGGGCGCCCTCGCCTACCGGGTGGGCGCCGTCGCCGACGACGCGGAGTCGCTGCGCGCCACCATCGAGGACCAGCTCATCCGGGCCGACCTGATCGTGACCACGGGCGGGGTGAGCGTCGGCGCGTACGACGTGGTGAAGGAGGCGCTGACCGCCGACGGGCAGGTCGACTTCCGCAAGCTGGCCATGCAGCCGGGCAAGCCGCAGGGCTTCGGCGCGATCGGCGCCGAGCAGATCCCGCTCCTGGCGCTGCCGGGCAACCCGGTCTCGTCGTACGTCTCCTTCGAGCTGTTCGTACGCCCCGCGATCCGCGCCCTGATGGGCGTCGAGGACCTGCACCGGCCCCGGGTGCGGGCGGAGCTCGTCGCCGGCAAGGCGCTGTCGTCACCCGCCGGGCGCCGGCAGTTCCTCCGGGGGACGTACGACCCCGACGCGGGCACGGTCACCCCGGTGGGCGGCGCCGGTTCCCATCTGATCGCGGCCCTCGCGCACGCGGACTGCCTGCTCGTGGTCCCGGAGGAGACGGAGACCGTGGAGCCGGGCACCGTGCTGGAAGTGGTCCTCCTCGGCTGAGGGGGCGAGGGTGGGGGTACGGTGTCGTCCCCATACAGCGACCGGGAGTGTCACGGCCATGAGCACGCAGCAAGGTCTCACCCACATCGACGAGGCGGGCGCGGCCCGCATGGTCGACGTATCGGCGAAGGACGTCACGGCCCGCACGGCGCGTGCCAGCGGGCGGGTGCTCGTCTCGCCGCGCGTGATCGAGCTGCTGCGCGGCGAGGGCGTCCCCAAGGGCGACGCCCTCGCGACCGCCCGCATCGCCGGGATCATGGGCGCCAAGAAGACCCCGGACCTCATCCCGCTCTGCCACCCCCTCGCGGTCTCGGGCGTGACCCTGGACCTGGCGGTCACGGACGAGGCGGTCGAGATCCTCGCGACGGTGAAGACCACGGACCGCACGGGCGTCGAGATGGAGGCCCTGACGGCGGTCTCGGTGGCCGCCCTGACGGTCGTCGACATGATCAAGGCGGTCGACAAGGGCGCGGTCATCTCCGACGTACGGGTGGAGGAGAAGACGGGCGGCAAGTCGGGCCACTGGACGAGGGCCGAGGCGTGACGCGCGCGGGCCGGGTGGCGGGGACGCACGAGCACGAGGAGCCGGCCGCACCGGAGGAGGTCCCGGCGGCGGCCTACCGCGCACTGGTCGTCACCGCGTCGAACCGGGCGTCGGCCGGGGTGTACGAGGACAAGGGCGGTCCGCTGATCGCGGAGGGCCTGACCCGGATGCGGTTCGCCGTGGACGGCCCCCAGGTCGTGCCGGACGGTGCGCCCGTCGAGGCGGCGCTGCGCGCCGGGATCGCCGCCGGGTACGACGTCATCGTCACCACCGGTGGTACGGGCATCTCGCCCACCGACGAGACCCCCGAGGTGACCCGCCGGGTCCTGGAGCGGGAGATCCCCGGCATCCCGGAGGCGATCCGCGCGTACGGCCGGGAGAAGGTGCCGACGGCGGCGCTGTCGCGGGGCCTGGCGGGCGTCGCGGGCGGCACGCTGATCGTGAACCTGCCGGGTTCGACCGGAGGGGTGCGGGACGGGCTGACCGTCCTGGAGCCGCTCCTCCGGCACGCCGTCGACCAGATCCGTGGCGGCGACCACCCGAGACCGTCGTGACCCCGTCCTGGCCGGTCGTCCTCGTGGACGGCGAGGTGGTGCTCCGCCCGATAAGGCTGCGCGACCACGCGGCCTGGCGGGAGGTGAACCGGCGCAACCGCGAGTGGCTGCGGCCCTGGGAGGCGACGGTTCCGCCGCCGCCCCCGGGCGCGCCGGTCCCGCAGCGGCCGACGTACCGCCAGATGGTCCGCCATCTGCGGTCGGAGGCGAACGCGGGCCGGATGCTGCCGTTCGTCATCGAGTACCGGGGGCGGCTCGTCGGCCAGTTGACGGTCGCCGGGATCACCTGGGGCTCGATGTGCTCGGGGCACGTGGGGTACTGGGTGGACAGCGAGGTGGCCGGGCGCGGGGTGATGCCGACGGCGGTCGCGCTCGCCGTCGACCACTGCTTCCGCGCGGTCGGGCTGCACCGCATGGAGGTGTGCATCCGCCCGGAGAACGGGCCTTCGCGCCGGGTCGTGGAGAAGCTGGGGTTCCGCGAGGAGGGGCTGCGGCCCCGCTATCTCCACATCGACGGCGCGTGGCGGGACCATCTGGTCTTCGCGCTGACGGTGGAGGAGGTGCCGGAGGGGCTGCTGCGCCGCTGGCACCAGGCAAGAATAAAATAAATGTTCGAATTCGATCGGTAGTTGACACGCAATCAATCTGAAAAATCACAAAAAACTTCAGTGATATCAGCCAGATCGTGCGACACACCGGCCCAATTGGCCGATGCCGTCACGCGAATCCCTCTACCGTGTGAGGCGTGAGCAGCAGCGGCCTCATCTACGCAGTCATCGTCGGGGCCTGGGCCGCCTACTTGGTACCGATGTGGCTCCGCAGGCAGGACGAGCTGAACGAAGCCCGTCCGACGGAACGCTTCAGCACCGCCATCCGGCTGCTTTCCGGACGGGCGGGCATGGAGCGCCGATACGCCAGGGAGCTCAGGGAACGGGACCGTACGGCGGAGGGTCCGACGCCCGACGTGGACCCGGACGCGGCGACCGAGCATCTGAGCTCGGTCGACGTCCGGGCCTTCTCCGCGCCCGCGGCCAGGACCGAAGCGCGCCTGGAACTCCCGGAACCCGAACGGGAACCGGCCCCGAGCCCCGCGCCGAACCCGGCGCCGGCCCGCCCCGCCACGGGCGCCGCCGCCGAACGGGCCCGCCGCGGCAAGGTCCTCGCCCGCCGCCGCCGCACCACGACGCTCCTCTTCGCGGCCTTCACCCTCGGCGCGGTCGTCGCGGCGGTCGGCGGAGTCGCCTTCCTCTGGGCGCCGGCTGTCCCCGCGCTGCTGCTCAGCGCGTACATCGTGCACCTGCGGATCCAGGAGCGACGCCGCTTCGTGTACGTGATGGACCGGCGGCGCGCCGAAGCGGCGGCGGCCCGGCTCCGCGAGAGCAGGCGCCCGGCCCCCACGCCCGAACCGGCACCCGACGCGTCCCAGGCCCCGTCCCCGCAGGAGGCGGACCGGCGCGCCCTGGTCGAGCAGACCGACCACGCGGAGTGGGTCGACCAGCAGCGCGACCGCGGCCCGGCCCGCGGCGACAGCTGGGACCCGGTGCCGGTCCCGCTCCCCACGTACGTCACCGCCCCGGTCGCCCCGCGCGCCACGAGCGGCATCGACATCACGGACCCGGAGACCTGGAGCGCGGCCCGCTCCTCCACGGCGGCCGATCCAACCCCCGCCCCGTCTCCGGCCCCCCGCCAGCGCCCCGCCTCACCCCGCCGGACCCGCGACCACGGCCGCACCCCCCTCTTCGACCAGTACGCGGACGACGACCGCCCCCGAGCGGCCAACGAATGACCCACGGGGGCCCCGCGACGGCCCCCGGCTGACCTGCGAGGGAACGGATTTTTGCCTGGGCCGGTCGGGATGCTAATGTTTCACACGTCGCAAGGGCCTGTGGCGCAGTCTGGTAGCGCACCTCGTTCGCATCGAGGGGGTCTGGGGTTCAAATCCCCACAGGTCCACAGACACCGGGAATCCCGTCCGATCGCAAGATCGGGCGGGATTTCTGCTTTTGGCCCTTCCGTGTCGGCGGCGGATTTCGCCGGGCTTGCCCAGGGGCCCGACGCGGTGCGTCGGCTCGACGTCTGGCGCGGGATCCTGGGGTTGAGTCTCCGTCAGGCCAGTGGCTTCGCGAAGCAGCGGCTGTTGGGGTAGTCGCGGTAGTGGCCGAACTTGGCGCAGGGTTCGTAGCCGCTGGAGGTGTAGAGGGCTATCGCCTCCGGCTGGGCCGTGCCCGTCTCCAGGACCATGCGGGTGCGGCCGGCCGCGCGGGCGTCGGATTCCAGGGCGGCCAGGACGCGGCGGGCCAGGCCGAGGCCGCGGGCTTCGGGGATCACGTACATGCGCTTGAGTTCGGCGTCGCCGTCCTCGTAGCCCTCGTCGTTCTTGTCCTGGGTGCGCCAGCCGCCGGTGGCCACGGGGTGGCCCTCGGGGGCGTACGCGAGGAGGTAGAGGCCGCGCGGAGGGACGAACATCCCGGCGTCCAGCGGTGTGACATCGCCCTCGTCGTCGTAGCGGGCGGCGTACTCCGCCTGGACCGCGTCGTTGAGCTTGACGGCGTCGGGGTGGTCGTAAGGCGTGGGCTGGATGTTCATGCGAAGTATCGTACATGTATGCAGTGGCGGGTGTCGGTATTCTCCCGGGATGCTCACTGTGACGTCCGTGAATGTCAATGGTCTCCGCGCCGCCGCCAAGAAGGGCTTCGTCGAGTGGCTGGCCGGGACCTCCGCCGATGCCGTCTGCCTCCAGGAGGTGCGCGCCGAGGAGGCGCAGCTGCCCCCGGAGGTGCGGGCGCCCGAGGGCTGGTTCACCGTCCACGCGCCCGCCGCCGCCAAGGGGCGCGCCGGGGTCTCCCTCTACACACGGCGCGAGCCCGACCGGGTGCGCGTCGGCTTCGGGTCCAGCGAGTTCGACGGCAGCGGCCGGTACGTCGAGGCCGACCTGCCCGGCGTGACCGTCGCCAGCCTCTACCTGCCCTCCGGCGAGGTCGGCACCGACCGCCAGGACGAGAAGATGCGGTTCATGGGGGAGTTCCTCCCCTATCTGAAGGAGCTCAAGGCCCGCGCCGCCGCCGACGGACGCGACGTCGTCGTCTGCGGCGACTGGAACATCGCCCACCGCGAGGCCGACCTCAAGAACTGGCGGGCGAACAGGAAGAACGCCGGCTTCCTCCCCGAGGAGCGGGAGTGGCTCGGGCGCGTGCTCGACGAGACCGAGGGCGGGTACGTCGACGTCGTCCGCGCCCTCCACCCCGACCAGGAAGGGCCCTACTCCTGGTGGTCCTACCGCGGCCGGGCCTTCGACAACGACAGCGGCTGGCGCATCGACTACCAGATCGCCACCCCCCGTCTCGCCGCCAAGGCCGTGAAGGCGTACGTCGAGCGCGCCGCGACCCACGAGGAACGGTGGAGCGACCACGCCCCCGTGACCGCCGTCTACGAGTTGTAGGTGAATCCCACGCGGTACCGTCGATACGAATTGGCGGAACCGGGTGGGGGTCATCGTTGAGCGCGCGCATTCTGATCGCCGAGGACGACGAAAAGCAGTCACGGCTGATTCGGATCTATCTGGAACGTGAGGGAAATACCGTCCAGGTCGTCGCGGACGGACGCTCCGCATTGGAACGGGTCCGTTCCGTACGACCGGATCTCGTCGTCCTCGATGTGATGCTGCCTTTCGTCGACGGACTCGACGTGTGCCGCATTCTGCGTTCCGAGGGATCGGACGTGCCGATCCTGCTGCTGACCGCGCGCAGCACCGAGGAGGACATGCTCCTCGGGCTCGACCTCGGCGCCGACGACTACCTCACCAAGCCCTACAGCCCCCGCGAGCTGACCGCCCGGGTCCGCGCCCTCCTCCGCCGGTCCCGGGCGAGCGGCGCGACCGCCCGCGACGAGCTGCTGCGGGTGGGCGACGTCGAGCTCGACACCGCCCGCTTCGAGGTCCGGGTCGCCGGCCGCCCGGTCGTCCTCACCTCGAAGGAGTTCTCCCTGCTCGAAGCCCTGGCGCGCGAGCCGGGGCGGGTCTTCACCCGCGCGCAGATCATCGAGCGGGTCTTCGGCTTCGACCGCGACGTACTGGAGCGGACCGTGGACGCCCACGTCCGCAACCTGCGGCTGAAACTGGAGCCCGACCCGGCCCGCCCCCGCCGTCTCGAGACCGTGTACGGGCGGGGGTACCGGCTCTCCGAGGCACCGATCGACGAGGCGCCGGTGGACGGGGGGCCGGCCGACGGGGGGCCGGTCGGTGACGGGCCGGTCGGCGGAGGAGGCGTCGGCGAGGGGGGCGCGTCATGAGTTTTCGTCTGCGGGTCTTCTCGCTCGTCCTGTTCGTCGCCCTCACCGCCACCGCCGCCACCGCCTGGCTGACCCTCCGGCAGGCCGCCGGCCAGCTCCGCGAGTCCACCGCCGCCGACCGGCAGTCCGTCGCCCGGATCACCGAGGAGCTGCGCGCCTACGGGGCGACCCGCGGCACCTGGGACGGGGTCGCCGACACCGTACGCGCCCTCAGCGAGGAGACCGGGCAGCGCATCCGGATCAGCACCGGCGGCCAAGGGCAGATCGCCGACTCCGACCCGCTCATCGGCCGAGACCCGCGCCCCGGCGGCACCGCGCCTCCCCTGCTCGTCGACCCCCGGCCCGTCCTCGACCTGCCGGAGTCCTTCGACCCCGGCTCCCTGGGCAAGGTGACCGGCAGCATGATCCACGAGTACGCGGCGGCAGTGACGTACGCCGCCTGCCTCACCCGCGCCGGGCACACGGTCACCGTCGGGAGCGGGAAGTACGGGGTGCCCGTCTTCGCGGACGGCGGCAAGGCCCCCGGCGGCGGCCCCGGCTCGGCCTCCTGCGCGCGGGCCGGGGACGCGTCGGCCGCCGTGGTCCAGGAGAACTTCGCCGCCACCGCAGTCTGCCGCTCCCGGCAGGGCGCCGCCCTCCACAGCTGCCTCCAGCGGGTCTTCACCGAGCGCACCGCGGCCGTCGGCCCCCAGCCGCTCACCGTCCGCCTCGGCGCCGTCGACGACGCGGGGCAGACCCTGGCCGTCGGCCCGGCCGTCGTCGTCGCGGCCGGTGTCGCCGCCGCCGCGCTCGCCTGCGCGCTGCTGCTCAGCCGGGCCGTGCTGCGTCCCGTACGGGCCCTGACGGCGGCCTCCCGGGGGCTCGGCGAGGGCGACCTCGGCCGCAGGGTGCCCGCCTCCGGCCGGGACGAGATCGCCGAACTCGGCCGGTCCTTCAACCGGATGGCCGGCTCCCTCCAGGACAGCGAGGAACGCCAGCGCCGCCTCGTCGGGGACATCGCCCACGAGCTGCGCACCCCGCTCGCCAACCTCCGCGGTTACCTGGAGGCGCTGCGGGACGGCGTCCTCGCCGCCGACGCCGAGCTGCTCGACTCGCTCCACGAGGAGGTGCTGCTCCAGCAGCGCATCGTGGACGACCTCCAGGACCTGGCGCTCGCGGAGGCGGGCGCCCTCACGTACCACCGCAGGACCCTCGACGCGCGGGAGCTCGTCGAGGGCTGCCGGACCGCGCACAGCGCGCGGGCCGCGGCGGCCGGGGTGGCCCTCGTGGTCGGCGCGGGCCCCGGCACCGTCCACCTGCACGGGGACCCGGACCGGCTGCGCCAGGCCCTCGGCAACCTCGTCGGCAACGCGGTGCGGCACACGGCCCCCGGGGGCGTGGTGCGGCTCGAACTGGCCGAGCGGGACGAGATGGTGCGCATCGCGGTCAGGGACACCGGCAGCGGGATCCCGGCCACCGACCTGCCGCGTCTCTTCGACCGTTTCTGGCGGGCGGACGCGGCCCGCGGGCGGGCGACCGGCGGCAGCGGCCTCGGTCTCTCCATCGCCCGGCAGATCGTGGCGGACCATCACGGGGCCGTCGAGGTGACGTCCGAGGTGGGGGTGGGGTCGGTGTTCACGGTGGTGCTGCCGGCCCCGCGGGGCGGGGCCGGCCGCGGTATGCGGGATCAACACTGAACGTTGGACCCGTATCCGTTGAGCAGGCTGTCCTTGATCCACCCGGAGACGCCGGTCGTGTTGTCGCGGACGTGCGACCACGTGCCGTTCTGGCCGGACACCCAGCAGTGCAGGGTGAGGCTGTGGCTCATCTGCGCCTGCCCGTGCGAACCGCACTCGGTCGTCGGGCCGGAGCGGATGTTCACGTAGTTCGCGTTCGTGCTGCCGGCCCGGCCGTCCTTGTTGGACCAGCCGGGGCTGGAGCAGGCGGCGGTGCCTTCCGGGGCGGCCACGGCCGCCGTGGTCGGCAGGACCAGGCCGCCGGTGGCCGCGACGGCGCCGAGTGCCACCGCGGCGAGCTTCGTCCGAAGACGCATCGATCTCTCCTGAACTCTGGGTCGTTCCCGCCCGTCGAGGCGACGGGCGGGCCGGTTCGTTCGAGTGCGGAGAAAGAATTGCCGGGGAAGGCGATCGCTTTCAATGGGGGGAAATCGGGTCGGCTGTTTTTCGGGGGTGGGCGCGGGGAAGTGGGTTTCGGACGTGTTCAAAGGGGGTGGGGAAGACGGGGTGATCGTCTTCCTCTTCCGGTTCCTGTGCCTTCTCCGATGCCTATGTGTGTGGTGGGAAAGGGTGTACGGGTTCGTTCAATGCGTTCCGGTCCTGTGGATCCGTGAATTCCGCTCCGGAAGGAAAAGGCCAACCCTGTCCGGGCCTTGTTGCGCCGTCCGGAGGCGGATTGGCCGCTTCTCGTGCTCGGACGCGGACAATCCGCCACGGGTCACGTTCCCGCCAGGGCCACCGTCGGGGCCAGGCGGCTCGCCCGCACCGCCGGATAGAGGCCCGCGAGCATGCCGATCACCAGCGTGGTCCCCACGCCCGCCGCCGTCGCCCACACCGGGACCACCGTCGGCCACCCCCTGCTCAGGGCGTACGCCGCCGTGATCAGCGTCCCGAGGACGGTGCCGCCGAGGCCGCCGAACACCGACAGGAGGAGGGACTCGGTGACGAACTGGCCGCGGATCTGGCCCCGGGTGGCCCCGAGCGCACGGCGGAGGCCGATCTCGGGGCGCCGCTCCAGGACCGAGATCACCATGGTGTTGCCGACGCCGACCCCGCCGACGAGCAGCGCGACCCCGCCGAGCCCCAGGAGCAGACCGGTGAGCGCCGACTGGGTGGCCTCGCGGGCCGCGAGCGCGTCCGACGGGCGGGACACCTGCACCTCGGCGGGCTTCGCCGGGTTCGCGGTAGCCGGGAGCACCGCCCGTACCGCCGTGATCGCGCTGTCCTCGGCCCGTACGTACACCGTCGACGGATGCCCGTCGAAGCGCAGGTACGTCCGTGCCGCCGGCCAGCCGACGAGCGCCGCCCCGTCCAGTTCGGGAGCCAGGGGTACGGGGTCGAGGACGCCGACCAGGGAGAACCAGCGCCCGCCCACCCAGACCCGGGTTCCCGGGGTGTACACGTCGAGCCGCTGGGCGGCCGTCGCGCCGAGCACCACCGCCGGGTAGCGGGCGGTCGCCGCGTCGAGCCAGCGGCCCCTGCGGACCTCGCCGCCGACCGCGGGGAGCAGTGCGTCGTCGGCGGCGAGGACGGTGAGGGAGCCGGTGCGTCCGACGGCGATCCGCTCGTTGCGGTAGATCTTCGCCCCGGTCTCTCCGGTGGCGGCGACCTCACTGACCGGCGGGATGCGGTCGATCATCGGCACCGCCTCGGCCGGGAGCTTCGTCTGCTGCCCGCCGAGCGTGGCGCCGGGGGCGACCCGCAGCAGGTTGGTGCCGAGCGCGTCGAGCCTGCGGTCCACCTCCGCCTGGCCCGAACCGGAGATGCCGACCACCGCGATCATCGCGGCGACACCGATCGCGATGCCGAGCGCGGAGAGGAACACCCGCAGCGGGCGGGTGCGCAGGCCGGTGCCGCCGAGGCGGACCACGTCGGCGGGGCGCAGGCGGGCCGGGCGGAGGATGTCGCCCTTGTCCGGCGCTCTGCGGAGCCGTCGGGGAGCGGGGGTCATGCGGGCGCTCCTCTCGTGGGTTCCGTGGTGGTGTCGGCGACGACCCGGCCGTCCCGCATCTCGATACGGCGGGGGAGTGCGGCCGCGATCTCCCGGTCGTGGGTGATGACCACGACGGTCGTACCGGCCGCGTGCAGCTCGCGCAGGAGCGCGAGGACCGCCGCCCCGGAGGCGGAGTCCAGGTTTCCGGTGGGCTCGTCGGCGAGCAGCACGGCCGGTTCGCCGACCACCGCCCGTGCCACGGCGACGCGTTGGCGTTCGCCGCCGGACAGCTGGTGCGGCAGGTGGTGGACGCGGTGACTGAGGCCGACCCTGGCCAGGGCGGCGGCCGCGCGGGCCCGGCGGCGGCGCTGCGGGACGCCGGCGTAGAGGAGGCCGTCCGCGACCGAGTCCAGGACGGGGACCCCGACCGCCAGATGGAACTGCTGGAAGACGAAGCCGATCCGGGTGGCCCGCAGCGCGGAGACCTGCCGGTCCGTCAGAGCGGCGACGTCGTGCCCGTCGACCAGGACGTGGCCGGCCGACGGGCGGTCGAGGCTGCCCATCAGGTTCAGCATGCTGGACTTGCCCGAGCCCGACGGGCCGACGATCGCGACGAGTTCGCCCCGCAGGACCCGCAGGCTGACGTCCCGGACGGCCGCGACCCCGCCGGGGTACGTCTTCGAGACCGTCCGGAACTCCACCACGGCGGAGGCGGCGGGATCCGTGCCGCCGCTCACTGCGGGATCCTCACCTTCAGGCCCGCGCGGAGCTTCGGGCCGCTGACCTCCACCATGCCCTCGGCGAAGAGG
>NZ_JBEOVO010000015.1:0-177248 GCF_040295605.1 Streptomyces sp. NPDC002773
GCCACCGCCTGGGCCGCCAACGGCAACAGCAGCAACTCGATGGGCATCAAGGCCACCACCGAGTCCGACCCGTACTCGTGGAAGCGTTTCCACTCGGGCAACGCGGCTTCCAACACGCCGTACGTGTCGGTCACGTACAACACGATCCCGGTGGCCGGGAACCCGATGAAGGCCACCCCGGGCCGTAGCCACGGGGGCAAGAACTGGGTCACCACCACGACCCCGGCGCTTTCCTACACCGCCAGTGACGCCGAGACGCACTTCCTGCGGTCGAAGTGGGAGCTGTGGGAGGGCGCGACGAATCTGGAGGTGTACGACTCCGGCACCGGCGACCCGGTCCTGAACAAGACCGTCTCGCACACCGTGCCCGCGGGCAAGCTCGTCAACGGCCGCACCTACTGGTACAAGGGCCGTATCAACGACGGCAACGCCTGGTCGAACTGGACGCCGTCGGTGTACTTCACCGTCGATACCACCAAGCCCGCCACCAGCACGGTCTCCTCCGCTGACTACCCGGCCAACACCTGGTCCGGCACGCCGGATGCCAGCAACAACTTCTCCGGCTCGTTCACTTTCACCCCGCCCACCAGCGACGTGGCATCGGTGGAGTACAAGCTGGACGCGGCGACCACCTGGCAGTCCGCCACCACCACCGGCGCGGCCGTCACGAAGACGCTCACCTTCCCCGCCGGCAAGCACACCGTCACCACCCGCACCGTGGACCCGGCCGGCAACGTCTCCGCCGAGAGTGCCCACGTCTTCTACGCGGGCTCCGGAGCGGCGCTGTTGACGCCTGGAGCCGGCGAGCGCCCGGCTCGCCGCGTGGGTCTGTCCGCCGAGGGCCTGACCTCGTACACCGGCGTGACCTACCAGTACCGCCGTGGAGAGACCGATACGTGGAAGGCCGTCCCGGCCGCCGACGTGCGCCAGGGCTCGGAAGCCGTGCCGGCCTGGCCTGTCGCGGTGACGAACGGCAAGTCGGCCGGACTGACATGGAACATCACCGACAGCCTGGCCGAGGACGGCCCGATCGAGGTCCGCGCCGCATTCGCGCAGACCGGTACCTCCACCCCCGTGTACTCACCGGCGAACGAGATCACGCTCGACCGCAATGCCGGGACCGCTCCCTCGGAGGAGGCTGGGCCCGGTTCGGTGAACCTGCTGACCGGTGACTACACCCTGTCTGCGAGTGACACGTCGCTGTTCGGCCTGTCGGTGTCGCGTACGGCGTCCTCGCGCCGTCCCGACGCGGGAGCCAAGCAAGAGGGCCAGGCGGCGATCTTCGGTCCCCAGTGGACTTCGGGAACCGCGGCCGAGCTGACCGAGTCGGACTGGGCCTACCTGAAGAAGACCTCCGTGACCTCGGTCGCGCTGGTCGATGCCGACGGCGAGGAACTCGGCTTCACCGCCACCACCAGCGGCGGCTGGAAGCCCGAGCCGGGCGCCGAGGACCTGACGCTCACAGGAGCCCTGACCGGGTCGTTCACGCTCAAGGACACCGAAGGCACACTGACCGTCTTCACCAAGCCGGACGCGGCCGCCACGACGTGGCAGGTCGCCTCCAGCAGCCTGGAAGGGCTCGCTCAGTCCACGACCACGGTGATCTCCGAGAGCGTCACCGTGGACGGCAAGAAGCTCGCCCGTCCGAAGCTGATCATCGCGCCGACCTCCGCGGTCTCGGCCACGACGTGTACGGCGACGCCGTCCGCGAAGGGTTGTCGCGCGCTGGAGTACGTCTACGCCACGGCCACCACCGCGACCGGCACCGCCTTCGGTGACGTCGCGGGCCAGGTGAGGGAAGTCCGGGCCTGGTCGACCGAGCCCGGCGCCGCCGTGGCCACGGCGAAGGGTGTTCAGAAGTACCGGTACGACGCCTCCGGCCGACTGCGCGAGACCTACAACCCGCAGATCAGCCCCGCGCTCGTCACCGCCTACGCCTACGATGCGGCGGGCCGCGTCACCACTCTGACCTCGCCCGGCCAGCTTCCGTGGGCCTTCACCTACGGCAAGGCGGGCAATGCAGCCACCGCCGGCGACGGCATGCTGCTCAAGGCGAGCCGTTCCGGCCTGCAGCCGGGAACCAAGGACGTCGAATCGGGCACCGCCTCGACGAGCATCGTCTACGACGTTCCGCTCACCGGGGACGGTGCCCCCTACAAGATGAGCGCCGCAGACGTGCAGATCTGGGGCCAGACCGACGCCCCCGCCGACGCGACTGCGGTCTTCCCGGCCGACGCCGTCCCCGGCGCACACTCCGGCGACCAGCTTGCTGCCGGCGACTACCGCCGCGCGTCGATCACCTACACCAACGCCTCCGGGCGCCAAGTGAACGGTGTAACGCCTGGTGGGAACGTCACGACCACCGAGTATGACCGTTTTGGCAGCGTCATCCGTGAGTTGACGGCCGGCAACCGGGCCCTGGCGCTCGGCGGCACGGCAGCCGACCAGGCCACCCTGACCGACCTCGGCATCGTCGGCCTGACGGCCTCGGACCGCGCCGACCTCCTCACCACGAAGTCCGTCTACGATTCCAAGGGGCTGCGTGAACTGGAGGAATTCGGGCCGCTGCGTCGCATCACGGTGACCGGCACGGGTGAGTCGACCACGGGTCGTTCCTGGAAGGTGAACGAGTACGACGCCGGCCGTCCGACCGACGGAACGGCGAAGGTCGAGAACCAGGTCACCAAGGTCACCACCGGCGCTCAGGTCCTCGGCACCACCGCGATGGCTGATCCGCGTGTGACCCAGACGGTCTACGACTGGGTCAAGGGCCTGCCGGTCAAGACGGTCAAGGACCCGGCTGGGCTCGCCATCACCGATACCACCGAGTACGACGACCAGGGCCGTGTCACCAAGCAGCTCCTGCCCCAGACGACCGGCACGGACGCGGGCTCCCGTGTGACCACCTACTGGACGGCGACCGGCACCGGCACCTGCGCCGGTCGGCCCGAGTGGGCGGACCAGGTCTGCTCCACGGGACCTGCCGGAGCCGTCATCGGCGGCGGCACGAACCCGTCACAGCTGCCGGTGACCACCACTGAGTACGACTGGTGGGGCAACCCCGCCAAGGTCATCGAGACCGCCAACGGGGTGACCCGAACCACGACGACCAGCTACGACAACGCCAGCCGGCCGACCAAGACGGTCATGACCGGCGGTATCGGGCAGGCCGTCCCGGAGGCGACCACCGAGTACGACCCGGCCACCGGCCAGGCCGTGAAGACCGTCTCCCCGACCGGCGGCACCATCAGCAAGGAGTTCGACAAGCTCGGCCGCCAGATCTCCTACGCCGACGCCGACGGCGGCGTGACCCGAACCGAGTACGACCTGCTCGACCGTCCGGTCAGAAGCACCGACTCGGCCCCGTCCGTGGTGACCTACGCCTACGACACCAGTACGGAACCCCGTGGACTGGCCACCTCCACCACCGACTCGATCGCCGGCACCTTCGCTGTCACCTACGACGCTGAAGGCTCAGTCGCCACCGAGAAGCTCCCCGGCGGATACACCCTGACCGTCGAGGAGGACACCACCGGGGCCACGCTGTCCCGGCTCTACACCCGTGACAGCGACGGCCAGGTCGTCTATTCCGACACCGTCGAGAAGTCTGTTCACGACCAGGTCACCAGGCACACAGGCTGGTCCACACAGGACTACTCCTACGACGCCACTGGTCGCCTCACCTCCATCAACGACACAGTCGGCGACGTGTGCACCCAGCGGAGCTACGGCTTCGACAAGCGGACCAACCGCACCTCCCTGACCACCGCGACCGGCACGGCCGGCGCCGCATGCCCCACGACCGGGGGAACCAGCACCACCTACACCTACGACAGCGCCGACCGCCTCATCGGATCCGACTACGTGTACGACGCGTTCGGCCGCACCACCACCCTGCCCGGCAGCCAGATCGGCTACTACGCCAACGACCTGGTCCACCAGCAGACCAGCGGCAGCCAGCGCCAGACCTGGCAGCTCGACGTCAACCAGCGACGCCGTTCCTGGACCGTTGAAGAAAGCGGCGACGGAAC
Organism: Streptomyces sp. NPDC002773; assembly: GCF_040295605.1. Taxonomy (NCBI): domain Bacteria; kingdom Bacillati; phylum Actinomycetota; class Actinomycetes; order Kitasatosporales; family Streptomycetaceae; genus Streptomyces; species Streptomyces sp. NPDC002773. The sequence goes on from NZ_JBEOVO010000015.1 coordinate 4,032, forward strand.
CTGGACACAGACCGCGTCCAAGATCAACCACTATGACGGCGACAGCGACAACCCACGCTGGACGATCGAGAACCTCACCGACGGTGCCATAACCCGCAATGTCGACTCGGCCTCCGGCGACCTCGCCGCCACCACCAGCGCGAGCGGCGACACCGCTCTGCAGCTGACCAGCATCCACGGGGACGTCGCCCTCCAGCTGCCGTTGGACACCGCCGACGCTCCGCTCGTGCTGGACAACGACGAGTACGGCAACCCCCGCGTCGGCCAGCCCGCCGTCCGCTACAACTGGCTCGGAGCCAAGCAGCGCTCCAGTGAGACGCTCACCGGTCTCATGCTCATGGGTGCCCGCCTCTACGCCCCGGCCACAGGTCGGTTCCTCTCCATGGACCCGGTATACGGGGGCAGCGCGAACGCCTACGAATACGGGCACGGAGATCCCGTGAACAACTTCGACCTCGACGGCAAGCGCTGCTGGAACCCATTCAGTGAGACCTGCCGGAGCAAGAACAACACCGTCAGCTTCCTGTACTCGGTGGGATCCATCTGCTTCTCCTGGTGCCCTTACGTAGGAGTAGTGGGCAGGACCTACAAGGCCTATCGCGCCGGAAAGCGGGCCTGGCACTACGGCCGGGCCACCTATCGGGCGTACAAGAGAGGCGGAGTGCGCGGCGCCTACAATTCGACCAAGAGTTGGGTGAGCCGCCAGGGATGCGTCCGCAACAACGGTGGCAGGGCCGCGTGTGCCTGGGCTGCTGCTGGTGCCTTCACCGGGGCGACCGAAGGCTGGGGACACGCCAAGAACGTATGGAAACTGGGAAGAGGGAAGTGGAGAGCCATCAGGAAGGGACGCTGGTGGCGATAGGGCCGGAGCCGGCTGAGTAGGCGCCTCGACAAAGGCGATGCAACGTGGGGCGGATCGAGACGGATCCGCCCCACCGGGCGATAGGACCCTCGACCGTGATGGCGAACCGATGAACGTTCCGAAAAAATGGAAGGGCCCTTCTTGGGGGTTGGCGGCAGGATGTTCCGCAGCGGCCCTCTGGAAACTGGTGGACGAACTCTTCGGAGACGACGGCCCTTCAGTCGTGCCGACAATTCTCTACTCCGCGCTCCTCGCAGCTTTCGTGTTCTGGACCGCGGACAATCTTCATGACCGACGGAAGCGCAAGCGCGAGGGCTCACACGATCCGACGCGATGACCCCGAGGCAGGCCGTCCGGGAAGATCCCGTGGTCTTCACCCGGTCTGCCGCATCAGGGATGGGTGTTCCGGCAGTTGAATGATGAAGGGGGTAGTCGGACGGGCACCCGTCCGACTACCCCCTTCGTTGCCCTTGCTGTCCGAGAAGAGCGCCGACGGCGTGTACCAGGGTGGCTCCCCCGGATACGGCAGAGGCCACGTACCAAAATTGGTACGTGGCCTCTGACCAGCGTCGGGGTGGCGGGATTTGAACCCACGACCTCTTCGTCCCGAACGCGATTTCCCGCGCGTGTGAGGTCGGCCATCCTCTGCGCGACCTGGACGTTCAGCTAGCTGAGCGTCCAGGACTGTCCAGGACTGTCCAAGAGGGTCTGTAGGCGTTGGCCCCCCGTTTGGCCCCCCGTCAGGGCCCGAGGAAGCAACTAACGAGGGCTAGGAACAGCCCCCTCCTGGGACCGCTCTCTTGCGGGTCGACCTACGGTCAGAGGCATCTCCGGCAGACTTAGGACATGGACGGGGCGCTGGGCGAGCCACCCCGACCGACGGTGGGAAGGCGCCTCTGTCCGGACATGGTTGAACCCAAGCCGCTCGTAGTACGAGTGAAGCCCTACGTTCGTGCGCCACGTGTCGATGCGCACCCAGTCGCGTCCTTCTGTCGCTGCCAGCCTGGACGTCCAGTCAACAATGCGCTCCCCAAGGCGCCGGCCTGCCGCGCTGCGGCCGACGATCAGCTTGTAGAGGTAAAGCGCTGTCTCTGGTTGATCGCTGTCTGCCCAGAAGTCACGGTCTACGGGGCCGCGACTCACGGTCGCCAGGATCGCGCCGGAGCCGCCTTCAACGACCCAAGCGCGCCCCTCATCGATCGACGCGCGCCACTTGGTGATCGCCTTGGCCCCGGTCTCGGGGTCGCTCCACTGGTCGGTCCCCTTGGACCCCAGCCAAGACTCGGCCTCAGTCCGGAGCGCCATCAGGGCCGGTACGTCCTCCGCCCTCGCGGGGCGGAGGAACTCAGTCGGTGTCGACTTCATAGAGGATCTTGTGCCTGTCTCCGGGAAGGATGGTGACCATGCATCGCAGCGGCTTGCCGTCTGCGTCGTAGCCGGTACGGGTGTGCTCGGCTACCGGTGTCGCGGCGGGGAGCGCCAACAGCTCTGCCTCGTGTTTCGTCGGCATGCGGACTGCGATTTCGTCCCTGTACTTGGTCTGAATGATGCCTACGGAGGCCAGCACGCCGCCGGGGGCTGAGACGTCGCGCGGCTCCATCAGGAGAGTGCCAGTGACCAAATCCTGAGGGAAGTACGAGTCGGCTAGCGCATACGGGCGGTTGTCCACGTAGCGGATGCGCTTGCGTGCCACCGCCAAGCCGCCGTCCGGCAGCGCGAGCGCGTCGCGTACATGCGCCGGCGGCTCGACGATGGACACGGTGATGTCCTGCCTTGGAGCCTTCCCCTCCTCGGCCACGGCACTGGCCCACTGGTCGCCGGCAGTCTTTCCTTCGACCGCGTTCGCGTGTCGGCTGCGGCTTTCCAGCGTCGACCAGTTCCACACCACAGGCGGGTAGTCCTCGCGGACGTACTTGCCCTGCCCCTGCCCTGTGACGACTAGCCCCTCATCGACCAGCACCCGCACGCCGGCGCGAATCGTCTCGCGGCTGTAGCCGTACCCCGCCATCATCTTCGATTCGCTTGGCAGGGGGTCGCCAGGGGTCAAGGCCCCCCTCACGATCTGATCGCGCAGGTCAGCAGCGATTTCCTGAGCCTTCGTCATACCTCTTCGCACGGCACCCTTTCCGGCATCGAGCCAACTCCTCCGTACAAGTTAGACCAGGGGGCTTGACTCGCCAAGCCTCCATCTACAAACTGATGGCACGTCACTCCTCCAGACAAGTCGGACGGGGTGTCAGGTACGTAGCTATGCCTGCTAGTTCGGGATGGCTCATCTCCCTCAAGGGAGTGGGCCCCGAATGCTCGTTCCTTGAGAACTGAACAGAGTGATCGAAGAGAAAGGCCGTCTCCTGGTGAGGCGGCGGCGCGGTAAGACCCGCGCGCTCAACCCTTTCGCGGCCTGTCGGGCTGCGGCCGGTTGCCTCCTCCGCCCGTCCGGACCCCGTTCGCGGGGTGCCGTACGGGCGGGGTCGAGGGGAGCCGGATTCCTGGTTCTAACGGCGAGACCCCCCGGAGCGGGAACTCCGGGGGGTCGGTTCGGGCCGTTCCTGGCTGAGAGGAACACACCCAATGAAGACCATCGCTGCACTTCAGGCCGTTGTTACGGCCACCCCGTTCGGACGCGAGCCGTCCGACTCGGAGCTGGATGCGATCGAGACCGAGATGCCGCTGATCCTGGCGGAGGTCGACCTGCTCGACGCGCAGATCATGACCCTCGACCGGCCGGCCACCGAATTGGACGTCCGGCGGATCCGCCGGGCCCGCCACCGGGTCCTGGCGGAGCGCCGGGACCTGACCAACCGCGCCGGCCTGGCGCAGTCGGGCGGTGCGGCGTGATGACGACGGCCCCCGACCCGAGCGCGCTGCTCGACCACAACGGCCAGCCCAAGCCGTGGCTGGAGATGCCGCTCGACTACGAAGCGGCCCGGCTCGGCATGGCGTTCCACGAGGCCGGACACGCGGTGCTCGCCATGTCCTACGGCATCCACGTGACGACCAGCGAGGTCATCGCCTGGAACGTCACCGACGACGGATACGCCCTGACCGGCAAAACCGGCTTCAACGCGGCCAACGTCTGGCCGTGGCACTTCGCCGCGCACTGCGCCGCCGGACAGGTCGCCCAGGTGCAGTACCTCATGGCCTACGGCCTGTGGACGCCGGAGCGGGCCGCCGCCTGCGCCGCCGAACACGACCGCGAGCACGCCATCGACGCCCTCGCCGCCCACGGCTATCTGCTCGGCCGCCACCACGTCCCGGCCGGCGGAAAGTCCTGGGGCATGGTCCAGGGCATGGCCCGGCAGAAGATCGCCCTGCTGTGGCGGGAGATCCGCACCGCCGCCCACGCCATGAACGAGCACACCCAGCTCACCGGCGACCAGATCGCCGCCATGACCGGCCTGACCAACCCGCCCATGCCCGGAGCCGTGTCGTGAGCGCCACGGGCAAGCCGCTGGGTCGGGCGCAGAAGGTTGTGCTGGGTGCGGCGTTCGTGCCGATGCTCGGCACCGGCATCGCTGGCGGGTACGGCACCTACACGAACATCTCGACGATGTTCGGGTCGGGGACGGCGGTGGGTGCGGTCGCGGCCGGTGAGGGTGCGACCGCCGTGCTGGCGATCGTGCTGCTCGGGCTGACGATGCTCGGGCAGTCCTCCCCGCGCGTGATCCGGGCGGGGTTGTGGGCTCTTCCCGCCGCCGCGTCCGCCATGTCCGCCACCGCCGCCAAGTCCCCCGGCGAGATGGTCATCTACGCCCTGACCCCGATGGGCATGACCGCCTCCGCCGAGGGCGCCGCGTTCCTGGCCCGCCGGATCGTCGTCTACCGCGACGGCCGCGACGCCGAGGCCGAGGCACACGCGGCGGCGATCGTGCAGGCCCTCGCCTATCACCGGGGCCGCGCCGCGAACCATCCCGACGAGAAGATCCGGCGGAAGTCGGACCTTCAGTCGTGGAAGCTCGCGCGGAAAGTCGGCGCCGGTGACCTCGCCCTCGGGGACAAGCTGCTCGATGTCCAGCGGCAGCGGGTCACCGCCGGAGCCGACGCCGCCCTCGCCGACATGTTCGGCGCCCCGACCACCCCCGCCCCGGCCGCTGGACCGGCCGAGATGGTCGTGGAGCTGGCGGTAGACCGGTCTACCCGACCGATCGACCCCGTAAATGCGGAGGAATCGACCCAGAGCATCACGGAACGGTCTACCTCTGACCTGCCCGTACCCGCCCTCGAACCGGTCTCTGTCGACCCTGACCCGATCGGGCAGGAAGAGCCCACCCCGGGCGCTCCTGAGCCCGCGCCGGTCAAGTCGGCCGGTCGGGTAGCGGTCCGGGCGGTGGCCGCCGAGCAGTCACCCCGCCGGCGGGCGACCGGTCGGGTCCCGCAGGTCGCCCGATCGGTCCAGCCGCGCCGCACCAAGGACGAACTCCTTGCCGAAGCGCGTCAGTTGACCGAGTCGTGGCCGGTGGAGCAGTTGACCGCCGACGGGATCCGCAAGGCGCTGCGGACCTCGCCGGAGAAGGGCCGGTGGCTGCGCGACACACTCAAGATCGAGCGCGGTGAGGCGGCATGAGCGCCCTTCCGGTCTACCGCTGGCGCCTCGCCCCCGAGGGCTTGGCGACGTTCCGGCAGCTCCGCGCGATCGGGCTGCGGCCCGGCGGTCAGCCGGTGGTGGCCCAGCTCGAACGCCCCCGCCGCCAACGTGGCCCGCTGGTCGCGTTCCTCTACCGCGTCGACCTGGCCCGCCCGGTCCGGCCGATGACGCCGGCTCGGTGGGCGGCGCTGGAGCGGGCCAACGCGGCCCGGCGGGTCTGCCCGGAGTGCGGGCGGGACGCCGGATACCGCATCCCGCCCTCGCTCGGCATGTGCACCCCCTGCGCCTACCCCGACACCGCCGCCGTCTGAGCGGCGACGAGAGGACGTGACACCCGTGGACAACCTCCCCGAGCCGGTCCGGGTCGTACGACTCCCGGACGGCACCTACGCCTACGCCGACCACCTCCCCGCCATACAGCCGACCGCCGCGGCCCCTCAGGTGGTCCACCAGCACATCCACCAGGCGCCGCCGGACCGCACCGTCCAGCGGATCGCGCTCGGCTCCGGCATCGGCGCCGGCACCGTCGCCGCCGGGGTCTACTTCGGCCCCCTGCTCGTCGGCGCGCTCACCGCCATCGCCGCCAACCTGGCCCTGCTCGCCTTCCTCGCCGCCGTCCTCGCCTGGGGCGTCGTGAGCGTCGTGAAGTCGGTCGGCGGCCCGGACGGCAAGGCCGCGGCCAAGACCCTCAGCAAGGCCCGCCGGGGCCGGAAGGGGAAGTGACATGTTCCGTGCCGGAGACACGGTGCTGATCGTCGCGTGCGAGGACGACCCGCGGGCGGTCGGCAAGACCGGCCGGGTCCTGGACGAGGTCCCGCCCGGCCCGCTCACGAACGGCCGGTGGACCGTCGACCGGATCAGCATCTGGATCGCCCCGGTCCTGGTCCACGCCCACGAGATCCGCAAGGTCGGCTCCTGAGCCTGGATGCCACGCAGGACTGACGCCTGCCTGCCCGCCCTCTGCCCTTTCGGGTCGGGGGCGGGTGGGGAGTCGGGACAGCCCCGGCACCGGAAAGGGACACCGTCGTGGCCAGCAAGAAGAGCACCGAGCAGGACCCGAACTACCCCAAGCTCACCGCCGGAGAGCACGCCCGGATCGCGTGGAACGTGGCCCGCATGTGCAAGCGGTCCATCGCCAGCGACACCGTCCACCAGAGGGACCTGGAAAAGAAGGTCGACCGCATCATCGACCGCGCCCGCGAGCGCGCCGAGAAGAACGCCAAGAAGTAGCTGTGCCCCGGGGACGGCCGTCCCGGCCAAGGAAACCGCGCCGTCCCCGGGTCCCTCCCTCCGCCCCTTCGAGCAGCAGGAGAACTCCAGCATGACCGACAACGTGGTCCGCCTGTTCAAGGACCCGCCCACCGAAGAGCCCACCGCCCCGGCCGTCCCGCTCACGGTCGTACCGGAACCCTTCCAGCGGCCCCGCCCGGTCAGGGTGTTCGTCCGCACGCGCCGTGCCGTGGTCGGCGCGGTGAAGCACGAGCGGACCCGTCAGGCGGCCCGCTTGACCGTCCGCCACACCTCCTACGTCATCGGCGGCACCCGCGTTGTCACCCGCCGCGCATGGGACGGCCGGACCGGCGCCCGCTACGAGCGGTTGCTGCGGGCGGCGGAAGCCGCGGGGAACTATGAGGCGGCCGGTGAGTGGGAGGAGCGGCTGCACCGCTTCCGCACGGAGCGGCACAAGCGGCGCATGGACCTGCTCACCGCCCCGCAGGACATGGCCAAGAGCGCCGCGATCGGCGCGGCCGGCGGCATAGGCGGACTGATCGCGATCGGCGTCGCCCTGGCCATCGCCACCAAGGACCCGTCCGACGTCTTTACCCCGCTGATGGCGCTGATCGAGCTGATCCGGCTACTCGTCGTCATCGTGCAGATGGTGTGGGGCCCGCTGATGGCCGTCGGGCCGTTTCTCGCGCTCGCCGGACTGTGGGCGGTCGGACGCCAGCGCGCCACCGCCCCGCAGTGGGCCCTTCCCGCGGGCAAGCGGGCCGACGACGCCGGAGCGCCGATCACCCCGTCCATCGTGGTCACCGCGCTGCGGGATCTCGGCATCGCCCCGCTTCGGAACGCGATCAAGGAGATGGGTGATGCGGGTGCGGCGATGCTCGGCCCGATCCGGATCGCCGGATGCGGTGTCGAGGTCGACGTCACTCTGCCGTCCGGTGTCAGCACCGAGGAGGTGCAGAACCGGCGCAAGAAGCTCGCGGAGAACCTGGCCCGTCACGAGCACGAAGTGTTCATCACGATCCCCGAAGCGGCCCGCACGGTCCGCCTGTGGATCGCGGACTCCGGCGCCTTGGACGAGCCGATCGGCCCCTCCCCGCTGGTCACGGACACGACCATGACCGCCGACTACGCCAAGGGGCGCGCCCCCTGGGGCCAGGACCTGCGCGGTGACGCGGCCACGATGAGCGTCTTCCAGCGGCACCTGCTCATCACGGGCCTGTCCAACCAGGGGAAGACCGCCTCACTGCGCGCGCTCGCTCTCTGGCTCGCCCTGGACCGACGGGTGGAGTTCCGGATCGCGGACCTCAAGGGCGTGGGCGACTGGGGCATGTTCGACGGCATCGCGACCGTCCTGATCCAGGGCCCGACCGACGACCACGTCATCGACGCCACCGAGATGGTCGAGGGCCTGGTCGCGGAGATGGAGCGCCGTCTGCAGGCCCCGCCCGGCACGAAGTTCGACCCGCTGATCGGCATCGTGGACGAGGCGCAGGTCGCGTTCATGTGCCCGGCCGTCGGCGACGACAAGCGCCCCTACGGCGGGTCCAAGGCAACGTCCCGGTACTTCATGGCCGTCCGCAAGGTGCACAACCAGGGCCGTGCGGTGGACGTGCTGCTGTGGGAGGGCACGCAGGACCCGACGGATCAGAACCTGCCCAAGCTGGTCCGCGAGGGTGCCCACACCCGCATCTCCCTCGTCCTGGGTACCGAGTCGCAGGCCCGCATGGCGCTGGGTGACAAGGCCGTCGACGGTGGCGCCGCCCCGCACCTGCTCCGTCAGGGGCTCGACAAGGGCACCGTCGTCGTCGCGTCCGACGGAATCAAGATCCCGGCCGGTCAGCCGTCCATCACGGTCCGCACCCACTACATCGACGACAACGCCGCCGCCGAGATCGCCCAGCGCGCCAAGGACCTGCGCGACGGAGTCACCACCCAGACCGCCGTCGAGCCGTCCACGGACGCGGTGGACGCGCTCGCCGACATCGCCGCGGCCCTCGGCGACGAGTCGAAGATGCTCACCCAGGAAGTCCTGCGCCGCCTCGCCGCCGCCAACCCGGGCGAGTACCGGGAGTGGACGTTCTCCGACCTGCGTCAGGTCCTCGAAGCGGCCGGCGCCCCGCCCCGCAAGTCCGACGGGCGCATGGTCGTCGACGCCGGACGGGTCACCCGCGCCCTCGCCGAGCGCGGCGACGAGACCCCGGAAACCGCCGCCCGATAGCAGGGAGGCGGCAGGGAGACAGGGAGAACTCCCTGACCGCCTCCCTGACCCGCCTCCCTGGACCTGACCAGCACAAACACCCCGCCAGGGAGCCAGGGAGGCACCCCAGCTCAGCGCCCTGAAACCCCCTCCGGAGGCCCCTCCCGGGCCGTCCCTGCCTCCCTCCCTGACTCACCTCACCCCGCCGAACGGAGACCCCTGATCGTGGCCATCACCGTCTCGCTTGTCGCCCTCTTCGGACTCGTCCTGTTCTTCCTGCTGCGCTCCCGCACCCTGGGCCCCGGAGCCGCATTCATCGCCGCCGGGTTCGGCTTCTTCCTCGCCTCCACCGGCGCGGCCAAGCCCATCAACACCCTGGCCGCCTCGCTCATCGAGACCGTCCAGAACCTCTGACCCGGACATGGACCCCCTCCTCGACTGGGGCGACGCCCGGCACTTCGACCGCACCCGCAACCGACCCTGTGGCCTGTGCGGCAAGCCGACCCCGCTTCGGTCCCACGCCGATGAGCCCGTTCACAAGGTGTGCGCGGAGGAGTGGAACGCCACCCACTCCGATGAGCCCCGCCGCTACACCCGGCCGGGACCGGACCGGCCGCAGCACGATGTCGGCACCTGGCGGTTCCACAACGACGGCCCCATCACCGACCAGCGGCTGACCGTCCCGGCCCCGGTCGCCACCGACTCCCCGCCCGCCGTCGTCGACATCGACGTCGAGCCGGGACAACGCGGCCTGTTCGCCGCGTGACAGCACAGAGGGCGGCCCCCGTCTCACCAAAGTCCGGGGCCGCCCTCATCTCCCGATCCTCAACAGACCTGCGGAGGTCTCCAGCATGACCCATCCGATCCCGATCCGGCGAGACGGCCGCCGGCCGCTGCTGCTGGACGCGTTCTGCTGCCAGGGCGGCGCCGCCGCCGGATACGTGGCCGCCGGGTTCGACGTCGTCGGCGTCGACATCGCCCCGCAGCCCCGCTACCCCTACCGGTTCATCGAGGCGGACGCGGTCGCGTTCATCCGCGAGCACGGCGCCGCCTTCGACTTCATCCACGCCTCCCCGCCCTGCCAGCACGACTCCGCCTGCCAGCGCATCCAGGGCAACACCCACCCCGACCTGATCGCGCCCACCCGCACGGCCCTGGAATCCACCGGGCGGCCGTGGGTCATCGAGAATGTCGCCGGAGCCGTCCCGAAGCTGCGTGAGCCGGTCATGCTGTGCGGGGCGATGTTCAGCCTGGAGACCTACCGCCACCGCTACTTCGAAACCGGCGGATGGACCCTCACCCCGCCCGGACACCCCGCCCACCTGGTCCCGCAGGGGAAGATGGGCCGCCCCATCCCGCCCGGCCACTACGGCCAGTTCGTCGGCAACTTCTCCGGCGTCGGCCACGCCCGCCGCGTCATGGGCGTCCCGTGGATGAACCGCGACGGCATCCGCGAATGCATCCCCCCGGCCTACGCCTCCTGGGTCGGCGCTCAGGCCCGCCGGACCGCCCTCGGTCTGGCTGTGGGGGTGGCGGCATGACGGCCGTACCCGCCGCCCTGAACACCGCGCTCCGGCTGGCCGTCGGCGGACTGCCGGTCCTGCCGCTGCGCGCCGGGAAGGGCCCGTTCGGCAACTGCCCGACGTGCGAGAAGAACGCGTGCGGCGGGCGGCCGAACATGAAGACCCCCGGCCCCTGCCGGTGCCCGTGGCCGTGCCACGCCTGGGCCGCCGCCACCACCGACCCGCACGTCCTCTCCTCCCCGGCCTGGACGGCCGCGTGGCACCGCGCCGGGGCCGTCGCCTACCACCCGGGCGGCGCCGGGGTGACCGTGGTCGACCTCGACGACGCCGAAGCCGTCGCCTGGGCCCGCGCCACCCTGCCCCCCACCCTCACCGTGACCACGACGCGCGGCGAGCACTGGATCTACCGGGGCAGGATGCGCTCCGCCAACCATGTCCGGCCCGGTGTCGACATCAAGTCCCTCATGGCCTACGCCCGTTGGCTTGGCCCCGGTACCGGCATCATGGCGGTGCTGCCGCCGCTCGTCCTCGCGCTGGTGGAGAGGGAAGAGACCACCCGGCCCCGCGCGGGGGTGGACTCTTCCTCCCTGTCCCCGGCCCGGTGGGACCGGAGCGTGGCCACCGGCTGTCGCCACACCGAGACCTATGTCCGCAGCGGCCTGGAACGCGGGATCGACCGCATCCGGGCCCACCCCGACAAGGGGGCCGGGAGCGCCGCGTACGGGGTCGCCCGGTTCCTCGCCGGACAGCACACGCACTGCCCCGGCCCGTGCGGGATGGACACGCTCGGCCAGCAGGTCATCGACGCGGCCGTCGCCGTCGGTGTCCCCGAGCCCTACGCCCGCCGCGCCGTCACCAACGGCATGGGCGCCGTCCTGGGAGCCACCGCGTGAGCCCCGCCGAACGGCCGCAGCCGCTGCGGAGGGTGGGCGCCGGAAAGGTCGTCGCCGAAGGCGTCCGCACTGGTTCTGACCCGCACCCCGCCTCCCGTCTCCGCCAGCTCCTGACCGAAGGGGAAGCCGCATGACCAAGCAGCCGATCGACGGCGCCGCCCTGCTCAACGAGGTAGAGGCCTTCCACCGCCGCTTCAACGTCTTCCCCCGGGAGGCCGCCTACGTCGCCGTCGCCCTGTGGGACGCCCACGCCCACCTCGTCGAGTGCTTCGAGACCACGCCGCGGATCGCGTTCCTCTCCCCGGAGCCCGGCTCCGGCAAGTCCCGCGCACTGGAGATCATCGAGCTGCTCACCCCCCGGGCCGTCAGCACCGTCTCGGCGTCCGCGAACGCCCTCTACCGGCTCGTCGGCTCCTCCGAGGGACTGCCCACCGTCCTGTTCGACGAGGTGGACACCATCTTCGGACCGAAGGCAAACGCCGATGAGTCGCTCCGAGGGTTCCTGAACGCCGGATACCGCAGGATCGGCGGCGCGCTGCGGTGCGTCGGGGACGGCTCGAACCAGAACGCGCAGGTCTTCGACTCCTACTGCGCCGTCGCCATGGCCGGACTCGGTTCCCTGCCCGACACGGTGCTGACCCGGTCCGTCATCGTCCGGATGCGCCGCCGCGCTCGCAACGAGAAGGTCGAGTCCTACCGGCAGCGGATCCATCGCAAGGAAGGCCACGCCCTGCGCGACAAGCTCGCTGCCTGGGCCGATCAGGTCCGCGACCGCGTCCGGGAGGCGTGGCCGGAGATGCCCGAGGGGGTCACCGACCGCCCGGCCGACGTGTGGGAGCCGCTCCTCGCCATCGCGGACGAGGCAGGTGGGGACTGGCCCGAGCGAGCGCGCACCGCGTGCGTGGAACTGGTCAACGCCTCGCAGGTCGACGACAAGGGCAGCATCGGCATCCGCCTGCTCACCGACCTTCGGGACCACGTCCTAATCGGCATCGACCGCCTGCCCACCGTCGCCATCATCGACCGGCTCAACGCGCTCGACGACGCCCCGTGGGCCGACATGAACGGCCGGCCGCTCGACTCCCGGGGCCTGTCGAAAATGCTCCGCGAGTACATGACCGTGGACAACACGCCCGTCGTCGCCCGCAACATCCGCACCGCGGGCGGGGTCCTCAAGGGCTACTACGCGGCCGACCTCGCCGACGCGTGGGCCCGCTACTGCCCGGCCCCCCTCCCCGGATAAGCGCTACATCCGCTACATCCGCTACACCCCTGGTCACAGGGGGCGCGGGTGTAGCGGCAAGGCCCTGATGTAGCGGCTACGCGATCAGTCCCGACTCGGCGCGTAGCCGCTACATGGCCCCTCATCCGCTACACAAAAACACCCGCTGACCTGCGATGTAGCGGATGTAGCGGTTGTAGCGGACCTCCCAGAAGGGGGCCGACGGGCCCCGATACGTCGTCCCGGACGGAGAGGCAGTCCATGGCTACGGTTCCCGCCGAGTTGCCCACGGAGCATCGGCTTCACCGCATCGAGGCCGCCGCCGAGGTGCTCAGCATCAAGCGCTCCACGGCGTACGAGCAGATCCGCATGGGGCGGTTGCGAACCGTCCGTGTGGGGCGCCGGCGTCTCGTACCCACCGAGTACATCGAGGAGTACGTAGACCTCCTCAAGCGTGAGGCCGAAACCGCGGCCTGACAGCAAACTCCCAAGAACAGCGGGCCGCTCCCTCAGGGGGCGGCCCGCCGCATGGAAGGGCACAGCATGACCGAGACCCCCAAGCCCACCCGCAGGGCGGGGCATGGTGAGGACAGCATCTACTGGGATGCGGCGAAGAACCGCTACGTGGGGGCCGTCTCCCTGGGGTTCGCTCCCAACGGCAAGCGCCGCCGGCCGAAGGTGTACGGCAAGACCAAGACCGAGGTTCGAGCGAAGCTCCGCGAACTGAAGAAGGAGGTCGAGAGCGGGGTCAAGTCGCCCGCCAACTACACCGTGGCGGAGGCGGTCAAGGACTGGCTGGAGCGGGGATTGAAGGGACGTGACGAGGAGACCGTCACCAAGAACCGTCGCTTGGCTGAGAAGCACGTCATCCCGCTCATCGGTAAGGCGAAGTTGAAGGACCTGAGCGCCGATGACGTGGATGACTGGCTCGACGACCGGGCCGGGGTCCTGGCGACGCGGAGCGTGCGGGACATCCTTGCCGTGCTCCGCCGATCCATCGCCCATGCTCAGCGCAGGGACAAGGCTGTCCGCAACGTTGCGTTGCTGGTGACGGCGCCCGAGGGGAAGCCGGGGCGTCCCAGTAAGGCGCTCAAAGTCGAGGAGGCGAAGGCGGTGCTGGCGTCCGCGCGTGGCTCGCGGCTCTACGCCTATCTCGTTCTCTCGCTCCTCAGCGGGGTGCGTACCGAGGAGGCACGGCCGCTCACTTGGGATCACGTCTTCCTGACTACGGACGAAGGCGTACCTGCCCACGTTGCGGTCTGGCGGTCGGTGCGAAGGCACGGCGACACGAAGACGAGGAAGAGCCGCCGGACCATCGCTCTCCCGAAGCAGGTCGTCGACGTGCTCGAAGACCACCTGCGGTGGCAAAAGCAGGAGCGGGCCTCGAAGGGTATGGAGTGGAGCCGGACGGGTCTGGTGTTCACGACCCGGAGCGGTGAGCCTCTGGACGCGGCGAACGTGCGGCGAGACTTCCGGGCCATCGTAAAGAAGGCGGGTCTGGCTCCGGAGTGGACGCCGAGGGAGCTGCGCCACAGCTTCGTCTCGCTGCTCTCCGACCACGGCATTCCGCTGGAGCGCATCGCACTCCTGGTCGGGCACAGCAGTCAGGCCACGACGGAAGCGGTGTACCGCAAGCAGCTCCGACCGGTGATCACGCAGGGGGCGGAAGCAATGGATGAGATCTTCGCCAACGATCCGGGGGTGGATACGCCCGAGGAGTGATCATTTCCGGGTGGCCCCCTGTTTGGCTCCCTGGATACGACAGAAGCCACATACCAAGATTGGTATGTGGCCTCTGACCAGTGTCGGGGTGGCGGGATTTGAACCCACGACCTCTTCGTCCCGAACGAAGCGCGCTGCCAAGCTGCGCTACACCCCGATGTCGCTGCTCTGCTCTACGCGTCGCGGCGACATCGCTTACTTTAGCCCACGCGCGCGCTGAGGCGAAATCCGGTTTTCGGGGGGTCGCGGTGCAGGTCGGATGCGGTCCAGGCCGACGATGGCCAGGCCCAGGGCGTAGAAGGCGGCGCCGAGGACGGCGGTGGTCGTCAGGACGGCGGCGTAGCCGTGGGCGGTGACGTCGAGGAAGGGGTACGTGTAGCGGGTCGGGGTGCCGGGGGAGAGAAGGGCGCCGCGGGTGAGGGCGAAGGTCAGGTAGAGGCCGGGGGCCGCGAGCCATTGGGCCGCGTGGCGCCACCTCAGTGCTCCCGGGCGGGTGAGGAGGAGGAAGTCGAGGGCCACGCCGATCGGGGTGACGGTGTGGAGGAGCTGGTTGGCCACGGCCTTCGCGCCGGTGAGGGCGCCGATCTCGGCGGCCTGGTTGAAGCGGCTCGCCTCGTTGTCGAGGACCAGGTGGAAGACGAGGCCGACCACCGTGATGCAGAGCAGGACGCCGCCGGTCCACCGGGCGGGGAGCGGCGGACGGCGGGTCCAGGCGCGGACGGCGCTCCAGCCGGCGACGAGGGCGACCAGGATGTTCGACCAGATGGTGAAGAAGCTCAGGACGACGAGCACGTTCCCGTGGACGCACTCGATGACCAGGCCCGTCGTCGCGGCGAGGGCGATCAGGGCGCGGAAGGCCGCCGCGTACGGCCGGCGGACGGTGGGGACCACGGCGGCGGCCGGGACGGCCGGTGCCGCCTGGGTGTTCGGCGTGCGGGGCATTTCCCCACCGTAGGCGGTCAGCCGCGGGACGTCAGGGTGAGCAGGGTGACCTCGGGCGGGCAGGCGAAGCGGACCGGGGTGTACCGGTTGGTGCCGCAGCCCGCCGAGACGTGCAGGTAGGAGGTGCGGCCGGCCGCGGTGTGGATGGAGAGGCCCTTGACCCGGTCGGTGTCCAGGTCGCAGTTGGTGACGAGCGCCCCGTAGAAGGGGACGCACAGCTGTCCGCCGTGGGTGTGCCCGGCGAGGATCAGCTCGTACCCGTCGGCCGTGAAGGCGTCGAGCGAGCGCAGGTACGGGGCGTGCACCACGCCCAGGGTGAAGTCGGCCGCGGTGTCGGGGCCGCCGGCCACCCGCTCGTACCGGTCCCGCTTGATGTGCGGGTCGTCGAGGCCGGTGAACGCGAGGTCCGCCTGCGGCAGCTTGAGCCGGCCGCGGGTGTTGGTGAGGTTCACCCAGCCCGCCGCGTCGAACGCGTCCCGCAACCCCTCCCAGGGGTTGTGGACGGCGCCGACGGCCGGCTTGTTGCCGTTGAGGCCGTGCTTGCCCTGCGCCTTCTCGAGCAGATAGCGGGCGGGGTTGCGGAGCTTGGGCCCGTAGTAGTCGTTGGACCCGAAGACGTACACCCCCGGGAACTCCATCAGCGGGCCGAGCGCGTCGAGCACCTCCGGCACCGCCTCCGGGTCGGAGAGGTTGTCGCCGGTGTTGACGACGAGGTCCGGGCGGAGCCCCGCGAGGGAGTGGAGCCAGGCCCGCTTCTTGCCCTGGCCGCTCACCATGTGGATGTCGGATACCTGGAGCACCCGCAGGTCGTTCATGCCCGGTGGCAGCACCGGGACCGTCACGCGGCGGAGCCGGAACGAGCGGGCCTCGAAGCCTGCCGCGTAGACGAGTCCGGCCGCTGCCGTCGCCGTGAGGCCTGCCGTGATCTTCAGGGGGATCCCGTAGCGTGCGCGCATCCCCCCATCGTCGCAGACCCGTGGAGCCTAAATGCGCGGGCGGGTGGGGCGGCCCACCTGCCACACTTGACCTCATGACCACGCTCAAGGAGAAGCTCAAGGCCGACCTCAACGCCGCGATCAGGGGGCGCGACGAACTGCGTTCCTCGACCCTGCGGCTGACCATCACCGCGATCACCAAGGAGGAGGTCGCGGGCAAGACCAAGCGCGAACTCTCCGACGACGAGGTGCAGAAGGTGATCGCCAAGGAGGCGAAGAAGCGCCGCGAGGCCGCGGACGCCTTCGCCCAGGGCGGTCGTCTCGAGTCCGCCGAGCGGGAGAAGGCGGAGGGCGTCATCCTCGACGCGTACCTGCCGAAGCAGCTCAGCGACGAGGAGCTCGACGGGATCGTCGCGGAGGCCGTCGAGGAGGCGAAGGCGGCCGGCGCCGAGGGGCCGCGCGCCATGGGCGCCGTCATGAAGATCGTGAACCCGAAGGTGGTCGGCCAGGCCGACGGCGGACGGGTCGCCGCCTCCGTGAAGAAGCTGCTCGCGGGCTGATCCGCGGTAGCGGTAGGGGTACGTTCCGCGGTAACGCCAGTACGAGAGAGGGCGCCCCATCTTGTGGGGCGCCCTCTCCCGTATCGGTACCGGTGTCAGTACGTCAGCGGTTTCCGCCGCGGCCGTTGCCGTTTCCGTTGCCGTTTCCGCCGTCGCCGATCCCGCCGATCAACCCGGGGAACGGGTTGGCCGGGGGCTTCGTGCCGCCCGGCTTGGCGTCGCCCGGCTTGGCCGGCTTGTTCGGGCCGGCGCCGCCCTCCTTGTCCTTGGGCTTCTCGGCCCGCGGTACGGCGATGGGGGCGAAGCGCGGCGTCTCGGAGGCGTCCAGGGCGCCCGTCATCGCGATCTTCCAGATCGGCCCGGGGAGGCAGCCACCGCAGACCTTGTCGTAGACCTGGCCGCCGATGGTGATGTGGTACATCGACTGCTTCTCGCCGACGTCGTCACCGACCCAGACGGCGGTGGACAGGTTCGGGGTGTAGCCCACGAACCAGGCGTCCTTGCGGTCGTTCGTGGTACCGGTCTTGCCCGCGTTGTCGCGGTCGCTGAGACCGGCCTTCGTACCCGTGCCGTCCTCGACGACGCCCTTCAGCATCTGGTTGATCAGGTCGGCGGTGCGCTCGCTCATCGCCCGCGTGCACTTGGTCTGCGGCACGTTCAGCTTGTCGCCGTTGGCGGCCTTGACGGAGTCGATGGCGACCGGGGTGCAGTAGATGCCGCGGGTGGCGAAGGTCGAGTAGACGGCCGCCATGTCGAGCGGGGTGCTCTCCTGGGCGCCGAGGGTGACGGACGGCAGCTGCTGGAGCCGCTTGCCGAGCTCGCGCTCGTATCCGAGGTTCTTCGCCATCGTCAGCGTCTCGCAGAGGCCGGCCATCTGCTCCAGCTTGGCGAAGTACGTGTTGATGGACTTGCCGAGGGCGCTGGTCATGTCATAGGCGCCCTTCTCCGACTCGACCTCGTTGCCGATCTCCCAGGTGGCGTACCCCGCCGGCTTGCCGTCGCAGCGGGTGTAGTCCTTCTCCGGAATGTTGATCTTCCACGGGGTGTCGAAGCTCGTCGCCGGGCTGATGCCCTTCTCCAGGGCCGCCGCCGCCGTGATCGGCTTGAAGGTCGAGCCGACCTGGAAGCCGTACGTCGTGCCGCCCATCTTGCTGCCGACGGCGAGGTTCAGCGTCGTCTGGTTCTGCTTCTGGTCCAGGCCGTACGGGCGGGACTGGCCCATCGAGAGGATCTTGCCGGTGCGGGGCTGGACCTGCACCACCGAGGCGGCGACCGGGTCGTCCTTGTTGATCTTCGCGACGGCGGCCTCGTTGGCGGCGGCCTGGGCGCGCGGGTCGAGCGTGGTCTTGACGGTGAGGCCGCCCAGGTTCCACAGCTTCTGGCGCTCCTCGGCCGTCTTCCCGAAGACCGGGTCGGTGAGGATCGTCTTGCGGACGTAGTCGCAGAAGAAGCCGGCGCCGTCGACGGCGGTGATGCAGCCGTTCTTCGGGGACTTGACCTTCAGCTTGAGCGGAGCGGCCATCGCCCTGTCCGCCTCGGCCTGGCTGATGTCCTTCACGTCGGCCATCCGCTGGAGGACCACGTTCCGCCGCTTGGTGGCTTCCTGGATGTCGTTGATCGGGTCGTAGCGGCTCGGCGACTGGACGAGACCGGCCATCATCGCCGCCTCGCCCAGGTTCAGGTCGGCGGCGCGCTTGGAGAAGTACCGCTGGGAGGCGGCCTCGATGCCGTACGCCTGCTGCCCGAAGAAGGTGATGTTGAGGTAGTTCTCCAGGATCTTCTTCTTGCCCAGCTCCTCCTCGACCTGGATCGCGAACTTCAGCTCGCGGATCTTGCGGCCGATGGTCTGCTGGGTGGCCTGCGCGACCTTCTCGGGGTCGTCACCGGCCTCCTCGACGAAGACGTTCTTCACGTACTGCTGGGTGAGCGTGGACGCGCCCTGCGCGACCCCGCCCTCCTGCGCGTTGCGGTTGATCGCGCGCAGCACGCCCTTGAGGTCGATCGCCCCGTGCTCGTAGAAGCGGCCGTCCTCGATCGCGACGATCGCCTTCTGCATGTACGGGGAGATCTTCTCCAGCGGTACGACCTTGCGGTCCCGCGAGTACACCGTGGCGAGGAGACCGCCCTCGGAGTCGAGGATCGTGGTGCGCTGACTCAGCGGTGGGGTCTTCAGGTTGGAGGGGATCTCGTCGAACCCCTCGACCGTCCCCTTCGCGGCCAGCCCGAGTGCGCCGGCCGCGGGCAGGGCGATGCCCGCCAGCACGGCTCCGGAGAGCACACTGACACCAAGGAACTTGGCGGCCTGCTGGGTCCCGGTCAGACCACCGCCCGAGCGCTTCTTTGCCATGGGGGCAGCCTAATCCGTAGAGATGAGCGAACCGCAGGAGCATGGGCTGTTCGGAGCGTTCGAGTACCAGACCGTGACATCCGGAGGCGGCCGGCCCTTCGAGGCCTCCTGCCAGCGGGGAGTGAGGAGCGGCCGACGGGCCTGACGGCACAGCAACGCGAGGTGCCTACGTTCTCATTCGCCGGACACACGTATATGCCTTGGCCTAAGCTGCTCCCAACTGTCACAGCAGTGTGGTCTGGCATCAAGACCCGGGTGTGACATCGGCATGAATCCCCATGACCCCGAAACATGGGGAGCTCGTGTCCGATTCCGGCTCATGCGTCACACGGTGTCCGAAGTGACCCCGTCGAGGAAGCGCGTATCCGCTCGGATATGTCCGCTATCACACGCATGTCCTTCGATCACTCCCCTGGGTGATCTGACGCGCACGCATAGTCCGTTCGGGCCATCCAAGATTGGGCCCGAAGGGGGTGTTGCGCTGTGCCCACCTTCCGTAACGTCCCAACTGGCAGCGGTGAATATGCCGCTGCCGCCGTGGGGGAGCCTCGATTCGGGAGAGGACGGCGCCGGTATGGGCTGGGTAGCTGACTGGAGTGCGCAGGCGGCCTGCCGCACTACCGATCCGGATGAACTTTTCGTGCAGGGAGCGGCACAGAACAGGGCAAAGGCGGTGTGCACCGGATGCCCGGTGCGGACCGAGTGCCTCGCCGACGCGCTCGACAACCGCGTGGAGTTCGGCGTGTGGGGCGGCATGACGGAGCGCGAGCGCCGCGCCCTGCTGCGCCGCAGGCCGACCGTCACCTCGTGGCGGCGGCTCCTGGAGACCGCGCGCACGGAGTACGAGCGGGGAGCGGGCCTGCTGCCCGTGGCGATGGAGGACGACGCGACGTACGAGGCGTACGCCGCGGTGGGCTAGCCCCCGTCAGGCCGACGGTCTTCGTCCGGTCGTGAGCCGGTCGCCGATGGCCCGCAGTCCGGCGAGGTCGTGCACATCGCCGGGCAGGGCCGCCACCTCGGCCACCGCCACTTCGGGGTGGAGCGCGGTGAAGCGGTCCCGCGTGCGCTGCTCACGCGTGAGCACCCGCATGCGTTCGGCATGCAGGCGCAGAAGTCCCGCGGTGAGATGTCGTACGTCCCTATCGGCCGTGCTGTCGTGCGGTGTGCCCCGGTCGGCTGTGGGGGCAGCCCCGGGTACGGGAGGTGCGGCGGCGGTGGCGAGGTCGGACGGCTCGGGCTCCGTGGTCGGGGAGCCACTCAGCTCAGTCTTCCCGCCCCCCTGATCCACAATCCGCCCCTCGTCAAGATTTTCCGCGGCGGCCCGCGCCCGCTCGGCCGACAGCCGGGCGGCCCCACTGCCGTGCACCCGGTTGAGGACGAGACCGGCCAGCGGCATCTCCTCGGCGGCCAGCCGCTCCACGAAGTACGCGGCCTCGCGCAGCGCGTCCCGCTCCGGCGTGGCCACCACGAGGAAGGCCGTGCCCGGGGCCTGGAGCAGCTTGTACGTGGCGTCGGCGCGGGTCCGGAAACCGCCGAACATCGTGTCCATCGCCGCGACGAACGTCTGCACGTCCTTCAGGAACTGACCCCCGAGCAGCTTCCCCAGGGTCCCCGTCATCATCGACATGCCGACGTTGAGGAACTTCATCCCGGCCCGGCCGCCCACCTTCGCCGGCGCCATCAGGAGCTTGATGAACTTCCCGTCGAGGAACGACCCGAGCCGCTTCGGCGCGTCCAGGAAGTCCAGGGCGGACCGGGACGGCGGGGTGTCCACGACGATCAGGTCCCACTCGTCGCGCGCCCGGAGCTGGCCCAGCTTCTCCATCGCCATGTACTCCTGCGTACCGGCGAACCCGGCCGACAGGGACTGGTAGAAGGGGTTCTCCAGGATCGCCCGGGCCCGCTCGGGGTCCGCGTGCGCCTCGACGATCTCGTCGAAGGTCCGCTTCATGTCCAGCATCATGGCGTGCAGTTGACCGCCGTCGGAGCCCTTGATGCCGGCGACCTCGCGCGGGGTGTTGTCGAGGGAGTCGATCCCCATCGACTGGGCGAGGCGGCGGGCCGGGTCGATGGTGAGGACGACGACCCGCCGGCCCCGCTCCGCCGCCCGTACGCCGAGGGCCGCGGCGGTGGTCGTCTTGCCGACCCCGCCGGCTCCGCAGCAGACGATGATGCGGGTGCCCCGGTCGTCGAGGATCGGATCGAGGTCAAGAACCGGAACCGGGTCGAGGGCCGGGCCCTGAACCGGGTCGAGGGCCGAGCCCGGAACGTCGATCTCCAGGCCTGGAACGTCGAGCTCCGGGCCAGGAACGTCGAGCTCCGGGTCCGGAACCGTGTCGGGCCCGACCCCGGCGGAGCCCGCAGCCTTCTCCGTCACGCGCCCACCCCTTGCTTCCGCAGTTCCTTCGCCAGTCGGTAGAGCCCCGCGATGTCCGCCCCGTCCCCCAGGTAGGGGAGCTCGTACGAAGGGACGCCGATGCCGTCCAGGACCGCGCGCTGCGTCCGCTCCAGCTCCACCCGACGGGCGTGCTCGGCCGCCTGGTCGAGCAGCGGCTCGACGAGCGTCGTGCCGCCCGTGACGCCGGCGGAGACCAGGGTCCTGGCGATCGCGTCCCGGTGGTCGCCGGAGGCGGCCCGTACCGCCGCCTCGTCGAGGACGTGCGGCCGGACCATGTTCACCACGACCCGCCCCACCGGCAGTTCGGCATCACGGAGCTCCGCGATGCCGTCCGCGGTCTCCTGGACCGGCATCTCCTCCAGGAGGGTCACCAGATGGACCGCCGTCTCCGGGGACTTGAGGACCCGCATGACGGCCTGCGCCTGGTTGTGTATCGGACCGATCCTCGCCAGGCCCGCCACCTCGTCGTTGACGTTGAGGAAGCGGGTGATGCGGCCCGTGGGCGGCGCGTCCATGACCACGTGGTCGTACGTGTGGCCGCCGTGCTTCTCGCGCCGCCGGACGGCCTCGCAGGCCTTGCCGGTCAGCAGGACGTCCCGTACGCCCGGCGCTATCGTCGTCGCGAAGTCGATCGCGCCGAGCTTCTTCAGGGCCCGCCCCGCACTGCCCAGTTTGTAGAACATCTGGAGGTAGTCGAGGAGCGCGCGCTCGGCGTCGATCGCCAGCGCGTACACCTCCCCGCCGCCCGGGGCGACGGCGATCTTGCGCTCCTCGTACGGAAGGGCTTCCGTCTCGAAGAGCTGTGCGATGCCCTGCCTGCCTTCGACCTCGACGAGGAGGGTGCGCTTGCCCTCCGTCGCGAGGGCGAGGGCGAGGGCGGCGGCGACCGTCGTCTTACCGGTACCACCCTTGCCGCTGACGACCTGGAGCCTGCTCACGTTGTCGAGCCTAACCACTGGCGGCGGCGCCCAATCAGGTGGCCGCCCCGGAGAAGCTCCCTAGGGGGAGCTTCGGGGTGAGCCCCGACGGCGAGCGTCGGTGGGGGCGCGAGGTGCGCCTCGGAGGGGAGCTTCCGGGGCTGCCCCGAAGAGCTGCCCGGCGGCCAGCGGATACAGTCGGGCCCATGACCAAGTGGGAGTACGTCACGGTGCCGCTTCTGGTGCACGCGACCAAGCAGATTCTGGACACCTGGGGCGAGGACGGCTGGGAGCTCGTCCAGGTCGTGCCCGGGCCGAACAACCCCGAGCAGCTCGTGGCCTACCTGAAGCGGGCCAAGTCGTGAGCGGGGCCGTCGAGGCGAAGCTCGCCGAGCTGGGCCTGACCCTGCCGGCGGTCGTGCCGCCCCTGGCCGCCTACCAGCCGGCCGTGCAGTCCGGCGTGTACGTCTACACCTCGGGCCAGCTCCCGATGGTGGACGGCAAGCTCCAGCTGACCGGCAAGGTCGGCGGCGAGGTCACCGCAGAGGAGGCCAAGCAGCTCGCGGCCACCTGCGCGCTGAACGCGCTCGCGGCCGTGAAGTCGGTCGCCGGTGACCTGGACCGGATCAAGCGGGTCGTGAAGGTCGTCGGGTTCGTCGCCTCCGCCCCCGACTTCACCGGGCAGCCCGGCGTCATCAACGGCGCCAGCGAGCTGCTCGGCGCGGTCCTCGGCGACAAGGGCGTGCACGCGCGCAGTGCCGTCGGCGTGACCGTGCTGCCGCTCGACGCCCCGGTCGAGGTCGAGGTCCAGGTGGAGCTCGTCGAGGCCTGACCGCCCGTCGTACGTCAATACGTGACACAGAGCCGGTTCACCCGTCAGGGAGGATCGGCTCTCGTGCATTCCTGTGCTTGCGCATAGCATCCGGCCCATGTCGAATGGTCAGCCGAAGCAGTCGAGCGAGCCGAGCGATCGGCCGGAACAGGCGAGTCAGCCGCCGCAGGCGAGCGCGCCGAGTCCGTCGGAGCCGTCCGGCGAACCCGGTCCGGCGGAGCCGTCGGTCCGGCCCCGGCGGGCGAACGGCCAGTGGTACCCGCCCGAGTGGCCCGACCGCATCCGCGCCCTCGCCGCCGGTGAGCTCACCCCGGTGACCCCCCGGCGCGCCGCGACCGTCCTGCTCCTGCGGGACGGGGCGGCCGGGCCCGACGTCCACATGCTGCGCCGCCGTACCTCCATGGCCTTCGCGGGCGGCGCGTACGCCTACCCCGGCGGCGGTGTCGACCCGCGCGACGAGCACCCGGTGCGCTGGGCGGGACCCTCCCGGGAGACCTGGGCGGCCCGGCTCGGCCTCGACGACCCCGCGCAGGCCCAGGCCGTGGTCTGCGCCGCCGTACGCGAGACGTACGAGGAGGCGGGCGTCCTGCTCGCCGGGGAGACCGAGGAGGGGGTCGTCGGCGACACGACCGGCGAGGAGTGGGAGCGGGACCGGGAGGCGCTCGTCGCCCGGGAGCTGTCCTTCGCCGACTTCCTGGACCGGCGCGGGCTCGTGCTCCGCTCCGACCTGCTCGGCGCGTGGGCCCGCTGGATCACGCCGGAGTTCGAACAGCGCCGGTACGACACCTGGTTCTTCGTGGCCGTGCTGCCGGCCGGGCAGCGCACCCGGAACGCCTCCACGGAGGCCGACCGCACCGTCTGGATCCGTCCGGCGGAGGCCGCCGCCGGCTACGACCGGGGTGAGCTGACGATGATGCCGCCGACGATCTCGACCCTGCGCGCCCTGGAGGGGTACGGCACGGCGGCCGATGCCCTCGCGGCGGCGGAGGGGCGGGATCTGACCCCCGTGCTCGCCCACGCGCGCGTGGAGGGCGAGGAACTGGTCCTGAGCTGGCCGGGCCACGAGGAGTTCACGAAGATCATCCCCGTGGGAGGCGAGCGATGAGCGACGCCGCCGCCCTGCCGGGGCAGCCACGCGGGCGCGTGGTCTCCGGGCCCGCGACCGACCGCGCCGTGAACGTCCTCGCGCCGAACCCGTCCGCGATGACCCTCGACGGCACCAACACCTGGCTCCTGTCCGAGCCCGGCTCCGACCTCGCCGTCGTGGTCGACCCGGGCCCGCTCGACGAGACCCATCTGCGGCACGTGATCGAGACGGCCGAGAAGCTCGGCAAGCGGATCGCGCTCACCCTGCTGACCCACGGCCACTGGGACCACGCGGAGGGCGCCGGCCGCTTCGCGGAGCTGACGGGGACGGCCGTACGGGCCCTGGATCCGGCGCTGCGGCTCGGCGACGAGGGGCTCGGCGCGGGGGACGTGGTGACGGTCGGCGGCCTGGAGCTGCGCGTCGTCCCGACGCCCGGCCACACCTCGGACTCGCTCTCCTTCCACCTGCCCGCCGACCGTGCGGTGCTCACGGGCGACACGATCCTGGGGCGCGGGACGGCGATGGTGGCGCATCCGGACGGGCGGCTCGGCGACTACCTGGACTCGCTGCGGCGGCTGCGCTCGCTCACCGTCGACGACGGGGTGAGGACGGTCCTGCCGGGGCACGGGCCGGTCCTGGAGGACGCGCAGGGGGCCGTGGAGTTCTATCTGACGCACCGGGCGAGCCGGCTCGCGCAGGTCGAGACGGCGGTCGCGAGCGGTCACCGGACGGCGGCGGAGGTCGTCGCCCATGTGTACGCGGACGTGGACCGCTCGCTGTGGCCGGCGGCCGAGCTGTCCGTACGGGCGCAGCTGGAGTTCCTGCGGGAGCGGGGCCCCGTGTAGCGGGACGTCACGATCCTGTCCCGGGGCGGACCCCGGCCCTGCGGCGTTCTTGACCCGTGTTTTACGCTCCGCTTACTTCTGGCCGTAGCTTTCGGGGGGAACGCCCGTGTTCGTCATCGCCATCCTGCTGCTCATCGCCGCAGTGGTGCTCTACTTCGTCGCCCGCTCGAACGAATCGAAGGGGCTGAAGCTCGGCGCCGTCGGCGCCGTGGTCGCCGGCCTCTTCTCGCTGGTCTTCAGCATGACGTACGTGATCAGCGCGTACGAGGTCGGTGTGCCGGTCGCCTTCGGCAAGGTCGGCTCGCCCATGACCTCGGGCATGCACGTGAAGTCGCCCTTCACCGACGTGACGACCTTCTCCACCCGTCCCGTCGACCTCAACCTCTCCGACAAGGACGTCGTCGAGGTCCGCTCCTCGCAGGGCGGTGTCATGTACGTCGAGGTCACGGTCAAGTGGGCCGTCGTCCCGTCCAAGTCCGTCGAGCTGTACAAGCTCGCGGGCAGCGAGGACGCCATCCAGCAGCGGCTCGTCTACCCCGACAGCCGGGAGATCGTCCGCAACGTCTTCGCCCGCTACACGAGCGAGCAGGGGTACGCGACCGACCGCGAGAAGATCAACGCGGAGATCGGCGTCCTGATCAAGGAGCGCCTGGCCCCGCGCGGCATCGACGTGACCACGGTCAACCTGCGCAACGTGAAGCCCTCGGACGCCCTCCAGGGCCAGATCGACCGCAAGATCCAGCAGCAGCAGGCCACCGAGCGGGCCACCGAGGCCGCCCGTACCGCCAAGGCCGAGTCCGACCGGCGCCGGATCGAGGCGGAGGGCATCGCCCGCGCCAACAAGATCCTCAACGACTCGCTGACGGACAGGGTCCTCATGAACCAGTGCATCGACGCGTTCAAGGAGGCTGCGGCGAAGAACCCGATCTACACCGTGCCCTGCGCGAACGGCGCCTCCGCCCCGGTGATCGTGGACGGTTCGAAGCGCTGACGCGCGCGTACGTACGCAAAAGGCCGCCCCGGTCGTCGGACCGGGGCGGCCTTTTGCGTACGTACGCGCGTGCTTACCGCGAGCGCTTCGCGAGGCGCTCCACGTCGAGGAGGATCACGGCGCGGGCCTCCAGGCGCAGCCAGCCGCGCTGGGCGAAGTCGGCGAGCGCCTTGTTGACCGTCTCGCGGGAGGCACCGACCAGCTGGGCCAGCTCCTCCTGGGTGAGGTCGTGGACGACGTGGATGCCCTCCTCCGACTGCACGCCGAAGCGGCGCGACAGGTCGAGGAGCGCGCGGGCCACCCGGCCCGGGACGTCGGAGAAGACCAGGTCGGACATCTGGTCGTTGGTCTTGCGCAGGCGGCGGGCGACGGCGCGCAGCAGCGCGGTGGCCACCTCGGGGCGGGCGTTCAGCCAGGGCTGGAGGTCGCCGTGGCCGAGGCCGAGCAGCTTGACCTCGGTCAGCGCGGTCGCGGTCGCGGTGCGCGGGCCCGGGTCGAACAGCGACAGTTCGCCGATGAGCTCGCCGGGGCCGAGGACGGCCAGCATGTTCTCGCGGCCGTCGGGGGAGGTGCGGTGCAGCTTCACCTTGCCCTCGGTGACCACGTACAGGCGGTCGCCGGGGTCGCCCTCGTGGAAGAGCGCGTCGCCACGGGCGAGCGTCGCCTCACTCATCGAGGCGCGCAGCTCGGCTGCCTGCTCGTCATCGAGCGCCGCGAAGAGCGGGGCGCGCCGCAGAACGTCGTCCACGAGTTCTCTCCATACTGTCGACCTGCTCAGGGAACCTGTCCCATGATGCCGGACGTACACAACAGTGCGATCAATCACAACAAGTCTGACGCACCGAGTCGCCCGTCCGTACGTCAGGGGCCCGATTGGGGGCTGATCGGCCACGCCCGGGGCGGATGTCGGTGGTGGCCCCTAGGCTGGTCGGGTGTCCAACTCGCCGGTGACAGCGCAGGCCAAGGGGGCTGGAAGAGTGTCGGCCGAAGGTAATTCCGCCGTGGGCGAACACGGCGTGTCGAAACGCGCAAAAGCGATGAATCGGAAGCCCGTGGAGTCCGCGAAGCCTGCCAAGCCGGTCAGACCCGCCAAGCCCGAGTCGCGGCTCGCGATGGTCCGCAGGGCGCGCAAGATCAACCGGGAGCTGGCCGAGGTCTACCCGTACGCCCATCCGGAGCTCGACTTCCGCAACCCCTTCGAGCTGCTCGTCGCGACGGTGCTCTCGGCGCAGACCACCGACCTGCGGGTCAACCAGACCACGCCCGCCCTCTTCGCCACGTACCCCACGCCCGAGGACCTCGCGGCCGCCGTTCCCGAGGAGGTCGAGGAGCTCATCCGCCCCACCGGCTTCTTCCGCGCCAAGACCAAGTCGATCATGGGTCTCGCCACCGCCCTGAGGGACGACTTCGGGGGCGAGGTCCCGGGCCGCCTCGACGACCTCGTCAAGCTCCCCGGCGTCGGCCGCAAGACCGCCTTCGTCGTCCTCGGCAACGCCTTCGGGGTCCCCGGCATCACCGTGGACACCCACTTCATGCGGCTGGCCCGGCGCTGGAAGTGGACCGAGCAGGAGGACCCGGTGAAGATCGAGGCGGAGATCGCCGAGATCTTCCCGAAGAGCGAGTGGACCATGCTCTCGCACCGGGTGATCTTCCACGGCCGCCGGATCTGCCACGCACGCAAGCCGGCCTGCGGCGCCTGCCCCATCACCCACCTCTGTCCCTCGTACGGAGAGGGCGAGACCGACCCCGAGAAGGCGAGGAAGCTGCTCAAGTACGAGAAGGGCGGCTTCCCGGGCCAGCGGCTCAACCCGCCGCCCGGCTACCCGGGCCTCCCGGCGCCGCCACTGGGAGCGGGCGACTGAGCCCGGCCCGCCGCCCGGCCAGCCCGACCCGCCCGGCCCCGGAGGGCCCGGGGAACGAACCCGTCCATCGATGGCGTTGTGAAACACGGGGGTGCCTATGACGCGCACTGACGAAGAGATCCACGACGAGGACGTCCGTGAAGGACGGGTCCTGCCCGGCACCGGCGGGCTGGTCAGCCGGGACGGGCTGCCCGACTGGCTCGGGACCGTCGACCGGGCCGCCCGCACGGTCGCGCCCGAGCAGCTCAGCCGCTTCCTGCCGCCCGCGAGCGGCGCGGGGCGCCAGTCCGCCGTCCTCGTCCTCTTCGGCGAGGGGGAGCGCGGACCCGAGCTGCTCCTCATGGAGCGGGCCGGCAGCCTGCGCTCGCACGCAGGCCAGCCCTCCTTCCCCGGCGGCGCCCTCGACCCCGAGGACGGCGACCCGGCGGACGGCGGGCTCCTGCGCGCGGCCCTGCGCGAGGCCCAGGAGGAGACAGGCCTCGACCCGGCGGGCGTCCAGATCTTCGGGGTCCTGCCCCAGCTCTACATCCCGGTCAGCGGCTTCGTCGTCACCCCGGTCCTGGGCTGGTGGCGCTCCCCGAGCCCGGTCGGGGTCGTGGACCCCGGGGAGACCGCCCGGGTCTTCACCGTCCCCGTGGCGGATCTCACGGATCCCGCGAACCGCGCGACGGCGGTCCACCCGAGCGGCCACCAGGGCCCCGCGTTCCTGGTCGCGTCCGCTCTGGTCTGGGGTTTCACGGCCGGTGTGATCGACCGGCTGCTGCACTTCTCCGGCTGGGAGCGCCCCTGGGACCGGGCCAAGCAGGTCCCGCTCGACTGGCGGTCATGACAGGCTGAACCCCGGCGACCAGAAACGAATCTGCGAGGCAATAGACGGTGAACGTGCTGGACATCTTGTTGCTGCTCGCCGCCGTGTGGTTCGCGATCATCGGTTACCGCCAGGGATTCGTGGTCGGCATCCTGTCGGTGATCGGCTTCCTCGGCGGCGGTCTCGCCGCCGTTCTGCTGCTGCCGGTCATCTGGAACCAGCTGACCGACCACAGCGAGGTCTCGACCACGGCGACAGTCGTCTTCGTCATGATCGTCATCGTCTGCGCCTCGGTGGGCCAGGCCTTCACGACCCACCTCGGCAACAAGCTGCGCCGTCACATCACCTGGTCTCCCGCGCGCGCCCTCGACGCCACGGGCGGCGCCCTCGTCAACGTCGTCGCGATGCTGCTCGTGGCCTGGCTCCTCGGCTCGCTCCTCGCCGAGACCTCCATGCCCACCGTGGGCAAGGAGGTGCGGAGCTCCAAGGTCCTGCGCGGTGTGGACGTGGTGATACCGGATCAGGCGGACCGCTGGTTCGACGACGTCAGCTCCACCCTGGCCCGCAGCGGCTTCCCGCCGGTCTTCAACTCCTTCGCCAACGAGCCGATCACCCCCGTCCTGCCGCCCGACCCGGCGCTCGCCGACAGCCCCGTCGCCGCCCGCGCCCAGCGCTCCATCGTGAAGGTCGTCGGCACCGCGCAGAGCTGCGGCAAGGTCCTCGAAGGCACCGGTTTCGTCTTCGCCGACCGCCGCATCATGACCAACGCCCATGTCGTCGGCGGCGTCGACGAGCCGACCGTCCAGATCGGCGGCGAGGGCAAGCTGTACGACGCCAAGGTCGTCCTCTACGACTGGCAGCGCGACATCGCCGTCCTGGACGTCCCGGACCTCAAGGCCCCGCCGCTCACCTTCACCGACGAGGACGCCAGGAGCGGCGACGGCGCGATCGTCGCCGGATTCCCGGAGAACGGCTCGTACGACGTGCGCTCGGCCCGCGTCCGGGGCCGTATCGACGCGGACGGGCCCGACATCTACCGCCGCGGTGATGTGCGCAGGGACGTGTACTCGCTGTACACGACGGTCCGTCAGGGCAACTCCGGCGGTCCGCTGCTCACCGAGGACGGCGAGGTGTCCGGCGTGATCTTCGCCCGCTCGCTCGACGACGCGAACACCGGCTACGCCCTGACCGTCGACGAGATCCGTGAGGACATCGAGCTCGGCCGGACCGCCGACCAGCAGGTCGACACCCAGGCCTGCGCTCTCTAGAACCTCAGGCTCCAGAACCTAGGGGGTGTCGCGGGGGTGCCTGAGCCGGGCCGAGACCCAGCGGGCCCGGCGGCGCAGGATGCGCGAGATGCCCACGTCCTGCCCGCCCGGGGCTTCCCCCTGCCGCATGCCGGACATCCCTGCCTCCCGCACGGTGTGCGAGGCCTCCTGCACGGCGTGCGAGCCGCCGGAGTCCGGCGGGCCACCCCCGTCGCGGGGGCCCGGCCCGGAGGCCGAGCGGCGGTTGCGTGCGGTCGTGTCAGCGTAGTCGTGCGTCCAGCCCATACCTCGACGTCTGCCCGTGGCCCAAGGTCGGTAACCGCCTGAGGGCCCGCCAATCGGAGTATGCGCGAGGCACATGGCCGTTCGGGGAATGCCTGTACGCCCCCCGGAGCGGAGGGACCGTCAGCGGTCGGGCTCGGGGTCCTTCAGCCAGTTGACGAGTTCCGTGGAGAAGGCCACCGGGTCCTCCTCGTGCGGGAAGTGACCGAGACCGTCGAACAGCCGCCAGCGGTACGGCGCCTCGACGTACTCGCCCGACCCCGCCGCGCTCCGGGTCCTCATCACCGGGTCAAGGGACCCGTGCAGATGGAGCGTCGGCACCCGTACCGGCCGCTTCATGCGCCGGTTGAACTGGATGCCGTCCGGGCGCGCCAGGGAGCGCACCATCCAGCGGTACGGCTCGATCGCGCAGTGCGCCGTCGAAGGGACCAGCATCGCCCGCCGGTACACCTCGATCGCCTCGTCGTCGGAGGCGCGCCGGGGCTGCGGCCCCGACCAGTCCCGGATCAGTTCGCCGACGAGCTCGGCGTCGTCCGCGACGAGCTGACGCTCCGGCAGCCACGGCCGCTGGAAGCCCCAGACGTGCGAGCCGGCCCGCGACTGCGCGAAGTCCGAGAGCATCGCCGAGCGCCAGCGGCGCGGGTGCGGCATCGAGGAGACGGCGAGCCGGCGCACCAGCTTGGGCCGCATCACGGCCGCCGTCCAGGCGAGGTACCCGCCGAGGTCGTGCCCGACGAGCGCCGCGTCCGGCTCGCCCAGGGACCGGATGACGCCGGTGATGTCGAGGGCGAGGTTGGCGGGGTCGTAACCCCGGGGTGTGCGGTCGCTGCCCCCGACGCCCCGCAGGTCCATCGCGACGGCCCGGAATCCGGCCTCCGCAAGGACCGGAAGCTGATGGCGCCAGGTCCACCAGAACTGCGGGAAGCCGTGCAGGAGCAGCACCAGCGGGCCGTCGCCCATCTCGGCGATGTGGAAGCGGGCGCCGTTGGCGGCCACGTCACGATGGGTCCACGGCCCGTCGAGCCGTACGGGCCCGCCGTTGCCGCTCTCGGGGAGGGTCATACGGACGAGCGTGCCACAGCGGCGGGCCTGCCCAGCGCCTTGTCGAGGGCCTTGTCGTACTCGGGGCGCGGGTGGGGCTTGACGTTCTGCATGATCGCGGCCGTCTGCTTGGCGGACGTGATGGTCTTCTCCGGCGGCTTGACCTTCTTGAACTTGGCGACGGCGATCGCCCCGAGGAGGCTCGCGACCAGCACGTTGAAGGCGAAGGACAGCAGGAAGCACCAGACGAGGTTCCAGCCCCCGTTGCCGTTGTGCCCGCCGGTCCAGGTGTTGATGGCGTACGCGAGCGCGAAGCTCAGCATCGGCAGCGAGAACAGCAGCACCACGAGGGCGCCGATCCCCATGATGCTGCCGAGCGCGCCGCGCTTGACGTCCTGGCGCAGTTCGGCCTTGGCCAGGGCGATCTCATCGTGCACCAGCGCGGACATCTCGGCTGTCGCCGAGGCGACCAGCTGGCCGAGGCTGCGCTCGGTTCCGTCGTACGGGTCGCTCATCGGTGCTCCCTCTTCTCTTCTGCGGTCCGACTCAGATCATGCCGGACGGTCGGCGTCGTCGCGCGGTGCCCCCGCCGCTCGGGCGCGCTCCCTGTGTTCGGCGGCCTTCCGCTCGTGGATCGCGGCCATGCGCAGGTGGTACTCCGGGTTGTCCTCCTCGTAGATGTCGGGGATGCCGTCCTCGTCGTCGTCGCGGTTCTCCGCCTCGTAGATCGCCTGGTACTTGCGGACCCGCAGCTTCAGCAGGACGGAGGCGAGGACGGCCGCGATCAGGGAGCCGATGAGGACGGAGGCCTTGACCTCGTCGGTGAGGGCGGCGTCCCCGGCGAAGGCGAGTTCGCCGATGAGGAGCGAGACGGTGAAGCCGATGCCGGCGAGGGAGGCGACGGCGAACACGTCCGGCCAGGCCAGGTCCGGGTTGAGTTCGGCCTTGGTGAAGCGGGCGGCGAGCCAGGTGCCGCCGAAGATGCCGACGGCCTTCCCGATGACCAGGCCGAGGACCACGCCGAGGGTGACCGGCTGGGTGAAGACATCGCCGATCGCCTTGCCGGAGACGCTGACGCCGGCCGAGAAGAGCGCGAACAGGGGCACGGCGAGGCCGGCCGAGAGCGGGCGGACGAGGTGCTCGATGTGCTCGCCGGGGGAGTGGCTCTCGCCCTCGCGGGTGGTGCAGCGCAGCATCAGGCCCATGGCCACGCCGGCGATGGTGGCGTGGACGCCGCTGTTGTACATCAGGGCCCAGATGACCAGGGCGAGCGGCACGTACACGTACCAGCCGCGGACGCCCTTGCGGAGCAGCAGCCAGAAGAGGACGAGTCCGGCGAAGGCGCCGCCGAGCGCGGCGAAGTCCAGGTCGCTGGTGAAGAAGACCGCGATGATCAGGATCGCGAAGAGGTCGTCGACGACGGCGAGGGTGAGCAGGAAGGCGCGCAGCGCGGACGGCAGCGACGTGCCGATGACGGCGAGGACGGCGAGCGCGAAGGCGATGTCGGTGGCGGTGGGGACGGCCCAGCCGTCCATCGAGCCGTTGCCGGCGGCGTTGACCAGGACGTAGACGAGGGCGGGTGCGGCCATGCCGCAGAGCGCGGCGACGACGGGGAGCGCGGCGGCCCGGGGGTCGCGGAGCTCGCCCGCGACGAGCTCGCGCTTGAGTTCGATGCCGGCGACGAAGAAGAAGATCGCGAGGAGGCCGTCGGCGGCCCAGTGCTGGATCGACAGGTCGAGTCCGAGGGCGGCGGGGCCGAGGTGGTAGTCGCTGACGGACTCGTAGCTGCCGCTGAGCGGGGTGTTGGCCCAGGCGAGGGCGGTGACGGCGGCGACGAGGAGCAGGACGCCGCCCACGGTCTCGGTGCGCAGGGCGTCGGCGAGGTAGCGCCGCTCGGGCAGGGGGAGGCGGCCGAGGAACTTGCGGTCGGTCGGTGAGGGCGCGGCCACGGGGGAGAACCTCCGGTCGGGTGGGCAGCACAGAGCACGTTGCCGACCAGACTTCCCGGCGCACCTAGGTCTTCTTGTCACGTCACTGACGCGATTCTTACTTTACCTAAAGAGCGTGGGTGGTGTCCGGCGAGATTCACTTTAGAAAGCTTTGCCCGGTTCGTCCCCTGGAAACGAGTGCGGGGAACGGATGCGGGGAACGGCGACGCCCGCCCCGAGCGGCTCGGGGCGGGCGTTCAGGTCGTACGGCCGGGGCTCAGTCCTCGCTGGAGGCGGCCGGCAGCTGGGTCTGGATGAGCGACATGACCGAGGAGTCGGTCAGCGTGGTGACATCGCCCAGCTCCCGGTTCTCGGCGACATCGCGCAGCAGCCGGCGCATGATCTTGCCCGAGCGGGTCTTCGGCAGCTCCGCCACCGGCAGGACCCGCTTCGGCTTGGCGATCGGGCCCAGGGTCGCGCCGACGTGGTTGCGCAGCTCGGCGACCAGGCCCTCGTCCTCGCTCGCCGTACCGCGCAGGATGACGAAGGCGACGATCGCCTGGCCGGTGGTCTCGTCGGCGGCGCCGACGACGGCCGCCTCGGCCACCGACGGGTGCGAGACGAGGGCGGACTCGACCTCGGTGGTCGAGATGTTGTGACCGGAGACGAGCATGACGTCGTCGACCCGGCCGAGCAGCCAGATGTCGCCGTCCTCGTCCTTCTTGGCGCCGTCACCCGCGAAGTACTTGCCCTCGAAGCGGGACCAGTACGTGTCGATGTAGCGCTGGTCGTCGCCCCAGATGGTGCGGAGCATCGAAGGCCACGGCTCGGTGAGGACCAGGTAGCCGCCGCCCCCGTTCGGCACCTCGTTGGCCTCGTCGTCGACGACGGTCGCCGCGATGCCGGGCAGCGTGCGCTGGGCGGAGCCCGGCTTGGTCTCGGTGACGCCCGGCAGCGGCGAGATCATCATCGCGCCGGTCTCGGTCTGCCACCAGGTGTCCACGATCGGGGTCTTGCCGGCGCCGATGTGCTCGCGGTACCAGACCCAGGCCTCGGGGTTGATCGGCTCGCCGACCGAGCCGAGGACGCGGAGGCTGGACAGGTCGAACTTGGCGGGGATGTCGTCTCCCCACTTCATGAACGTGCGGATCGCGGTCGGCGCCGTGTAGAGGATCGTGACGCCGTACTTCTGCACGATCTCCCAGAACCGGCCCTGGTGCGGGGTGTCCGGGGTGCCCTCGTACATGACCTGCGTCGCGCCGTTGGCCAGCGGGCCGTAGACGATGTACGAATGCCCGGTGACCCAGCCGATGTCGGCGGTGCACCAGTAGACGTCGGTCTCCGGCTTCAGGTCGAAGACGGCGTGGTGGGTGTACGCGGCCTGGGTGAGGTAGCCGCCGGAGGTGTGCAGGATGCCCTTCGGCTTCCCGGTGGTGCCCGAGGTGTAGAGGATGAAGAGCGGGTGCTCCGCCTCGAAGGCCTCCGGGGTGTGCTCGGCGGACTGGCGGGCGACGATGTCGTCCCACCACACGTCGCGGCCCTCGGTGAACGCGGTGTCCTGGCCCGTACGGCGGACCACGAGGACGTGCTCGACCTGCGGGCACTTGGCGACGGCCTCGTCGATGGCCGGCTTGAGGGCGCTCGGCTTGCCGCGGCGGTAGCCGCCGTCGGCGGTGACGACCAGCTTGGCGTCGGCGTCCTGGATACGGGAGGCCACGGCGTCGGCCGAGAAGCCGCCGAAGACCACCGAGTGGGCGGCGCCGACGCGGGCGCAGGCCAGCATCGTGATGGCCGCCTCGGGGATCATCGGCAGGTAGACGGCGACCCGGTCGCCCTTGCGGACGCCCAGCTCGGTCAGGGCGTTGGCCGCCTTGGAGACCTCGTCCTTGAGCTCGGCGTAGGTGATCGCGCGGCTGTCGCCCGGCTCGCCCTCGAAGTGGATGGCGACCCGGTCGCCGTGGCCGGCCTCGACGTGCCGGTCGACGCAGTTGTACGCCACGTTCAGCTCGCCGTCCGCGAACCACTTGGCGAACGGCGGGTTCGACCAGTCGAGGGTCTCGGTCGGCTCGGTGGCCCAGGTCAGGCGCTTGGCCTGCTCGGCCCAGAAGCCCAGCCTGTCCGCCTTGGCCTGCTCGTACGCCTCCGCCGTCACGTTGGCGTGCGCGGCCAGCTCGGCGGGCGGCGAAAATCGACGCTCTTCCCGAAGCAGATTGGCCAGGCTTTCGTTGCTCACGACATCTCCCTTTCCCAGGGCGTCCTCTGTGCGTATGTGTCCCGCGTCATACCTCATCAGTCAGATGCCCGGGTGACAAGAGCCTCCGGGCAATTGGTTTAGACCTGTTGGGTGCATGGGGGGCGGGGGCCCCTTCTTCCCGAGCGGTGGGAGAAGGGGCCACACAGTCTCACGGACGGCTGAGCCGGAAGGTTCAGGACGCGCGGGCCGGCTCCAGTGGGCCCGGTTCCAGCGGACCGGGCTTCAGCGGACCGTGCTCCAGCGGGCCCGGCTCCAGCGGGCCCGTCGGCATGACCTGGGTGAACACGTC
Source organism: Streptomyces sp. NPDC002773 (assembly GCF_040295605.1). Lineage (NCBI taxonomy): Bacteria > Bacillati > Actinomycetota > Actinomycetes > Kitasatosporales > Streptomycetaceae > Streptomyces > Streptomyces sp. NPDC002773. The sequence goes on from NZ_JBEOVO010000015.1 coordinate 39,852, forward strand.
GTCGTAGCTGTGCACCTCGTCCGCCCCGGCCAGCAGGTACGCCTGCGCCTCGCCCACGTGGAAGTACATGCCGTGCAGCGTGAGCGTGCCCTCGGCGAGCCGCCGCGCCACCGACTCGTACGCCCGCAGGTGCTCCAGCTGCTGGACCACGTTGGTCAGGCAGAGCTGCTCGACCGCGTCGGCCGGAAGGCGTCCGGAGATCCGGGCCCAGGCGTGTCTCCGGCTCGCCATCCGCTCCAGACTGGGCCGGCCGTGGCGCAGCCAGCGGCGGAGCGGGGTCGGCGGGTCGTCGGGCCCGCCGTTGAGAAGGGCCTGCATCGCGCCGCAGCCGGAGTGGCCGCAGACGGTGATCGACTCGACCCGCAGCACCTCCACCGCGTACTCGATCGCCGCCGCCACCGAGTCGTCGCCGCTCTCCTCGCCGGGCAGCGGGACGAGGTTGCCGACGTTGCGCACGGTGAACAGGTCACCGGGCCCGCTCGATGTGATCATGCTGGTGACGAGACGGGAATCGGCGCAGGTCAGGAAGAGCTGCGAGGGGCGCTGGCCCTCCCGCGCGAGCCGCGCGAGCTCCTCCCGTACGAGCGGGGCCGTGTTCCGCTGGAACTTGCCGATGCCGCTCGCCAGGTGCAGGCCGGGTGAACGCCGGGGCTCGGCGGGCTCCGTGGCCTCGTCGGGCCGCTCGGCCGGCTGCTCCCCGCACTGGTGGTTGTGCCACGGCGTCCAGGGACGGCAGCAGGTGTGCCCGGCGGTGGCGGTGGCGCCGGCGGAGGCGGTGGCGGGGGTCGGCTCGGCGATCCGGGTTCCGGACGGGCCGGTCGTCTCGACCGTACCGCCGTGGGCGAGGTGCCCCGCCATCCAGTCGCTCAGCGTCTCGTACGCCGCGTGGTCCATGAAGGACCCGTCCAGCTCGACCACCACGTCGGACCCGTGGGGCAGTTGGTGCAGGGCACGGCTCAGCCGGGGGACGGCGAGGAACGTCAACTGGCCGCGTACGTGCAGCAGGTGGCGCCCGTCCCGCTCCTCGCGGGTGATCCGGGTGCGGGCGAGCCGGTGCAGGGAGACCGCGATCGCCACGGCGATGCCGAGGGCGACGCCCTCCAGGATGCCGACGAGGACGACTCCGGACAGCGTCACCACGTAGACGACGACCTCGCGGTGCCGGGTGACGGTACGGATGTGGGTGATGCTGACCATCTGCACGCCGACCACCATGACCAGGGCGGCGAGCGCGGGCAGCGGGATCAGGTCGAGCACGGGGACGAGCACCAGGGCCGCGAGCACGATCCACAGGCCGTGGAGCATCGTGGAGGCGCGGCTCACCGCGCCCGCGGACACGTTGGCGACGCTGCGGACGGCGACACCGGCGACCGGCAGCCCGCCGAGCGCCCCCGAGACCATGTTGGCCGCGCCCTGACCGGCGAGTTCGCGGTCGAGGGCCGCGCGCGGCACACCCCGGCCGCCGTCCGGGCGCGCGGCGACCAGCTTGTCGACGGCGACGGCGGAGAGCAGCGACTGCACGCTCGTGACCAGCGTGATCGTCAGCACCCCGGCCGCGATGCCGAGCACCGGCCCCTCGGGCAGGCCGGGCAGTGCGTGGCTGCTCCAGGACGGCAGGTCGACCCGGGGTACGGCGAGTCCGGCGAGCGCCGCCACCGCCGTCGCCCCCGCCACCGCGACGAGCGCGGCCGGGACCTTCCGTACGAGCCGGCCGGCCCGGCCCGGCAGCCGGGGCCAGCACAGCAGCACGGCCACCGTGAGGGCGCTGATGGCGAGCCCCGCCGCGTGGATGTCGGCCAACTGGGCGGGAAGGCCGAGGACGTTGTCGACGGCGGAGCTCTGCGGGGTGCCGCCGAGCACGATGTGGAGCTGGGCGAGAGCGATGGTCGCGCCGATGCCGGCCACCATGCCGTGCACGATCGCGGGCGACACGGCGAGCGCCGAGCGGGCCACCCGGAGGGCGGAGAGGCCGAGCTGGGCGAGGCCGGCGAGCACGGTGATGGCGCAGGTGGTGCGCCAGCCGTACAGCTGGATGAGCTCGGCGGTCACGACGGTGAGGCCGGCGGCGGGGCCGCTCACCTGGAGCGGGGAGCCGCCGAAGCGGCCGGCCACCAGGCCGCCGACGGCGGCGGCGACGAGGCCGGACTGGAGCGGGGCCCCGGTGGCGAGCGCGATGCCGAGCGAGAGGGGCAGCGCGATCAGGAAGACGGCGACGGAGGCGGAGAGGTCGGCGCCGGCGATACGGAAGCGGCGCGGCCCCTCCGGCGGGCTGTGGGGCCGCTGGACTCGGGGTCGGGTGGTGGTGCGGGCGGGGGTGCAGAGGGTCATTTCCCGTCTCCTCCGGGGCAGCGCGGTCGCGGTTCGTGCGGGACGAACGTGGGGGCTCGCGGCCGTGGGTCACGGCGTGCAGCGGCGGGATCCGAGCGGGGGCCCCGCCTGGACGAGGATCAACGCTCGGTAAATGGATCGTAATGGAGAGTAAAGACTCCGGCATTATTTTCGGGGCAAACAGGGCAATGATTCACCGGTTCCGGTGATAGGTGCACGGATTGCCGCTTGTCGTTTCATCTCTCCGGTCGTCGTGGTGCGACGTTGACGCCGCCGGTACGGAAATCGCACGGAAGCTCGCGCGACAGCTCGTACGGAAGTTCGTACGGAAGCTCGCACGGAAGCTCGCACGGAACCGAGGAGAGGTGGGCGGATGACAGCCGCCGGGAGAAGGACCACTGCCCAGAGGAAGGCGCTCGCCGCCGGTGCCCTCGCCGTCGCCCTGATCACCGGCCTCGCCGGCTGCTCGGGCTCCGACGGCTCCGCCACGAAGGGCATGCCGGGCGGCGCGGGCGCCAAGAAGGGGCCGAACGCGGCCCCGCCGAACGCGGTCCGCCTGATCGGCGACGGCTCCACGGCCTCCACCGGCGCCCAGCCCCACCAGCCGGTCTGGCAGCGCCTCAAGCCGGGCGAGACCCCGCCGCAGTTCGTCGTCTTCTCGTGGGACGGCGCCGGCGAGGACAGCCAGAAGCTGTTCTCGCACTTCCGCTCCGTGGGCAGGAAGTACGACGCCACCATGACGTACTTCCTCAGCGGCGTGTACCTGCTGCCCGAGGAGAAGCGGAAGCTGTACGACCCGCCGCAGCACAGCCCCGGTCGCTCCGACATCGGTTTCAACGACACCGAGGGCATCCGCGCCACCGTCCGCGAGCTGCGTGCGGCGTGGCAGGAGGGCAACGAGATCGGCACCCACTTCAACGGGCACTTCTGCGGGAAGGAGGCGGGCGTCGGCAACTGGTCGGTCGAGGAGTGGAAGAGCGAGATCAACCAGGCCAAGTCCTTCGTCAAGAACTGGAAGACCAACGCCGGCCTGCGCGCGGAGCAGCCGCTGCCCTTCGACTACGACAAGGAACTCGTCGGCGCCCGCACCCCCTGCCTCGAAGGCCGGAAGAACTTCGTCCGGGCGGCGGCGCAGATGGGCTTCCGCTACGACACGAGCGGCGTGAACGACCAGATCTGGCCCAAGAAGGACCTGGGTCTCTGGGACCTGTCGATGCAGCTCGTACCTGTCCCCGGCCGCGCCTTCCAGACGCTGGCCATGGACTACAACTTCCTGGTCAACCAGTCACCCGGCACCACCCAGGGCGACCCGTCCCAGCACCGGTACTGGGGCGACCAGATGCGGGACGGCCTGGTGGAGGCCTTCGAGCGCTCCTACCGGGGCAACCGCGCGCCGCTCATCATCGGCAACCACTTCGAGTCCTGGAACGGCGGCACGTACATGCGGGCCATCGAGGAGACCATCGCCACGGTGTGCGTGCAGAAGGACGTCAAGTGCGTGTCCTTCCGCCAGCTCGCCGACTGGCTCGACGCCCAGGACCCGGACGTCATCGCCAAGATGCGCACCCTGAAGGTCGGCGAGGCCCCGCCGGCCGGCTGGAAGGCCTTCCTCGCCCCCCAGCCGGCGGCCCCGGCCGCGCCGCCGGCTCCGGCCGCCGCCCCGGCCGTCACTCCGGCTAAGCAGGCTGCACAGCGCTGAGCCCTTCGGACAGCGTGAACCCGGGGTCGACCTGCGCCGCCAGGTCGGCCCCGGGCCCCTCTTTTTCTGCCCCTCTCGCGCCGTTCGGCGCCTGGGGCGCCTTCCGGGCTTCGCGGTGCTGCGTCGGACTCCGTCCGCCGTGGGGCTGCGGGTGTCGTCAGCCGAGCTGCGACACGGCCATCGGCTCGCCCAGCGTGAACCCGGGGTCGACCTGCGCCGCCAGGTCGGCCCCAGTTTTGGCGTTGCCCCAGCTCTCCGCGTTGCGGAGGTGGAAGTGGACCATCTGGCGCGTGTAGCGCTCCCAGTCGCGGTCGGCGTACGAGTCGTCCGCCGCGTCCTGGAGGGCCTGGAGCGACATCCGGTTCTCCACCTCCAGGAGCTCGAAGCGCGGGGGGCGGCCCTTCTCCATCGCGCGGACCCAGTCCGAGTGGCCCACCGTCACGAGCAGGTCGTCGCCGACCTCCGCGCGCAGGAAGTCGAGGTCGTCCGCGCCCTGCACCTTGTTGCCGACGACCTTGAGCGCGACGCCGAAGTCCCGGGCGTACTCCTTGTACTGGCGGTAGACCGAGACGCCCTTGCGGGTCGGCTCCGCGACGAGGAAGGTCATGTCGAAGCGGGTGAAGAGACCGGAGGCGAAGGAGTCCGAGCCCGCGGTCATGTCGACGACCACGTACTCGTCGGCGCCGTCGACCAGGTGGTTGAGGCACAGCTCCACCGCGCCGACCTTGGAGTGGTAGCAGGCCACCCCGAGGTCCGACTCCGTGAAGGGACCGGTCGCCATCAGGCGGATCTCGCCGTCGTCGAGCCGGACCGGCCGTGCGCAGGCCTCGTACACCGGGTTCTCCTCGCGGACCCGCAGCAGCCGTGAACCCTCCCCGGGCGGCGTCGTCTTGATCATCGTGTCGGCGGAGACGATCCGCGGGTTGGAGCCCCGCAGGTACTCCTTGATGAGCGGCAGATGCGCGCCCATCGCGGGCAGCGCGGCGGCCTCCGCGTCGGGCAGCCCGAGCGCGGCGCCCAGGTGCTGGTTGATGTCGGCGTCGACGGCTACGACCGGGGCTTCGTTGGCGGCGAGGTGGCGGATGAAGAGCGAGGACAGCGTGGTCTTACCGCTGCCGCCCTTCCCCACGAAAGCGATCTTCATGTTCACCTAGCGTAGTGGCACGGACGCGCGCCGTGGTCAAGGTGCGTGAAGAAGACCACTCCATCGTGGGGCGAAGCCCCGGGGCGCGTAGCCTCCCTACTTATGAGTACGCACGCCTCTGACCCCTTGGCCGCCCTCGGCTCCCTGCCGGGCGTCGCCGACGCGGTGGACTCCGTACGCAAGGCCGTCGACCGGGTCTACGGCCACCGTGTGATGCGCCGCCGCAGCAACGAGATCTCGTCCGAGGCGGCCCTGCGCGGCGCCCGCGGCTCGGCCGCGCTGTCCGGCGCCGACTGGGCCCTGGAAGAGGTCCGACGCCGCACCGACTTCGGCTCCGAACCCGAGGCCCGCACGGTCGGAGCCGCCCTGCGGCTCGGCGCCGAGGCCGGGCAGCTGCTCACCATCTGGCGCCAGTCGCCGCTGCGGGTGCTCGCCCGGCTCCACCTGGTCGCCGCGGGCGAGCCGGGCGAATCGGTGGGGCGGCCCCGGCTGGACGGCGAGGCGGTCGACGAACCGCTGATCGAGACCCCGGCGCCGTCCCCCACCGAGGTCGCGGGCCGCCTCGACGGCCTCGCGGAGCTGATCGTCGCGGGCGGCGACGCTCCCGCGCTCGTGACGGCGGCCGTGGTGCACGGCGAGCTGCTCGCGCTGCGCCCCTTCACCTCGTACAACGGCCTGGTCGCGCGGGCGGCCGAGCGGATCGTCCTGGTCGGCAGCGGTCTCGACCCGAAGGCGATCTGCCCGGCGGAGGTCGGTCACGCGGAGCAGGGCCGGGCCGCCTACCTCGCCGCGTTCGAGGGGTACCTGGCGGGGACGCCGGAGGGCGTGGGGGGCTGGATCGCCCACTGCGGGCGCTCGGTGGAGCTGGGTGTGCGGGAGTCGACGGCCGTCTGCGAGGCGCTTCAGCGCGGCGCGGCCTGACGCGAGGGCCGGCCTGGCGCGAGGATCGGCCGGACAAAGGGTTGCGGCGGTACCAACCTTCGGTACCGCCGCTGGCACGTCCACCCAGTTACCAAGCGTCCTCGATATGTGCCCATCAGGCCGGGAACTTTGCCCGTGGCCTGGTGCGGCTGGCCCGTAATCGACGGGTCGACGTCGCGTGGGTGCCCGGTTTCGGTGCTAGGTCCGTGGGGCCTTCATGCTCAACAGGTGATCCTCTCGGATGTCCTCGGTCTCGCGGGCCTGATTCCTTTCTACTCCTCTCGGAGTAGAAGCGAAAGTGCTGGCTCCACTTCTCTGCTCATTGCTCAAATACGGGCAAAGTCATCCGCGAGCCGATGGGCGAGGGCGGCCTGCCTCCGCCGTGAGGCGTACCAGACGAGTCCGGCGCCCACGGCGGCCGCACCGACGGCCGCCGCTGCGACGAGGGTGGGCCGTGGCGGCATCCGGAACTCGGGCAGCCGCTGCTTGAGCCGTACCGGCTTCTCGAAGGCGAGAACCGGCCATTCCCGGGCCGCGGCCTCGCGGCGCAGCGCCCGGTCGGGGTTGACCGCGTACGGGTGGCCGACGGCCTCCAGCATGGGGATGTCGGTCGCCGAATCGCTGTAGGCGTAGCAGCGCGAGAGGTCGTACCCCTCCGACACCGCCAGCTCCCGTACCGCCTCGGCCTTCGTCGGCCCGTACGCGTAGTACTCCACCTCACCGGTGAAGCAGCCGTCCTCGCCGACCACCATGCGGGTGGCGACGACCCGGTCGGCCCCGAGCATCTCGCCGATCGGCTCGACGACCTCGGCGCCGGAGGTCGAGACGATGACGACGTCCCGGCCGGCGGCGTGGTGGTCCTCGATGAGGGAGGCCGCCTCGTCGTAGATGATCGGGTCGATCAGGTCATGCAGGGTCTCGGCGACGAGCTCCTTCACCTGGGCGACGTTCCAGCCTTTGCAGAGCGCGGAGAGATATTCGCGCATCCGCTCCATCTGGTCGTGGTCGGCCCCGCCCGCCAGGAAGACGAACTGGATGTAGGCCGTCCGCAGGGCGGCGCGGCGGCTGATCAGTCCGCCCCGGTAGAAGGACTTGCTGAAGGTGAGCGTCGAGGACTTCGCAATGACCGTCTTGTCCAGGTCAAAGAAGGCGGCTGTGCGCGGCAAGGAGTGGTTTTCCACAAGCCTGAGCATAGGTGGCCGCCATTCGGCGTACGCTGGGGCGCGTGGGTTTGCCTGAGAAGGCTCTCGGGTACACCATGGAAGTCACGGATCGTTCGCGACCGTGCTAACCCGGCCCGGCTCCTCCCCCCCCGAGTCGGCCGGAAAGACGACCCCCGCTCTCCCCCCCGGCGGGGGTCGTCGCATGTCCGGAGCCGTTTTGGCGCTGTGGGACATCGTTCGCTCCCTTCTTTCCGGCCGTCGGCCGCGATTCGGCCGAGGCCCGACCGGACCCTCGATTCATCACTCACAGTAACCGGCAGGCTGCGTTCCGGGCAGTCCCCAAGGCGGGTGACGAAGTTATTCACAGGGCTTCGGATATCCCCAGTTTTTCGGCAAGATCCCCAGGATTCTCGGCACGGCCCCACGGTGATTCCTGTCGCGAAGTTCGCGAACGACAGGAATCACGAGAGGGGTGTGTGGCATGGAGGCAACCAGGACTCCGGGGGCCGGCGGGAGGGCCCGGACTTCCCCGCCGAGCGGACCTGACGCGCCCGGCGCCGACGAGCCGCGCCGGACGGGGCCGCTGATCGTCACGGAGGACCTCGGGCTGCTCGACGACCTCCTGCGCCTGTGCGCGGCGGCCGGGGTCGAGCCCGAGGTCCACCATCGGGTGCCGGAGCGGCGGGCGAGCTGGACCGATCCCCCGCTCGTCCTGGTCGGCGACGACGCCGCGGCCCGCTGTCGGGGAGTGGCGCGCCGCCCGGGGACCGTCCTCGTCAGCCGTGACCGGGACGACCCGGGAGTGTGGCGGCTGGCCGTCGAGATCGGCGCGGAGTGCGTGCTGCGGCTGCCGGACGCCGAAGGTCTGCTCGTCGACCGCATCGCCGACGCGGCCGAGGGCGTGGGCCGGCAGGCGCTGACCGTCGGCGTCGTCGGCGGGCGAGGAGGCGCGGGCGCCTCCACCCTGGCCTGCGGGCTCGCGCTCGCCGCCGCGCGGACCGGGCGGCGGACCCTGCTCGTCGACGGCGACCCGCTCGGCGGGGGACTCGACGTGTTGCTCGGCGGCGAGCGCGAGGAGGGCAGACGATGGCCCGACTTCGCCGCCTCCAAGGGCCGTCTCGCCGGCGGCGCCCTGGAGGAGTCCCTGCCGTCCGTGCGGGGGGTCCGGGTGCTCAGCTGGGGCAGGGAGCCCGCGGCGCCTGTGCCGTCCGAAGCCGTCAGGTCCGTGCTCGCCGCGGCCCGTCGCCGTGGCGGAGTCGTGGTGGTCGACCTGCCGCGCGGAGCCGACGCGGCGGCCACCGAGGCCCTCGCCCAGCTCGACCTCGGACTGCTCGTCGTTCCCGGCGAGTTGCGGGCCGTCGCGGCCGCCCACCGGGTGGCCTCGACGCTCTCCATGCACGTGCGTGACCTGCGGGCCGTGGTCCGGGGGCCGTACGCGGCGGGGCTCGACGACCGATGGGTCGCCGACGCGCTGCGGCTGCCGCTCGCCGGTGAACTCCCCTACGACCCGGGGATCGTGGCCGACCAGGACGCGGGCGTGCCGCCGGGCGCGGAGCCCCGTGGACCGCTCGGCCGGTTCTGCGACGCCTTCTGGGCGTGCGCCCTCGGCCCCGGCGGTGCGGCGTGACCGGGGCGGGAGGCGCCGGTGGAGGCGCGGGGCTGCTCGACGCCGTACGGCAGCGTCTCGCGGCCAGCGGGTCCGAGCCCACCCCGGCGCGGGTCGCGGCGGCCCTACGCGCCCAGGGGCGGCTGCTCGGTGACGCGGAAGTGCTCGGGGCCGCAGAGGCGTTGCGGTGCGAACTGATCGGCACCGGCCCGCTCGAACCGCTGCTCGCCGACCCGGCCGTCACCGACGTCCTGGTCTCGGCGCCCGACCGGGTGTGGGTGGACCGGGGAACCGGACTCGAACGGGCCCCCGTGTCCTTTCCCGACACCGCGGCGGTACGGAGGCTCGCCCAGCGGCTCGCGGCGGTGGCCGGACGCAGGCTCGACGACGCCCGGCCCTGGGTGGACGCACGCCTGCCCGACGGCACCCGGATGCACGCCGTGCTGCCGCCGGTGGCGGTCGGCTCGACCTGCCTGTCGCTGCGGGTGGTACGGCCCCGCGCCTTCACCCTGGAGGAGCTGGCGGCGGCGGGCACGGTGCCGCCGGGCGGCGCCCCGATCCTGCGCGCCCTGATCGACGCCCGGGTGTCGTACCTGGTCAGTGGCGGCACGGGGACGGGGAAGACGACGCTGCTCGCCTCCTTGCTCGGCCTGGTGGGAGAGCGGGAGCGGATCGTGCTCGCCGAGGACTCGGCGGAGCTGAGGCCGGACCACCCGCACGTGGTGCGCCTTGAGGCGCGGCCCGCGAACCAGGAGGGCGCAGGCCTCGTGACCCTCCGGGACCTGGTCCGCCAGGCGCTGCGGATGCGGCCCGACCGGCTCGTGGTCGGCGAGGTCAGGGGCGGCGAGGCCGTGGACCTCCTCGCCGCCCTCAACACGGGCCATGAAGGCGGCTCGGGAACTCTTCATGCCAACACCGCCGCCGACGTGCCGGCGCGGCTCGAAGCCCTGGGCACGGCCGCGGGGCTCGACCGGGCCGCCCTGCACAGCCAGTTGGGAGCCGGCCTTTCGGTCGTGCTGCACCTGGCCCGGGACCGGGACGGACGGCGGCGGATCGCGGAGGTGCACGTCCTGGAGCGGGACCAGGACGGCCTCGTACGGACGGTTCCCGCGCTGCGGTGGGGCGCGGCCGGGTTCGAGCGGGACCGGGGCTGGGAGCGGCTGCGGTCGCTGATCGGAGGGGGAGCGTGGTGACGGCGGAACCGGTGCCGGTACGGGCCCTGGCCCACGGGCTGGCGGCACTCTGCGCGGCTCTCGCGCTGTGGGGCGCGGCCGACCGGCGGCGCGCGATGGGCAGGGCGAGGGCCGTGCTGGTACGGGGCGGACCTGGTGAGCGTGGCGTTCCCGGCGGCCCGGGGGTGGCGTGGCGGGCCGTGGCCGCGCGCTGGTGGGCGGTGGCCCGCGGCCGGCGTGCGTGGTTGTGCCTGCCTGCGGCGGGGGTCCTCGCGCTGCTCGGTGAGTCGCCGCTGCCGCTCGTGGCGGGGGCGGTCGCGGTGCCGGTGGTGGGGCGGCGGCTGCGGGCGGCCGAGCGCCGGAAGGGGCGTGAGGCGCGGGCCGAGCGGGTGGCGGCCCTGTGCGGGGCGGTCGTCGGGGAGCTGAGGGCCGGGTGGCAGCCCGCGCAGGCGCTGGCCTTCGCGGCCCGGGAGACGGGCGCGCTGGGCGGTGAGGAGGCGGCGGTGCTCGCGGCGGCCCGCTTCGGCGGGGACGTGCCGGACGCGCTGCGGAAGGCCGCGGTACAGGACGGCGCCGAGGGACTCGCGGGCATGGCGGCCTGCTGGCAGGTGGCCGTGGACGGGGGCGCGGGCCTCGCCGCCGGGCTCGACCGGCTCGAAGCGGCCCTGCGGGACCACCGCGAGCAGCGGGAACGGCTGCGGGCCGAACTGGCCGGTGCCTGGGCGACGGTGGCGGTGCTCGCGCTGCTCCCGGTGGCCGGGATCGCCCTCGGCACCGCGCTGGGTGCCGACCCGCTGCGGGTGCTGCTGCACACGCCGGCGGGCCTGGGCTGCCTCGCCGTGGGCGGGGCTCTTGAGGCGGTCGGGCTGTGGTGGGCCGCCCGGATCGTACGAGGAGGGGAGCGGGCGTGATCGGGGCGTTTCAGGTGGCGGGACTCGTGGTCCTGGCGCTGGTCTGCGGTGCGCAGGCCGCCCGGGAGGTGGTCGGCGGGCGCCGGGCGAGAGGAATGCGGCGGCGGTTGGGAGGCCTTCTCCCGGCGCCGGTCGCACGGGCCCGTAAGGGCCGGTCCGGGGTGCCGTCGTGGCTGGGGCACGGGGTGGCGTCACTCGGGGCGGTCGGCCTCGGATGGGTGATGTTCGGATGGCTCGGCGGCCTGTTCGCCGGTGGCCTGGTGATGGCCGGGCTGCGGCGGGGAGCGGTGAGGAGAGCCTCACGGCCGGTCGACGGCGAGGAGGTGGCACGCCATCTTCCGCTCGCTGCCGATCTGTTGGCGGCCTGCGCCTCGGCCGGTGCCGGGCCGGGGGAGGCGGCGGAGGCCGTCGGCCGGTCCCTGGGCGGCCCGTTGGGCGAGCGCCTGAACCGTACGGCGGCCGAGCTTCGGCTCGGTGGTGAACCGGCCGAGGTGTGGCGGAGGTTCGGCGCGCTGCCGGGCGCCGCGGCGCTGGCCCGCTGCATGGAACGGGCCGGTTCCTCGGGGGCACCCGCCGCCGAGGCCGTCGCCCGGCACGCGGCGGCGCTGCGGTCGGCGCGTGCCCGGGCGGCGGAGGCCAGAGCGCGCCGGGCGCAGGTGCTGATCAGCGCCCCCGTGGGGCTCTGCTTCCTGCCCGCCTTCCTGGCGGTGGGGGTGGCCCCGGTGGTGATCGGCCTCGCGACGGGACTCCTGGACGGATGAACGGCGAGGCAGGACGAGACGCGGAAGACACACGACGATTCGAGGAGGTCGGCATGGCAGGCAGGGCGAAGGTGTGCGGTTGGTGGCGGGAGCGGCGGGCGGCCGCGCGCCGCGACGCGGGGATGACCACGTCCGAGTACGCGGTGGGAACCATCGCGGCGGCGGGGTTCGCCGCGGTGCTGTACAAGATCGTGACCAGTGGGGCGGTCTCGGCCGCACTGGAGTCGGTGATCGGGAAGGCTCTCGATGCGCCGTTCTGACCGGGGTTTCGTGACCGTGGAGGCGGCGATGGTGTTGCCCGTCCTCGCGCTGTTCACGGTGACGCTGCTCTGGGCGCTCGCGGCGGCCGCCGCGCAGATCCGGTGCGTGGACGCGGCACGGGCCGGGGCGCGGGCCGCGGCCCGCGCCGAGCCGGCGCCCGCCGCCGAGGCGGCGGCCCGGACCGCGGCGCCCGAGGGCGCCCGGGTGTCGGTGACGCGGTCGGGGGAGCTGTGGCGGGTGACGGTGGAGGCCGCCGCCCCGGGCCCCGGGGGCATGGGGCTCACCCTGAGAGCGGACGCGGCGGCCCTCGCCGAGGACACGGCGATCGGTGGTGGGGCGGCCGGGGGCCCGGAGCCAGGGGGGCCGTCGTGACGGCCGGCGGTCGTACTGGCGGTCGTAGCCGTTGGCGGTCCGACCAGGGTGCGGCGACCATGTGGGTGGCGTTCGGGGCCTGTGCGCTCTGCGTGGTGTTCGGGGTGGTGCTCGCGCTCGGGCAGGCCGTGGCGGCCCGGCACCGGGCCGGCGGGGCCGCCGACCTGGCCGCCCTCGCCGCCGCCGACCGTGCCCTGTGGGGCGAGGCCGAGGCGTGCGCCGCCGCATCCCGGGTGGCCGGCGCGCAGCGCGCCGAGGTGGTGGGGTGCGCGGTGCGGGGCGAGATCGCGGAGGTGACGGCCAGGGTCGCCGCCGGCCCCTACCGGCCCGAGGTCAGGTCGCGGGCGGGGCCTCAGGAGCCACAGGGGCTTCCGGGGGCCCGGCAGCCTCCGGGCCGCCTCCCGGGGCCTCCCGGAGGATCTCCGTGAGGAGGCGCACCGCGCCCCGCTTGTGGAGCGGATCGTTGCCGTTGCCGCACTTCGGGGACTGGATGCAGGAGGGGCAGCCCGCCTCGCACTCGCAGGAGGCGATGGCCTCCCGGGTGGCCGCCAGCCAGGCGCGGGCGGTGTGGAAGGCGCGTTCGGCGAAGCCCGCACCGCCGGGGTGGCCGTCGTACACGAAGACGGTGGGCAGCAGGGTGTCGGGATGGAGCGGTACGGAGACGCCGCCGATGTCCCAGCGGTCGCAGGTGGCGAACAGCGGCAGCATGCCGATGGAGGCGTGCTCGGCGGCGTGCAGGGCGCCGCCGAGGATCTCCGGGGTGATCCGGGCGGCGTCGAGCTGGTCCTCCGTGACCGTCCACCAGACCGCCCGGGTGCGCAGTGTGCGGGGCGGCAGGTCGAGCTTGGTCTCGCCGAGCACCTCGCCCGTGATCAGGCGGCGGCGCAGGAAGGAGACGACCTGGTTGGTGACCTCGACGGAACCGAAGCAGAGACGTCCGGACCCCCAGGGGATCTCGGTCTCGGTGTCCAGGACGGTGATGGAGGTGGTGTCGCGGGCGGTGGTGGAGTACGGCGGGACGGCCTCCTCCACGAGGGCCACGGAGTCCTTGAGGTCGAGCTCCCGCACCAGATAGGTGCGGCCCTGGTGGAGGTGGACGGCGCCTTCGTGGACGGCGGTGTGGGAGGCGGCCTCGTCGACGGTGCCGAGCAGCCGGCCGGTGCCGGCCTCGACGATCCGGACGGGGCTGCCGCCGCCGCCCCGGATGTCGGTGAGGTCGGCGGCCCGCTCGCGGCGGGTCCAGTACCAGCCGGTGGAGCGGCGGCGCAGTAGGCCGGCGCTCTCCAGCTGGGGCAGCAGGTCGGGGACTGCCGGGCCGAAGAGGGCCAGGTCCGGCTCGGTCAGCGGGAGCTCCGCGGCGGCGGCGCACAGATGGGGGGCGAGGACGTAGGGGTTGTCGGGGTCCAGGACGGTCGACTCGACCGGCTGGTCGAAGATCGCCTCCGGGTGGTGGACCAGGAAGGTGTCCAGCGGGTCGTCGCGGGCGATGAGGATCGCGAGGGCGCCCTCGCCCGAACGGCCGGCGCGACCCGCCTGCTGCCACAGGGACGCCCTGGTGCCCGGATAACCGGCGATCAGGACCGCGTCCAGGCCCGAGACGTCCACGCCCAGCTCGAGGGCGGTCGTGGCGGCCAGGCCGAGGAGCTCGCCGGAGTGCAGGGCCCGCTCCAGGGCCCGGCGCTCCTCGGGCAGGTAGCCGCCCCGGTAGGCGGCGACACGCCGGGCGAGGGCGCGGTCGGTCTCGGCGAGCCGTTCCTGGGCGATCACCGAGATCAGTTCGGCGCCGCGCCGGGAGCGGACGAAGGCGACCGAGCGGACGCCCTGCCGGGTCAGGTCGGTCAGCAGGTCCGCGGTCTCGGCGGTGGCGGTGCGGCGCACGGGCGCGCCGCGCTCGCCGTGCAGCTCGGTCAGCGGCGGCTCCCACAGGGCGAAGACCAGCTCGCCGCGCGGGGAGGCGTCGTCGGAGACCTCGGTGATCGGGAGCCCCGTGAGGCGGCCGGCGGCCAGGGCGGGTTCGGCGGAGGTGGCGGAGGCGAGGAGGAAGACCGGCTCGGAGCCGTACCGGGCGCAGATCCGGCGCAGTCGCCGCAGCACCTGGGCGACGTGGGAGCCGAAGACGCCCCGGTAGGTGTGGCACTCGTCGATCACGACGTAGCGCAGGGAGCGCAGGAAGGAGGACCACCTGGGGTGGGACGGGAGTATGCCCCGGTGCAGCATGTCGGGGTTGGTCAGCACGTAGTTCGCGTACTGCCGGACCCATTCGCGCTCCTCGACCGGGGTGTCGCCGTCGTAGACGGCGGGGCGGATCCGGTTGCCGAGCGGGGCGGCCAGCTCCCGCACGGCGCGCCGCTGGTCGGCGGCGAGGGCCTTGGTGGGCGAGAGGTACAGGGCGGTGGCGCCACGCCCGTTCGGGGCCTCGGCGCCGTCCAGGAGGGTGCTGAGGACCGGGGCGAGGTAGGCGAGCGACTTGCCCGACGCGGTACCGGTGGCGATCACCACGGACTCGCCGTCCAGGGCGTGCTCCGCCGCCTCCGCCTGATGCGCCCAGGGGTGCTCGATCCCGGCCGCCTCGATCGCCGCGATCACCTCCGGACGGATGCGGTGCGGCCAGACTGCATGACGGCCCGCCCGGGCGGGCATGTGCTCCGTATGAGTGATGCGCGCGGCCCGGCTCTCGCCCGACGAGAGCCGGTCGAGGACCATGCCGGGGGAGGGTCGGTTGCCCGTGTTCCCGGCTGGACGACTGGGGCGGTGATTCTTGGCCATCGGCACCGAGTGTGTCACTGCCATGACGGACAATGCTTCCAAGGCGTCGTGCATGGCTGCTGGTAAGTGATTGAATGCCATCGCGGCTGACGATCAGTTCCCTGACTCCGTCCGGGAGACCCCGGGGGACGATCGTTCGATAGCAAGGTGCTGGAGGATCCGTGGACCTGTCCCTGTCGACTCGCAATGTGTCCGGCGCTGGTGGCGACCGTACGGTCGTCGAGGTCGGTGGCGAGATTGATGTGTATACCGCGCCCAAGCTGCGCGAGCAGTTGGTCGAGTTGGTGAACGACGGCAGCTACCACCTGGTCGTCGACATGGAGGGCGTGGACTTCCTCGACTCCACCGGGCTCGGCGTGCTCGTCGGTGGGCTGAAGCGCGTCCGCGCGCACGAGGGCTCGCTGCGTCTGGTCTGCAACCAGGAGCGCATTCTGAAGATTTTCCGGATCACGGGTCTCACCAAGGTGTTCCCGATCCACACCTCGGTCGACGAGGCCGTCAACGCCGTCGACTGAGCCCAGGGGGTTCGCATGGCCACCGTTGAACTCCGCTTCAGCGCTCAGCCCGAGCACGTCCGCACGGCCCGCCTGGTGGCGGCCGCGGTGGCGCGCCGGGCCGGTGTCGACGAGGCGGTCCTCGACGAGGTGCGTCTCGCCGTGGGTGAGGCCTGTTCCCGTGCGGTCGGGCTGCACCGCAGCAACGACGTCACGACCCCCATCCGGGTCGTGCTGACCGAGGAGGAGAAGACGTTCTCCATCGAGGTCGGTGACGAGGTGCCCGGTGCGGGGGTCGCGGCGGCCGATGCCGCCGGTGTCCCCGGCGCGCGGTCCGCGGCTCCGGTCGAGGACTTCGACGACGCCGACGGCGAGGACGAGATGGGGCTCGCAGTGATCCGCGGGCTCGTCGACGACGTCGAGGTGAGCGCCGGCGAGGACGGCGGCACGATCCGGATGACCTGGCCGGTGAGTTCGGCGGACATCCTGTCCTGACCCGAACAGAGGTACGAAGCAGCACGAGAAGAGGCCCCGCTCCCGCGGGGCCTCTTCTCGTGCTGCCGCAAGCCCCCCCGCCGCCCCGCCGCCCCGGGATTGGTGCATCCGCGCGGGGGGTCCACCGGGTCCCCGTCTGTACCGGTTCGTCTCCCTATGATCCGTCCCCATGTACGCCACTTCTCTCGCCGCGGCGGTGCTCACGAGCGGGAACCGGACGATCGTGTACGTCGTCGGCGCCGTCGCCCTCGCCGCGCTGGTCGTCGCCCGGCTCCTCGTCCACCAGGTGCTCAGGGCCGGTGAGGGCACCGAGAGGATGAGGGAGATCGCCGCGGCCGTGCAGGAGGGGGCCAACGCCTACCTCGCACGGCAGCTGCGGACCGTCGCCGTCTTCGCGGCCGCCGTGTTCTTCCTGCTGATGCTGCTGCCCGCCGACAACTGGTCGCAGCGCGCAGGACGCTCCCTGTTCTTCCTGGTCGGAGCCCTGTTCTCGGCGGTCACCGGGTACATCGGCATGCGGCTCGCCGTACGGGCCAACGTCCGGGTCGCCGCAGCGGCCAGGGAGGCCACTCCCGCGCCGGGCGAACCGGAGAAGGGCCTGTCCGAGGTCGCGCACCGGGCCATGCGGATCGCGTTCCGTACCGGCGGCGTCGTCGGCATGTGCACGGTCGGCCTCGGCCTGCTCGGCGTCGCCTGTGTCGTCCTCGTCTACGCCGCCGACGCGCCCAAGGTCCTCGAGGGATTCGGCCTCGGCGCCGCGCTCATCGCCATGTTCATGCGGGTGGGCGGCGGCATCTTCACCAAGGCCGCCGACGTCGGCGCCGACCTCGTCGGCAAGGTCGAGCAGGGCATCCCGGAGGACGACCCGCGCAACGCCGCCACGATCGCCGACAACGTGGGCGACAACGTCGGCGACTGCGCGGGCATGGCCGCCGACCTCTTCGAGTCGTACGCCGTGACCTTGGTCGCCGCGCTCATCCTCGGCAAGGCGGCCTTCGGCGACCACGGCCTCGCGTTCCCCCTGATCGTGCCGGCGATCGGCGTGGTCACCGCCGTCATCGGCATCTTCGCGGTCTCCCCGCGGCGCGCCGACCGCGGCGGAATGAGCGCGATCAACCGCGGCTTCCTCGTCTCGGCGGTGATCTCGCTCGTCGGGGTCGCCGTCGCCGCCTTCGTGTACCTGCCGTCCTCGTACGCCGAACTCCAGGGCGTCACCGAGCCGGGCATCGGCGACCACGCGGGCGACCCCCGGGTCCTCGCCCTGGTCGCGGTCGCCCTCGGCATCGTCCTCGCCGCCCTCATCCAGCAGCTCACCGGCTACTTCACGGAGACGAGCCGGCGGCCGGTCAGGGACATCGGCAAGTCCTCGCTCACCGGCCCCGCGACCGTCGTCCTCGCGGGCGTGGCCCTCGGCATGGAGTCCGCCGTCTACACGGCCCTCCTGATCGGGCTCACCGTGTACGGGGCGTTCCTCCTCGGCGGCGGCTCGATCATGCTGGCGCTGTTCGCGGTCGCCCTCGCCGGTACGGGCCTGCTCACGACCGTCGGGGTGATCGTCGCCATGGACACCTTCGGACCGGTCGCCGACAACGCCCAGGGCATCGCGGAGATGTCCGGGGACGTCCAGGGCGCGGGGGCCCGGGTCCTCACCGAACTGGACGCCGTCGGCAACACGACGAAGGCCATCACCAAGGGCATCGCCATCGCCACCGCCGTCCTCGCGGCCTCGGCCCTGTTCGGCTCGTACCGGGACGCCATCGCGACCTCGGTCGCCGAGGTCGGCGCGAAGGCGGGCGAGTTGACGCTCTCGATGGACATCTCACAGCCCAACAACCTCTTCGGCCTGATCCTCGGCTCCGCGGTCGTCTTCCTCTTCTCGGGGCTCGCGATCAACGCCGTGTCCCGGTCGGCGGGATCGGTGGTGTACGAGGTGCGGCGGCAGTTCCGCGAGCATCCCGGGATCATGGACCACACCGAGAAGCCGGAGTACGGACGGGTCGTCGACATCTGCACCAGGGACGCGCTGCGTGAACTCGCCACGCCCGGGCTGCTCGCCGTGATGGCGCCGATCGCCGTCGGCTTCGCGCTCGGCGTCGGCGCCCTCGGCGCGTACCTCGCCGGAGCGATCGGCACGGGCGCGCTGATGGCGGTCTTCCTCGCCAACTCCGGTGGCGCCTGGGACAACGCGAAGAAGCTGGTCGAGGACGGGAACCACGGCGGCAAGGGCAGCGAGGCGCACGAGGCGACCGTCATCGGCGACACGGTCGGAGACCCGTTCAAGGACACCGCGGGCCCGGCGATCAACCCGCTCCTGAAGGTGATGAACCTGGTGGCGCTGCTCATCGCCCCGGCGGTCGTACGGTTCGGCTACGGGGACGACGCCAGTGCCGGGCTGCGGGCGGCGGTCGCCGCGGTCGCGCTGCTCGTCATCGTCGCCGCGGTCCGAGCCTCCAAGAGGCGGTCGGTGACCGTGTCCTGACGCCGGGTCTCCTGACGTGGCGTCTGTCTCATTCCCGGAGGTTTCCGAGGTGGGTGTGAGGTGTCTCCCTTGGTTCAAAAGGCTGCAATCCGGGGTGAATCAGTCGTACGAAAGGTGGAAGTAGCCCGTTCGGCGTGTATGTTCCGGGGCCGAGAGCCTTGGAAGGGACCGATCCGGTGAACAAGAAGCTTGCGGCCGCACTGTCCGGCGGCGCGGTACTGGTGCTCGTGCTGTCGGGTTGCAGCGACGACGAGGGCGACAAGGTGGGTGACTGGGCGAAGACGTTCTGCGATCAGGCGAAGCCTCAGATCCAGAAGCGGGCCGACGCCCATCAGATCATCATCTCGACGGCTGCGGACAGCAAGCCCGCCGAGATCCAGGCCGCCGACTCGAAGGCGTTCCAGGACATCGCCAACGCCGACCGGGCGCTGGCCAAGGCCGTGGAGAGCGCCGGGGTCCCGCCCGTCGAGAACGGCCAGAAGATCCAGCAGGACGCGATCAAGGAGCTCAACGCCACCGCGGTGGCGTACGAGGGGCTCAAGAAGCAGGTCGACGCGCTGGACCCGTCGAACCAGCAGAAGTTCGCGGACGGCCTCCAGGGTGTCGCCGACGGTCTGACGAAGATCGAGAAGATGGACCAGAACGCCCTGGCCAAACTGGAGGACGGCGAGCTGGGTCAGGCGATGGCCAAGCAGCCCGGCTGCCAGAAGCCCACGGCCTCGACCCCGCCGAAGACCACCGGCTCCGCCTCCCCGCAGCCCGGCACCACCGCCGCGGACTCGGACAAGGGGTCGGACGCCGAGCCCGCAGGGAACTCCTCCACGAAGCCGGCGGCCAAGAAGACCACGGCGACCAAGAGCGAGTAGCAGGCACACGGCGGCGGTCGGGTCCCGAGTCGGAGGTGGCCGGGACCGCGGTCGGCGGCAGGGCCGCCGCTCCCGACTCCTCGCCGGCCGCCTACCCGTCGGCCGCCTACCCGTCGGCCGCCGACCCGCCGGCCGCCGACCCGCCAGCCGTCGATCCGGCGGCCGTCGTCGGGTCGGCCGCCCCGATGTCGGTGGCGGCGGTCACAATGGAGCGGTGAGTACGACCAGCCTGCCTCCCCGCCTCCCGGTGCCCGCGCACGCCGCCCGTCTGCGCGAGGCCCTGCTCGCCGCCGACTTCACCGCCGACGGGCTGCTCGACCTGCTCGGCGCCCCCGCCTACGCGGCGCTCGCCCGGAGCGAGACCGTGCCCGCTCTGCGCGCCACCCGCGGCGACTCCCCGCTGGAGACCCTCGTCCGGCTCTTCCTGCTCCAGGAGGCCGTCGCGCACGACCGGGCCGCCGCCGCGCTCCCGCTCGACGTGGCCCTCGCCGACGGCTGGGTGGTCCGCGAGGACGACACCGTGTCCGCGACGGTCGACATCCGGCCGTACGGCGGGCCTGACGGCGAGGACTGGTTCATCGTCTCCGACCTGGGCTGCGCCGTCGGCGGAGCCGGGGGCATCGGCAAGAAGGACGAAGGCGTCGTCCTCGGCGTCGGCGGGGCGTCCACCACCCTCGCCGGCATCACGGTCCGTACGCCGGTCTCCTCCGCGCTCGACCTCGGCACCGGCTCCGGCATCCAGGCGCTGCACGCCGCCCAGCACGCCACCCTGGTCACCGCGACCGACCTCAACCCGCGCGCCCTGGACTTCACCCGGCTGACGCTCGCCCTCTCCGGGGCCCGGGAGGCCGAGTTGCTCACGGGCTCGCTGTTCGAGCCGGTCGACAGCGACACGTACGACCTGATCGTCTCCAACCCGCCGTTCGTGATCTCCCCCGGCGCCCGGCTCACCTACCGGGACGGCGGGATGGGCGGCGACGACCTGTGCCGCACGCTCGTGCAGGAGGCGGGCGAGCGGCTCAACGACGGCGGGTACGCCCAGTTCCTCGCCAACTGGCAGCACGTCGAGGGCGAGGAGTGGCAGGAGCGGCTGCGGTCCTGGGTGCCACGCGGCTGCGACGCCTGGATCGTGCAGCGGGAGGTCCAGGACGTCACCCAGTACGCGGAGCTGTGGCTGCGGGACAGCGGCGACCACCGCGGGGACCCGCACGCGTACCGGCTGGCGTACGAGGCCTGGCTCGACGAGTTCGAGGCCCGCAAGACGCGCGCGGTGGGCTTCGGCTGGATCACGATCCGGCGGAACGAGGCCGTGGCCTCCGGCGCCGTCGAGCCCTCGATCGTCATCGAGGAGTGGCCGCACCCCGTCGAGCAGCCCCTCGGACCCACCGTCCGCGCCCACTTCGAGCGCCAGGACTATCTGCGCGGTCACGACGACGCGGCCCTCCTCGCCGGCCGGTTCACGCTCGCGCCCGAGGTCGTGCAGGAGCAGGTCGGGCTTCCGGGCGCCGAGGACCCCGAGCACGTCGTGCTCCGGCAGAACCGGGGCATGCGCCGCGCCACCAAGGTGGACCACGTCGGTGCCGGGTTCGCCGGTGTGTGCGACGGCACGCTCAGCGCGGGCCGCATCCTCGACGCGATCGGTCAGTTGATGGGCGAGGACCCGGTGATACTGCGGGACCGCACCCCGCAGGCGATCCGGCTGCTCGTGGAGGAGGGCTTCCTGCTGCCCGTCGACTGAGCCCCTCACCGGAGACGCCGGGGAGGCGCGCACGTTCCGCTTCCCCGGCGCCACGCGGCTTGCCGTCGCCGCCGGGGCGGCCCGCCGACCGGCCCCGTCCGACCGGGCCGCCCCGCTCATGGGCGGGGGAACGTGCTGGTCGGGCGGCTTGTCCGGGTTCCTCGCCCCCGCCGGCTCGCCCAGGGAGACGGCGGGCAGCGACCGCCGCTCCCGCCGCGTCGGGAGCGCCGCCACGCAGCTTCCGCCTCCGGTCTGGAGGCAAGGGGCGGATCACTACCGGCCATCTTCGTGAAACCGCGCGGGACGCTCCGCGTCGTTCACCCGGAATTCGCACCCTCGACGCCCGGAGGTGTCAGCCTCGGCTACGGGAGACGAACACCGCACGCGGACGGAACGGGGTACGGACATGGAGAGCGGGCCGGCGATTTTCGCGGGGACGGCGTTCACGCTGTTCGGAGGCGCGCTGCTGCTGTGGACCACCGTGCGGACGTTGCATCGCGAGCCCGTCGCGTACGGGGTCGCCCCCCGTACCGCCGTCGCGCTGACGAGCCTCTTCGGCGCCGGCTTCCTCCTCCTCGGCGTCTGGTGCTTCGCCCGGCTCTGATCCCGCCCAGGATCCCGCCCAGGCACTTGTCCAGGATTTCTTCCCGGACCCCGCGCCGGACCCCTCCCCGGACCCCTCCCCGGACCCCTCTCCAGATCTCTTCCCAGTCTCTTCCCAGGTCGCTTCCGGACCTTCGTGATCTTTCGCCGGAGCCCCCGGCGACGACGTCCCGCCCCGCCCGACCGGGAGTCCGGGCGGCAGGAATGCCAAAACTCGGGTTACCGTTCGAGTGGCCGTTGCGGGCTTTCGCCGTTTGACACGGGGGCGGGTTGTACCGTCACACTCCGCAGCGATGGGAGCGTCACCGTCCGTGTCGCTGCCGTGCGTGCCAGCGCTACGTGCCAGAGAGTGTCGATCCGGAGAGAAGAGCGAAGTTGTCCCCGACCAGCGAGACCGCACACGTCGGCCGCCGACTCGTCATCGTCGAGTCGCCTGCCAAGGCGAAGACGATCAAGGGCTACCTCGGCCCGGGTTACGTGGTCGAGGCGAGCGTCGGGCACATCCGTGACCTTCCCAGCGGCGCCGCCGAGGTGCCCGAGAAGTACACCGGCGAGGTGCGCCGCCTCGGGGTCGACGTCGAGCACGACTTCCAGCCCATCTACGTCGTCAACGCCGACAAGAAGGCGCAGGTCAGGAAGCTCAAGGAGCTGCTCGCCGAGTCCGACGAGCTCTACCTCGCCACCGATGAGGACCGCGAGGGCGAGGCCATCGCGTGGCACCTCCAGGAAGTCCTGAAGCCCAAGGTCCCGGTCCACCGGATGGTCTTCCACGAGATCACCAAGGACGCGATCCGCGAGGCCGTCGCCAACCCGCGCGAGCTGAACCAGCGCATGGTCGACGCCCAGGAGACCCGCCGCATCCTCGACCGCCTGTACGGCTACGAGGTCTCGCCGGTCCTGTGGAAGAAGGTCATGCCGCGGCTGTCCGCCGGCCGCGTGCAGTCCGTCGCCACCCGGCTCGTCGTCGAGCGGGAGCGCGAGCGCATCGCCTTCCGTTCCGCCGAGTACTGGGACCTCACCGGCACCTTCGGCACCGGCCGCTCCGGTGACGCCTCCGACCCGTCCCAGTTGGTCGCCCGCCTCGCCGCGGTCGACGGCAAGCGGATCGCGCAGGGCCGTGACTTCGGCGCCGACGGGCGTCTGAAGAGCGAGGCCGTGCTCCACCTGGACGAGGCGAACGCGCGGACGCTCGCCGCCGCGCTCACCGACACCGCGTTCTCGGTGCGCTCGGTCGAGTCGAAGCCGTACCGCCGCTCCCCGTACGCCCCCTTCCGCACCACCACCCTCCAGCAGGAGGCGAGCCGCAAGCTGGGCTTCGGTGCGAAGGCGACCATGCAGGTGGCGCAGAAGCTGTACGAGAACGGCTTCATCACCTACATGCGTACGGACTCCACGATCCTGTCCGACACCGCCGTCACGGCGGCGCGGGCGCAGGTCACGCAGCTGTACGGCGCCGACTACCTGCCGGAGAAGCCCCGCGTCTACGCGGGCAAGGTCAAGAACGCGCAGGAGGCGCACGAGGCGATTCGTCCTTCGGGTGATCGTTTCCGCACTCCGGCGGAGACCGGTCTGACCGGTGACCAGTTCCGGCTCTACGAGCTGATCTGGAAGCGGACCGTCGCCTCCCAGATGAAGGACGCGACTGGTAACTCGGTCACCGTGAAGATCGGCGGCCGGGCGTCCGACGGCCGTGACGCCGAGTTCAGCGCGTCCGGCAAGACGATCACCTTCCACGGCTTCATGAAGGCGTACGTGGAAGGCGCCGACGACCCGAACGCGGAGCTCGACGACCGCGAGCGGCGCCTGCCGCAGGTCGCCGAGGGCGACGCGCTGACCGCCGACGGCATGACCGTCGACGGCCACGCGACCAAGCCGCCGGCCCGCTACACCGAGGCCTCGCTGGTCAAGGAGCTGGAAGAGCGCGAGATCGGCCGCCCTTCGACGTACGCGTCGATCATCGGCACGATCCTCGACCGCGGCTATGTCTTCAAGAAGGGCACGGCGCTCGTGCCGTCCTTCCTGAGCTTCGCCGTCGTCAACCTCCTGGAGAAGCACTTCGGGCGGCTCGTCGACTACGACTTCACGGCCAGGATGGAGGACGACCTCGACCGCATCGCACGCGGTGAGGCCCAGTCCGTGCCGTGGCTGAAGCGCTTCTACTTCGGTGAGGGCGGAGAGGGCGGGGCCGGCGCGGTCGCCCCCGGCGGTGCGGCGGACGCCGGGAACGGCGACGGCGACCACCTCGGCGGCCTCAAGGAGCTCGTCACCGACCTCGGCGCGATCGACGCCCGCGAGATCTCGTCCTTCCCCGTCGGCAACGACATCGTGCTGCGCGTCGGCCGCTACGGCCCGTACGTCGAGCGCGGCGAGAAGGAGGCCGAGGGCCACCAGCGCGCCGACGTCCCCGAGGAGCTCGCGCCCGACGAGCTGACCGTCGAGCTCGCGGAGGAGCTGCTCGCCAAGCCGAGCGGTGACTTCGAGCTGGGCGCCGACCCGGTCAGCGGCAACCAGATCGTCGCGAAGGACGGCCGCTACGGCCCGTACGTCACGGAGATCCTGCCCGAGGGCACCCCGAAGACCGGCAAGAACGCGGTGAAGCCGCGCACGGCCTCCCTCTTCAAGTCGATGTCCCTCGACACCGTCACCCTGGAGGACGCGCTCCGGCTGATGTCCCTGCCCAGGGTCGTCGGCGCCGACGCCGAGGGCGTCGAGATCACCGCGCAGAACGGCCGCTACGGCCCGTACCTCAAGAAGGGCACGGACTCGCGGTCGCTCACCGACGAGGAGCAGCTCTTCACGATCACCCTCGAAGAGGCGCTCGCGATCTACGCCCAGCCGAAGCAGCGGGGCCGGGCCGCGGCCAAGCCGCCGCTGAAGGAGCTGGGCACGGACCCGGTCAGCGAGAAGCCCGTGGTCGTCAAGGACGGGCGCTTCGGCCCGTACGTGACGGACGGCGAGACCAACGCCACCCTGCGGACCGACGACAGCGTGGAGACGATCACGCCAGAGCGCGGTTACGAGCTGCTCGCGGAGAAGCGGGCCAAGGGACCGGCGAAGAAGACCGCCAAGAAGGCCCCGGCGAAGAAGGCCCCGGCCAAGAAGGCCACGACCGCGAAGAAGACGGCCACCGCGGCCACCAAGACGGCGGCCAAGAAGACGGCCGCGAAGAAGACGACGATGGCGAAGAAGACCACCGCCGCCGCGAAGAAGACGGCGGCGGCGAAGCCGGAATAGGCGCAGCCGACGAGAGGGCGGGGGCGGGGGTGAAGACCCCCGCCCCCGCCTTCGTCACAGGCTCGTCCGGATGTTCGGGCGCAGGCCGCGGGGAGCAAGGCCGTCCGGATAGGGTGGACGGATGACGCGAGCAGAGCAGCCAGACCGCCTCGGCGATTCCGACGCCGCACTCGTCGCGGATTCCAGGGAGCGTGCCGTACGCGCCCTGTTGCGCCATCAGCCATTGCGCAGGTTGTGGAGCGCCCACCTCGCCGGCAGTACCGGTGACGCCCTCGCCCTCCTGGTCCTCGTCCTCCTCGGCCTCCAGGCCGCCGTGGCTGAGGGCGCGTTCGGAGGGGGCGCGCGGGGCGCCGCGTTCGCCGTGGCCGCTGTCGTCGGCGCGCGCCTGCTTGCCTCCGTCCTCTTCGGGGCCGTCCTCCTCGGGCCGCTGACCGCCCTCACCGGGCCCGGCGGCGCGCTCGACCGGCGCTGGACCATGATCGGCGCCGACGGCGTCCGGATCGCGCTGCTCGTCGTCGCGCCCCTGTGGATCGACTGGACCCCCGGCAGCGCCCTCTGGTACCTGCTCGGCACCGTCTTCGTCACCGGCGCCGCCGAGCGGCTCTGGACGATCAGCCGCGAGGGCGCCGCGCCCGCGCTGCTGCCCGCCCCGCCGATCGAGGGCGGGGCCGTACGGCCGCTGCCCGACCACCTCGGCGCGCTGCGGCGGCTCTCCCAGCGCACCGGCTTCCTCGCCGTCCCGGCCGCCGCCGCCGTGCTGCTCGTCGCCACGCTCGTCAACAACCTGCTCGGCGCCGGACTCGACTGGTTCTCGCTCCACCAGGCCGCCCTCGGCTCGTACGTCGCCGCCGGGCTGTTCGCCGCCTCCGTCACCGTCCTGTACGCGATGGCGCTGCCCGGCGGGGAGACGCCCCGGCCCCGTTCGCCCCTGGAGGGCCTGCGCCGGCCGGCCGCCGAGAAGGGCCGCACGGGAGCCGTCAAGCCGCTGGTCCTGACCTGCGCCGTCGTCGCGGGGGCCATCGCCGCGGCCGCTTCCGTCGCCGTCCTCCACGCGTACGACCTGGGCGGCGGCCCCGTCACGTACGCCCTCCTGATCCTGGCGCTCAGCGGCGCCACCGCCGTCGGCATCCGCACCGCCGGCTCCGTGCTGCCCGTGCTCTCCCGGCGCCGGCTGCTCGCCCTCGTGACCGCGGTCACCGGGATCGCGCTGATCGCGATGGGCCTGGTGCCGGACACGGCGACCGTCCTGATCCTCGCCGTCCTCGCCGGTTACGCGGCCGGGGTCGCCGCGAACACCGGCCACGTCCTCGTCGACCAGGAGACCGAGGAGCCCCGCAGGGCCCGGACCACCGAGCACCTCCAGGCCTCCGCACGGGTCGGCATGGGCATCGGCGCGCTCGCCGCCCCGCTGCTCGCCGCCGCGATCGGCCCGCACCGCCTCGCCTCCGGCGACCTCGTCCTCGCGCACGGCGGAGCGGCCTTCACGCTCGCCCTCGTCGGCGCCCTGCTGCTGCCCGTCGCCGCGCTCGTCCTCGCGAAGACCGACGACCGGGCGGGCGTCCCGCTCCGCCGCGACCTGCGCGACGCGCTGCGCGGCTCCGACCCGGCTCAGGCGCCCGCCGCCACCGGCTTCTTCATCGCCCTGGAGGGCGGCGACGGAGCCGGCAAGTCCACCCAGGTCGAGGCGCTCGCCGAGTGGATCCGGGCCAAGGGCCACGAGGTCGTCGTCACCCGCGAACCCGGCGCCACCCCGATCGGCAAGCGGCTCCGCTCGATCCTCCTCGACGTGTCGTCGGCGGGGCTCTCGAACCGCGCCGAGGCCCTGCTGTACGCGGCCGACCGCGCCGAGCACGTCGACTCCCTGGTCCGGCCCGCCCTGGAGCGGGGCGCGATCGTCCTCTCCGACCGGTACATCGACTCGTCCGTGGCCTACCAGGGTGCGGGCCGCGACCTGTCCCCGACCGAGATCTCCCGTATCTCGCGCTGGGCGACGGACGGTCTCGTACCGCACCTGACCGTGGTCCTCGACGTCTCGCCTGAGACCGCGCGGGAACGGTTCACCGAGGCGCCCGACCGCCTGGAGTCCGAGCCGCCGGAGTTCCACGCGCGCGTACGGGCCGGATTCCTCGCCCTCGCCGCCGCCGACCCCAGCCGCTACCTCGTCGTCGACGCGGGCCAGGAGCCCGAGGTCGTCACCACCGTCGTACGCCACCGGCTCGACCGGATGCTGCCGCTCTCCGAGGCCGAGGTGAAGGCCGTCGAGGAGGCCCGCCGGA
Source organism: Streptomyces sp. NPDC002773 (assembly GCF_040295605.1). NCBI lineage: Bacteria > Bacillati > Actinomycetota > Actinomycetes > Kitasatosporales > Streptomycetaceae > Streptomyces > Streptomyces sp. NPDC002773. Next base: position 67,141 of record NZ_JBEOVO010000015.1, read on the forward strand.
AGGCCGAGGAGGAGGCGCGGCGCCGCGCGGAGGAAGAGGCCGCGCGCAAGGCCGAGGAGGAGCGCCTGGAGCGCGAGCGCCAGGAGCAGCTCGCCAAGCTCCGCGCCGAGGAGGAGGAGCGCAAGCGGCGCGAGGAGGAAGAGGCGCGCCGCCTGGAGGCCGAACGGCAGGCGGAGGAGGCCCGTCGGAAGGCCGAGGAGGCCCGTCTCGCCGCCGAGGCCGCCGCCGAGGAGGAGCGGAGGCGCCTCGCGGCCGAGGAGAAGGCCCGCAAGGAGGAGCAGGAACGGCTCCGCAAGGAGGCCGAGGAAGAGGCCCGGCTGCGGGCCGAGGCGGAGGAACGCCGCCTGGAGAAGCAGCGCAAGGCGGAGGAGGCCCTGCTCCGGGCCGAGGAGGCCCGCCGGATGGCCGAGGCCGCCGCAGCCGCGAAGGCGGCGGAGGAGGCAGCGGCGAAGGCCGCAGCGGAGAAGATCGCGGCCGAGGCCGCAGCCAAGGCCGCGGCGGAACGCGCGGCGGCCGAGCGGGACGCGGCGGAGAAGGCCGCGGCTCAGCGGGCCGAGGCGGCGAAGGCGGCCCGGGAACGGGCGGCGGCCGAGAAGAAGGCGGCCGAGAAGGAGGCCGCGGCGAAGGCCGCGGCGGCGGAGAAGGCGGCGGCCCAGCGGGACGCGGCGGAGAAGGCCGCGGAGACGGTGGCGGCCGAGAAGGCCGCTGAGCAGGCCGCAGAGCAGGCGGCCCGCGCCGCGCGCGCCGCCGGCGTGTCCGCCGACGAGGTCACCGTGGCGACCCCGATCGTGAAGCCGGACGCGAGGGCGGACCGCCCCGCGGACCCGCGCGTGGGCCGTGCGGCGGATCCGCGGGCGGATCGCGTGACGGACGCGCGCGTGGACCGGGCGCCGGACGCGCCGACCGTCTCCCCCGACGAGGTCACCGTGGCCACGCCGATCGTGAAGACCACGAAGCCGGATGCCGAGACGGCCGCCCTGCCCCGGATCCGGGAGACGCGCGGCGCCGACGAGACCACGGTCCTGCGCCGCGTACGGGACACCGATGTGCCTGCCGTACGGGACAACGACGTACCTCCGGTACGGGACAACGGCGTGCCTCCGGTACGGGACACCGAGGAGACCGCTGTCATCCCGCCCGTGCGCGACACGGAGGAGACCGCCGTGCTCCCGCCCGTACGGGACACCCGGGCGTCCGACCCCGTCGACCGGGTGCCGCCGGGCATCTTCCGGGACGCGCGGGAGGAGCCGCACGGCGCGAACGACCGGACCCGTGAGCTGCCCCAGCTCGACGAGAACGGCAGGCCGCGCCGCTCCGACTGGGCCGAGGACACCCCCCTCGACGACCTGCCGACGCTGGCGGACGAGCTGTTCGGCCCGCACGACGACGAGGACGAGGGGCCTCGGCGCCGCCGCTGACGGGCAGGGCCCCGACTCCGGCGGGGCCTGTCAGTGGGCTGCCCCACAATGGAGGACGTACCTGAGGAGGGGCAGACATGGCCGTATGGGACGACCTGGTCGGACAGACACGGGTCGAGGAGCAGCTCGCCGCCGCCGCGCGGGACGCCGACGCGCTCGTGACCGCCCATGCCGCAGGTGAGCCCGATCCCGACGCGTCGAAGATGACCCATGCCTGGCTCTTCACCGGTCCGCCGGGGTCGGGGAGGGCGACGGCGGCGCGGGCGTTCGCCGCCGCGCTGCAGTGCGTGAGCCCCGACCGGGCCCTCGGCGGGGCACCGGGCTGCGGGTTCTGCGACGGCTGCCACACCACCCTCGTCGGCACCCACGCGGACGTGGAGATCGTCCGTACGGACCTGCTGTCCATCGGCGTCAAGGACACCCGCGCCCTCGTCCGCCGCGCCCAGCTCTCCCCGGCCGGCGGGCGCTGGCAGGTCATCGTCCTGGAGGATGCCGACCGGCTGACCGAGGGCGCGGGCAACGTGCTCCTGAAGGCCGTCGAGGAGCCCGCCCCCCGCACGGTCTGGCTGCTCTGCGCGCCCTCCCTCGAGGACGTGCTGCCCACGATCCGCTCCCGCTGCCGGCACCTGTCCCTGCGCACCCCACCCGTGGAGGCGGTCGCGGACGTCCTGGTGCGGCGCGACGGCATCGAGCCGGAGGCGGCGCTGGCCGCTGCCCGCGCCACCCAGGGGCACATCGACCGGGCCCGGCGGCTCGCGACGGACGAGCGGGCCCGCGCGCGCAGAGCCGTCGTCCTCAAGCTGCCGCTGCGCGTCGACGACATCGGCGGCTGCCTCAGGGCCGCCCAGGAGCTGGTGGACGCGGCCGCCGAGGACGCGAAGCAGGTCGCGGAGGAGGTCGACGTCAAGGAGACGGACGAGCTGAAGGCGGCGCTCGGCGCGTCCCAGGGCGGCCGGATGCCGCGCGGTACGGCCGGTGCGATGAAGGAGCTGGAGGAGCGGCAGAAACGGCGCAGGACGCGTACGCAGCGCGACAGCCTGGACCTCGCGCTCACCGACCTCACCGGCTTCTACCGCGATGTCCTCGCCCTTCAGCTCCGCTCGCGTTCGGCCCTCGCCAACACGGACGTGCGGGACGCGATCGAGCGGATCGCCCGCGACACCCCCCCGGAGCGCACCCTCCGCCGTATCGAGGCGGTCCTGGCCTGCCGTGAGGCCCTCGACCGGAACGTGGCGCCGCTGCTCGCGGTGGAGGCGATGACGATGGCGCTGCGGGGCTGAACCGGACGGCGTAGGGGGACGGCGTAGGGGAGGTCGTAGGGGAGGGCATGGGGTCGGCACAGGGGACGGCATGGGGAGGGATGACGCGATTGGACACGGTACGTACCCGTCCGGATACGCTCCGGGAATGGACTCCAGGCGTTTGCTCCGTACGTCCGCGTCGGCCCTCGCGGCCGCCGGGCTGATCCTCTCCGGCTGCACGGGCGGAAGCGACGCGGCGGCGTCCCGCACCACGGCGGCCCGGCCGGCCGCCCCTTCCTCCTCGCCGGAGGCCCTGAAGACGTTCTACTCCCAGAAGCTGATGTGGCGTGACTGCGGAGTCGAGGGTTTCCAGTGCGCGACCCTGCGCGCCCCGCTCGACTACGCGAAGCCGGACGGGGGCGAGGTGAAGCTGGCCGTCTCGCGGGTCCGGGCGACCGGCCCCGGTGAGCGGCTCGGTTCGCTCCTGGTCAACCCGGGCGGCCCCGGGGGCTCCGCCGTCGGCTATCTCCAGGGGTACGCGGGCATCGGCTATCCCTCACCCGTCCGGGCCCGCTACGACATGGTGGCCGTCGACCCGCGCGGAGTCGCCCGCAGCGAGCCCGTCGACTGTCTGACGGGCCCGCAGATGGACACGTACACGCAGGTCGACCAGACCCCCGACGACGCCGCCGAGACCACCGCGCTCAGTGCCGCCTTCAAGGAGTTCGCGGCCGGCTGCGAGAAGCGCTCGGGGAAGATCCTGCCGCACGTCTCCACCGTCGAGACGGCCCGTGACATGGACATCCTGCGGGCGGTGCTCGGCGACGCGAAGCTCAGCTACGTGGGGGCGTCGTACGGCACGTTCCTCGGCGCCACCTACGCCGAACTCTTCCCGGACCGGGTCGGCCGCCTCGTCCTCGACGGGGCCATGGACCCGTCCCTGCCCGCGGTCGACCTCAACCGCGACCAGACCGCCGGCTTCGAGACCTCGTTCCGGGCCTTCGCCGCCGACTGCGTCCGCCAGCCGGACTGCCCCCTGGGCACCGGTTCGGTGGAGGCGGCCGGCGAGGCGCTGAAGAAGTTCTTCCGCGACGTGGACGCGGAGCCCGTGCCCACCGGCGAGAGCCGCCCGCTCGGCGAGTCCCTCGCCACCACGGGCGTGATCGCGGCGATGTACGACGAGGGGGCCTGGCCCCAGCTGCGGGAGGCCCTCACCCGGGCGATCGGCGGCGAGGGCTCCGGCCTCCTCGCGCTGGCCGACAGCTACTACGAGCGTGAGCCGGACGGCACGTACGCCAACCTCATGTTCGCCAACGCCGCCGTGAACTGCCTGGACCTGCCGCCCGCCTACGGAGGTCCCGCCGACGTCGAGAAGGCCGTCCCGTCCTTCGAGAAGGCCTCCCCGATCTTCGGCAAGGGCCTCGCCTGGGCGGCCCTCAACTGCACGTCCTGGCCGGCCCCGCCCACCGGCCGCCCCCACCGCATCACCGCGGAGGGCGCCGCCCCGATCCTGGTCGTCGGCACCACCCGCGACCCGGCCACCCCGTACAAGTGGGCCCAATCCCTCGCCGCCCAGCTCTCCTCCGGCACCCTCCTGACCTACGAGGGCGACGGCCACACGGCGTACGGCCGGGGCAGCGACTGCGTCGACACGGCGATCAACACGTACCTCCTGGAAGGCACCCCTCCGCAAGCCGGAAAGCGCTGCTCGCAGGCATGATCCGGGGGTGGTCGGAGCACCCCGCGAAACTGTGTAGACTTGGCGGCGCTGCTGCACCCAACATGGGTCTGCACGGCACGCCGCCTTAGCTCAGCTGGCCAGAGCAACGCACTCGTAATGCGTAGGTCTCGGGTTCGAATCCCGAAGGCGGCTCGGAATTACCCCAGGACTCACTCGCCGTGACCTGGGGTTTTTTCATGCCCTGGGGCTCTGAGGCCCCGGGGCTTTTCGGTCGGGGAACAGGGAGCCAGGGGGGTAAATGTGAGCGACACCGTCACGAGCACCGTCACGTCCGGCAGTGGCGAGGAGGAGCTCGTCGTCACCGAGCGGACCCGGTTGCGGCGGATGCGGGAGAAGGGGAGTCATCGGCGGGCCGATCTGGAGGCCGTGCTCGGGGCCGGGTTCCTCTGCCATCTCGGGGTCACCGTCGACGGCACGCCGATGGTGGTGCCGACCGCGTACGGGGTGGACGGCGGGCAGCTGTACCTGCACGGTTCGGTCGCCAGCCGCAGTCTCGTCCAGGCGCCCGACGCCACCGTGTGCGTCACGGTCACCCATGTCGACGGGCTCGTGCTCGCCCGCTCCGTGTTCGAGCACGGGGTCAACTACCGCTGCGCGATGATCTACGGCGTACCCCGCCTGGTCACCGACCCGGACGAGAAGCTGCGCGGCCTCCGGGCGCTCACCGAGCAGAGCTCGCCGGGGCAGTGGGAGTACGTGCGGCAGCCCAGCCGCAAGGAGCTGGCCGCGACCGCGGTCATCGCGCTCGATCTCACCGAGGCCTCGGTCAAGACCCGGAGCGGCCCGCCGGACGACGGGGACTCCGAGGACGCGGCGCTCGGCCTGTGGGCGGGGGTGCTGCCGGTGGTCACCACGTTCGGCGACCCGGTCACCGACCCCGTCCTGCCCCCGGACTCCGTGCCGCCCGCCCATGTCGCCTCGCGCGCGGGGCGTGTTCTGGGGGAGTGAGGCGGGGAGTGTGACCCCGGTCGGCTAGACGGCTTCCGGCATTTCCTCCGCGTCCCGCAGTCGGTGTCTGGCCCGGCCCGCGAGGCGGCGGGCGGCGACCGGGGCGTGCTCCAGGATCGGGGCGATCTCCTCGTACGGGACCTGGAACTCGTCGTGGAGGACGAACGCCAGCCGTTCCGGGGGCGTCAGCCCGTCCAGAGCCGCCGGCTCTCCGGGGGTCCGGCCCGGGGGGTCGTCGTGGTGCGTCTCTCGGGCGCGGAGCCGGGTCAGGCAGGCCGCGGCCACGGCGATGGTCGGATCGTCCGGCCACCGCCGGCTGCTTCTCGCCTCCTCCACCGCCTCGTCGGCCTCGGCGTACGTGCCGAGCAGGCGGTACGCCACCGCCCGGAGGCGCGCCTCCGGAGCGGTGGTGGTGGGGACGGCTCTGTCATCCACGGGATACGGCCTCCGTCGTCAGGGAAGGCAACGACTACGGCTTCGAGAGGGTTGGTCGCGTCAGTCGCCGTGGCCGGTGCCCCCGCTGCCGAAGCCTCCGCTGGAGATCCCGCCCCACTTGCGCTTCTCCTCGCTCGGCGGTTCCGGCGAGGTTTCCGTGCTGCCGGCGTTCTTGAGCTGGTACGGCATGAGCCGGTGTTCGCCGTCGGTCTGCGGCATCTCGGCCGGTCGGCGGTATTCGGACATCTCACCGGGCAGCCGGTCGGTCTCCGGCCGCTGCGGCTGCTCGTCCGGCTTGGGCGTGCGGGATTCGCGGTCGCGGACCCGGAATCCGAGGTAGACCGCCCCGATCAGTACGAAGACCACGACGAGCCCGGCGAGGAACTGGCCGAGGCCTGACTGCCAGACTCCCGCGGCCAGGGTCTGGGCTGCGCTGAGAGTGTTCATACAAGGGGATTACCCGATTCCGGTTCTTTGGATGCGTCGAGTGGGGCGCGGCGAAAAAATCCGCGATCGGCGCTGAAACATTTGCCCGCCCCCGTCGCGTCAATGAGGTGTACGGCGACCACACCACGTGACCACGAGGGAAAGGAGGGGCATGAGAAAGTCCCGCGTGGACGAGTTCCTGGAGTTCGCCTCCGCACGCTCGGGCCATCTGTTTCGCTCGGCGTGCCTGCTGACCAGCGGGGACACACACCTCGCCGAGGACCTCACGCAGGAGACGCTCGGCCGGATGTACGCCCTGTGGGGCCGCATCGCACGGATAGGCAACCCCGCCGCGTACGCCCAGACCGTGCTCGTCCGCACGTTCCTCAGCCACCAGCGGCGCCGCTCGGCCACCGAACGCCCGCTCGGCGAACTTCCCGACCGCGCCCCCGACACCGGTGAGGACCCGGCGCTCCGGATCGCGCTGCTCGACGCGCTCGCCGGACTCGCGCCCAAGGACCGTGCGGTCGTCGTGCTGCGGTACTGGGAGGACCGCAGCATCGAGGAGACCGCCGACGCGCTGCACGTCAGCTCCGCCGCGGTACGCACCCGCTCCGTACGGGCGCTCGGAAAGCTGCGGGAGCGGCTCGGCGGCAGCATCGCCGAGTTCGCCGCCCGCTGACCACGGACGTTCGGGCGGGTAGCGCCTGCACTGCCTGCCCTGCCTGCCCTGCCTGAACCTCCTGCACCGCCTGCCCTGCCTGAACCTCCCGCACCGCCTGTATCTCTCGCACCACCCCCCGCCCTTCCCACCAACCGGAGACGGTGAATTCGACATGCCTCAGAACGACCACCCTCAGCACGAGGGATTCGAGGAGGAGCTCGGCGCGGTCCTGCGCCGCACCGGTGACGGCTTCGCCGCCGACGACCGGCGCGAGCTGGTCACCGGCGGCCTCCAGCGCGGCCGGCGCCGCCTCGTCCGCCGCCGCCTCGCCGTGACCGGCGGCGCCCTCGCGCTCGCCGCCATCGGCATCGGCGGGGTGTACGGCGGCTCTCTGCTCTCGCCCGCCGGAGCGCCGGAGCGCGTCTCCGTGGCGGCCCCCAGCGGCCCCAAGCCGACCAAGGGCACCGGGCAGGCCGAGACCGTGCCGAACAAGCCGTACCAGGCCCAGATCCCCGTCAAGGACCTCGCGGCCGTCCTCCAGGCCAACACCCCGGCCGGCACCTGGGCGATCGACAACCTGGACGGCCAGGGCCAGCACGTCGGCGGCGTCTACGACGACGGGAAGGGCAAGGCCGGCGTCACCGTCGGCCTCTACCGCGCCTCCGGCGACGGCGAGGCGGGGGACGACCGGGTGACGTGCCCCTCCAGGGTCCACGTCTCCTTCGACGACTGCACCAGCGAACGCCTGCCGAACGGCGCCCGGCTGATGGTCTACCAGGGGTACGAGTACCCCGACAGGCGCGAGGAGACCAAGAACTGGCGGGCGGTCCTGCTCACCAAGGACGGCTTCCTCATCGACGCGAGCGAGTACAACGCCGCCGCCGAGAAGGGCGCCGCGATCAGCCGCGAGAACCCGCCCTTCAGCCCCGCCCAGCTGAAGGCCCTGGTCACCGCCGACGCCTGGCTGCCGCTCCTGAAGCAGCTCCCGACCGAACCGGAGATGAAGCGGCCGAGCGCCACCGACCGGGTGCCCGCCGAGCCGAGCGGCCCGGTCGTGCAGGCCACCCTGCGCTCCCTCCTGCCCAAGGGCCTCACGGTCACCGACAAGGGCGCGGAGGGTGGCTACGGCTTCGTCGTCGTCGACGACGGCAAGGGCAAGAGCCTCGTCCAGATCAACGTCCAGCCGAACATGGCGGACGTGGCCGACAGCATCTTCGGCAGCGGGGACGTCACCACGCTCCCCGACGGCCGTAGGGTCAAGCTCACCCAGCAGCCCGGTGAGAAGAGCGGCGCGGGCGTCGTGTGGTGGACCGCGGACACCATCACGCCGGCGGGCTTCCGGGTCGTCGTGTCGGCCTTCAACACCGGGGCCCAGCACGAGGACGCCACGCGCGCCAAGCCCGCGCTGACCATGGAGCAGCTGAAGGCGATCGCGCTGAGCCCGAAGTGGCAGAAGCTGCCCCTGAAGTGACGGGGGAGGCGTGGCGGTACGGGAAACCCGTACCGCCGCGCCGCACCGCGCCTCGTCAGGGACCGGGCCCTCGCGCCTCCTCGGCGTGCGCGTACTGCCGAAGCGGCCCGCCCTACTTGGCGTCCGCGTACCGCTCGACCGTGGCCGTCGTGAACGGGAACCGTACCGGCGTCTCCCCGAACGCGATCCGGCCCGCCTCGTCCCCTGCCGCCCGGATCGCCTCCGTGACGGCCTCCGCCTCCTCCGCCGGACAGTGCACGATCACCTCGTCGTGCTGGAAGAACACCAGCTCCGCCCGCATCCCCGCGAGCGACCGCCGCAGCGCCGCCAGCATCAGCAGCGCCCAGTCGGCCGCGCTGCCCTGCACCACGAAGTTACGGGTGAACCGGCCCCGCGCCCGCGCGTTCCCCGAGGCGTAACCGGGAACGAACTCACCCTCCTCCGCAACCGGTTCACCGCCCTCCTGCGGTAGGCCCGCCTCCCCGTCGTCGCCCGCGCCCACCGCCCGCGGGCTGGTTCTGCCCAGCCAGGTCCGCACGAGCCGGCCCTCCTCGCCCGCCTTCGCCGCATCGTCGACATACGCCACCGCGCGCGGGAAGCGGCGCCGCAGCGCCGCCAGGTTCTTCAGGCCGTCGCCGCTGGTCTGCCCGTAGATCGCGCCCAGGAGCGCGATCTTGGCGTGGTCGCGGTCGCCGGAGAAGGCCCGGTCCGAAAGCCGCGTGTAGAGGTCGTCGGGGTGCCCCGCGACCTCCATCAGGCCCGGGTCCCGGGAGATCGCGGCGAGCACGCGCGGCTCCATCTGGTCGGCGTCGGCCACCACCAGGCGCCAGCCGGGGTCCGCGACCACCGCCCGCCGGATCACCTTCGGGATCTGCAGGGCCCCGCCGCCGTTCGTCGTCCAGCGACCGCTGACCGTGCCCCCCGGCAGGTACTCCGGGCGGAAACGGCCGTCCCTCACCCAGTCCTGGAGCCATGACCAGCCGTGGGCCGTCCAGATCCGGTAGAGCTTCTTGTACGCGATCAGCGGCTCCACCGCCGGATGGTCGACCTCCTCCAGCTCCCAGCGGCGGGTCGACTTCAGCCGGACGCCCGCCTGCGCGAAGGCCTTCACCACGTCGGCGGGCAGGTCCGGCCGGACCCGGCGGCCGAAGGCTGCGGACACCTCCTCCGCGAGCTCGGCGAGGCGGCGCGGCTCGCCCCCGCCCGCGTACCGCTCGCCCAGCAGTTCGTGCAGCAGGTCCCGGTGCACGTCCGCCCGCCACGGCAGCCCCGCCCGGTGCATCTCGGCGGCCACCAGCATGCCCGCCGACTCGGCGGCCGTGAGCAGCCGCATCCTGCCCGGGTGCTCCGCCCTGTCGTGGCGGCGCAGCTGCTCCGCGTAGACCGCGAGGAGGGCGTCGAACGGTACGGAGACCACCGGCCGCGGCTCGAACAGCGAGTCCTGCGAACCGGGCTCGGCGCCGCGCTGCGGCGGGTCGGGGGGCACCGGCCCGTTCCGCAGGCGCGCCCAGGCCGCCGCCGCCGAACGGGGCTCGCCGAGGCGGCCCTCGTGGCCCAGGAGCAGCTGCTCGGCGTCCTCCATGTCGTAGCACCGCTCGACCCGGACGCCGGCGGCGAGCAGCCGGGGGTACACCTCGGCCGTCGACCGCCACACCCATCGGGCCACCTCGGGGCGGGTCCGTACGGCCGCCACCAGGTCCGGCTCGCGCCGCACCTCGCCGGCGGGCAGGCCGTCCGGGCCGAGGGGGACGAGCAGCGCCCCGTCCCCCTCGGCCTCGGCCGCCAGCGCCCACCTCTCGGTCATGGGTGCGAGTCTGGCACCCGGCACTGACAACGCCCGGAAGGCGAGCCGGGGGAGGGCACCGCCGTCCGGTCCTACGCGGGCGCGTGAGTCCTACGCCGCCGCGTGGGTCCTACGCGGCCGCGTGGAAGAGGGCCGCCGCCTCGCCCCGGGAGTTGACCGAGAGCTTGTTCAGGATCTTCGCGACGTGGAACTTCACCGTCGATTCGCTGATGTGCAGCTCCTCGGCGATGCGGCGGTTGCGGTGGCCCAGGGCCAGGTGGCGCAGGACCTCCACCTCCCGTTCGCCGAGGCCGGACAGCGGGTGCGCCGCCTCGACCGGGGCGGCCGGCGCCGCCAGGGGGAGCACCGCCGTGATCGTCGTGCCCCAGCCCGGGACGGCATCGATGTCGAGCCGCCCGCCGAGCACGTCGAGCCGGTCCCGGATCGTGCCCGCCCCCAGGTCGCAGGGGGCGAGCGCGCCCGCGCCGTCGTCCCGTACGGACGCCCGCAGCTCGTGTTCGGTCAGCTGCCAGCCGACGTGGATCCGGCGCACCGAGTCCTGTTCGAGCACGATCAGGAGCAGGGACCGGACGATCGACCGCGCACTGTGCGCGACGTCCGCCGCGACCGACCGGTCCGAGTCGGGCGCCCCCAGGTCGAGCCGGACCTGGCTGTGCCGCAGCATCGGCCGCAGCTCGCCGGCGAGCCGGTCGAAGGCGTCCCGGGCCGGCTCCTCCGCGAGGGCCCGGTCCCGCCGCTGCTCGGCCCGCATCTCGACCAGCGCCGAAGCGGCCAGGTCGGTCGCGGTCGTCCGGGCCGTGGTGTCGTCCAGGGCCCGGCTCCGCAACACCCCGAGGACGCCGGAGAGCGCCGCCGTGTGCGAGGCCGTCAGTTCCGCGATCACACGCGCGCGCGTGTCGGCGGCCGCCCGTGAACGGGCGAGGGCTCCCGGCAGCGCCTCCGTCGCGAACCGGTCGAAGTGCCCCGACACCAGGTCCCACAGGGCTTGCGCCACGGTGAGCGCGGCCGGGCCCACCGGGGCGGCGCCGTCCTCCCGTACGAGCACGAGAACCGCCCCGCGCACGGTCGCGTGGGTCGTGACGGCGACGACCTGCCGCTCCCGGCCGCCGATCGTCGCCGTCCCTTGCCAAGGGCTCCCGGGCACGCCCGCCGCGAGCAGCGGCGCCAGTTCGGCGGCGGTCAGCAGCTCCGTACCGCCGAGTGCCTTGAACGGGGAGTGGGCGCAGTGGGTGGAGAGTTCGGCCGCGTCCACGTGCGGGACGAGGGGCGCGAGGGCCGCCGAGACCTTAGGAAGGATCTCCCCGAGCGGCTGCCGGATGATCTCGTACGCGGTGGTCAGCGTGAGCGCGTCCATGCGGTCGAGCCTACGCGGGGAGGGCCAGGTCACGGCTGGCCTTTCGGCCAGGTGGTACTGGCCGTCGGGAGGGCGGGGGGTGGGTGGTCTGAGGCGCAGGCTGGGGCGTGTCGAGGGGCGAGAGCCGCGAACGAACCACTGTGGAGGCTGAGATGGAAGCGATCGTGTACGAGGAGTTCGGTGGCCCCGAGGTGCTGCGTCACGCGACCGGCGTCGCCGTACCGGAGCCCGGCCCCGGCGAGGTCCGCGTCAAGGTCGCGGCCGTCGGGGTCAACCCGGTGGACTGGAAGCGGCGTTACGGCTGGGTCGAGGCGTTCTACCCGACGACCTTCCCGGCCGTCCCGGGCCTGGAGTTCGCCGGCACCGTCGACAAGCTCGGTGAGGGCGTCACCGACCTGGCCGTCGGCGACGAGGTCCTCGGCTGGACGAAGACCGGCGCCTACGCCCAGTACGCCATCGCCGACCTCGTCGTGCCCAAGCCCGCAGGGCTCTCCTGGGCGGCCGCCGCGAGCCTCCCGGTGGCGGCGGAGACGGCACAGCGAGTCCTGGACCTGATCGGTGTGCGGGCGGGCGAGACCCTGTTCCTGCACGGAGCCGCGGGGGTCGTCGGCTCGGTGGGCGTGCAGCTCGCCGTCGCGGCCGGGGTCACGGTGATCGGCAGCGCGTCCGAGCCCAACCACGTCTACCTGCGCGAACTCGGCGCGATCCCCGTGGCGTACGGGGACGGTCTGGCCGACCGGGTCCGGGCGGCCGCCCCCGACGGCGTCGACGCGGTCTTCGACGCGGCCGGCCATGGGGTGCTGCCGGTCGCGATCGAGCTCCTTGGCGGGGAGGAGGGCGCTGCGAAGGAGCGGATCGCGACGATCGCGGACATCGACGCCGAGAAGCACGGCATCACCTTCACCGGGGTCATGGGCGACCCGGACGCCGTACGAGCCGGGCTCACGGCCCACGCGCGCGCGTGGGAGGCGGGCACCCTCACGATCCGGCTCGCCGAAACGCTCCCCCTGAAGGAGGCGGCACGCGCGCAGGAACTGAGCGAGTCGGGGCATGTGCGGGGCAAGTTGGTCCTGATCCCGTAGGCCCCTCGGGGGCGAGGGAGGGGAGAGGGCCGGGCGAGGGCCCGGCGTGGGCGGAGCGAGGGCCGAGCTCGGGGTGGCTCGGGGCGAACTCAGGGTGAGATCCGGGTGAGCTGGGGGTGAGTGCCGGGCGAGGGGTGGGAAGATCCTCAGCCGTGAGTGCTGGATCCGACCGTGGAAGGCGACGATGATGTACGCGACACCCCTGGGCGACGACGGAGCGGAACTGCGCCCGCTCGAACCGTGGCAGGCAGACGAGTTCCTGGCGCACATGGATCGGGGACGGGAGTTCATCGGCGCCCGCAACGGACTCCCCGACGTCGTCACGGACCTGGAGTCGAGCCGCGCCTTCCTCCGGTTGTACGCGGAGAAGACGGCCACCGACACCGGCCGCATCCACGGCATCTGGTCGGACGGCACCCTCGTCGGCGCCGTCATCCTGCGGCAGCTGGACACCGGCCAGGGCACGGCCGAGGCGGGCTGCTGGCTGGAGCCGGCGGCCGCCGGGAAGGGCCTGGTGACCCGGGCGGCGAGGGCGCTCATCGACTGGGCGATCGAGATACGGGGGATCCACCGGGTGGAGTGGGTGGTGTCCTCCGACAACGAGCCGAGCATCGCGGTGGCCCGACGGCTCGGCATGAGCAGAGAGGCGGTCCTGAGGGAGAGTTACCCCTACCGGGGACGGCTCCACGACCAGGAGGTCTGGGCGGTCCTGGCACCGGAGTGGAGGGCGGCGAAGTCCGCTGTGGGGTGAGGGGCGGGGACGTGGCGTGACTCGACGCGTGACGTCTCCCGGGGGAACCGGGTGGGGCGGTGACCCGGCTCCGACCCCGGTCACCGCCCCGTCCGTCCACCTTCGCCGCTCAGCGCGTCAGGCGCCACGCGGGGAGGGCCGACGCGGCGACCGCGACCGCCGCGCACACGCCCGCCGTCCCGCCGACCGTGGCCCAGGGGAGGGCCAGGGCCACCGGTGCCGAGAGGGCGGCCAGGCCCGCGCCCAGGGTGCCGAGGACGAGGGCGGTCACCGCGAGACCGAGGACGGTGCCGATCGCGACGGCGAGCGTCGCCTCGCCCGTCACCACCCGCAGGACCTGGGCCCGGGTGGCGCCGGCGAGCCGCAGCGAGGACAGTTCCCCACCGCGTACCGAGGTCGCCATGAGCAGGGTGTTGGCCAGGCCGATCACCGTGTAGACGAGGGCGATGCCGAGGACGAGGACCATGCCGAGCCGCTTCTGCGGGTTGTCGCTCGACCGGTGGCCGACGTCCGCCCACGCGTCGGCGGTCCTGACGGTGCCGCCGCTCGCCGCCAGGGCGTGCGGAGTGGCCGTACCACCGCCGCGTGCCTCGATCCGGTCGTGGGCGGAGCCGGGGGCGTTCGCCCGGGTGACGTACGGCCCGTTGTCGCCGGTCCCCAGGGCGAGGACGGCCGCCACCCGGAGCCGTACCGGACCGGTCCCGTCCGCCCGCCAGACCTCGACGGTCTCGCCCACGCGGCGCCGCTCGAACTCCTCGTTGACGACGATCGACCGGTCGTCGAGGTCCCGCAGGTCACCGGCGACCACGGGCAGCCGTGCCAGGTCGGCGAAGGCCGCCGGGTCGGAGACCGCCCGCGCCCCGTACTTGACGACGGCCTCGGCCCCGTCCCGTACGAAGATCGAGGTCGCCCCGGTGGGGGACACGACCGCACCCGGCGGCGCCGTCACGGGCTTCAGGTCCGCGCCGGCGACGACGTACTGGGCGGTCGTCTGCTCCCGCGCCTCGACCCCCTTCGTACGCGTGATGCTCGTCGCCGAGCCGAAGAGCGTCCCGGCGAGCGCCACGGTTACGAGGACAGGAGCGGCGACGGCGGCGGTACGGCGTACGGAGGCCGCGCTGTTCTCCCGTACCAGCGTGCCCACCGCCCCGCGCGTCCGCAGCAGCCGGGCCACCGGCCGTACGAGCAGCGGGGAGAGCAGGGCGACGCCGGTGATCAGGAGCATCGGAAGGGTCGTGTGCGTCTTCCGCTTGAGCAGCGCGGAGGGGTCCGTGGCGCATGTCCAGACGAGGAGCCCGAGGCCCGACAGGAGCAGGGCAGCGCCGAGCAGGGCCCGGCCGAAGGGCAGGGCGTCGGCGTCGACGTCCGACTCGCGGAGCACCGCCGTCGGCGCGACCTTCCCCGCGCGCCGGGAGGCGGCGACGGCCCCGGCGACGGCGACGGTCACGCCCGTCCAGAAGGCGGCGTGAAAAGGCCAGACGGGCCCTCCGTCGACCGTGAACCACTCGGGGGCCAGGCCGCCGTCGACGAGGGTCCCGGCGAGCAGGGGCGCGCCCTGGGCGCCGAGTGCGCAGCCGGCGCCGGAGGCGAGCACGCCGAGCGCCGTGGCCTCGGCGAGGAGGAGCCGCCTGATCTGCCCGGGGGTGGCTCCTGCGGTCCTGAGCAGCCCGAACTCGCGGCGGCGCAGCGCCACGGCGAACGCGAAGGTGGAGGCGACGACGAAGACGGAGACGAAGGCGGTGACGCCGCCGGAGGTGCCGAGGAGGGCGTTGAGGCCGACGAGCGCGTTGGCGTCCCGCTCGGGTTCGGGGTCGGCGTGCCGGCGCTCGCCGCCGGTGAGAACCCGGGCGCGGTCGCCCACGAGGGCCCTGACCTCGGCGGCGGGGGCGTCGACGCCGACGGCGTCGGGGCCGCCGGAGGTGGTGACCGTCCAGCGGGCGCGGAGTTCACGGAGGAGTTCGCTGTCCACAGGCTGTGGACGGTCGAGCCGGTGTGCGACGGACGCCGTCTCGGGCCCGCGCCGCACATCGAGCGTCAGCCGGTCCTGACCCTGCACGACGACGGGCGAGGAGGCGAACCGCTGGGGAGAACGCTCGGGCGCGTCAAAGGTGGCGGAGAGGCCGAGTCCCATGGTCACGAGCAGCCCGACGCCGAGTGCGAGGGCGACGAACCCCCCGAGGAAGGAGGCCCAGCGGTCCCGGAGCCCGGCCAGGACGACGGTCAGCACGAGAGCCTCCTGGGGGCGGAGGGGGCGGAAGGGGTTGCGGTCGGCGCCGGCGCGGGGCTCTCCGGCGCTGCCGGCGCCGCCGCCCCCGTCTCCAGCCTCGTCATCCGCGTCGCGACCGTCTCCACCGTCGGGGCCGGCAGTTCGCCCGCCACCCGCCCGTCCACCAGGAAGACCACCCGGTCCGCGCGGGCCGCCGCCACCGGGTCGTGGGTGACCATGACGATCGTCTGCCCGTCCCGGTCCACCAGCTCCCGCAGCATGTCGAGCACCTCGCGGCTCGTCGTCGAGTCGAGCGCGCCGGTCGGCTCGTCGCCGAAGAGGACGGCCGGGCGGGTGATCAACGCGCGCGCGATGGCCACCCGTTGCTGCTGCCCGCCGGAGAGTTCCCCGGGTCGGCGCCGCTCCCGTCCCGCGAGCCCCACGCGGGCCAGCGCCTCCCGTACCTCCGTGCGGGACGGGCGGCGGCCGGCGAGCCGGAGGGGGAGGGCCACGTTCTGTGCCGCCGTCAGGGAGGGCAGCAGGTTGAAGGACTGGAAGACGAAACCGATCCGGTCCCGCCGCAGCAGCGTCAGGCGCCGCTCGCTCAGCCCCTCCAGAGCGGTGCCGCCGACCTCCACCCGCCCGACGGTGGGCCGGTCGAGACCCGCCGCGCACTGGAGCAGCGTGGACTTGCCGGAGCCGGAAGGGCCCATGACGGCGGTGAAGGTCCCGGCGTGGAAGTCGAGGTCGACGCCGTCGAGGGCGCGGACGCCGCCCCGGTGGTGCCGGGCGAGCCCTCGGAGCCGTACAGCGGTGGTGATGGTGGCCGTGGCGGTGCCGGTTGTGGTGACGGCGGCGGTGGTCGTGGTCATGGCTCAAGCGAACCGTTTCCGCCGCCGCCGATCACGACCACTGCCGGGCGTCCTGGAGGTATGCCTGGCCCTACCTACCCGTTGCGTACGGCCTTCACGAACACGTCGAGCGCGTCGAGGGGTTCACGGCCGCCGAGCAGCGCCCGCAGGTCACTCTCGACCCCCGAACCGTCCATGAAGCCGTGGGCGATCGCCGAGTACGTGCTCGCCAGCATCGGGACCTGGAAGGGCGTGGCCCCGGAGGCGGCGATCGAGGCGCGGGCGGCGGCGAGCGTGCCGGGGGCGTACGTGGCGCCCAGGGCCGCAGCGAGGTCGGCGCCGCCGAGGGGGCGCTCGCCGACGAGCTCGTACACCCGGTTCCGGTGGGCGGCCGGGTCCGTCGCCACGGAGGCGGCGACATCGGCGAGGTCCGCGCGGGCGACGGCGGCGAGGCGGCCGTTGCCGAGGGGGCCGGTGATGCGGTTGTCGGCGTCGGGAGCGGCGATCCAGGTGAGGAACTCGGCGTAGAGGCCGTTGCGGAGGATCGTCCAGTCGAGGGTGGTGGAGCGCCGCAGCCGCCGCTCGGTCCAGCGGTGCGCGAGCGCGTACGTGAGGTGGTCGCCGTCGCCGGAGAGGCTCGTGTACACGACGTGCCGGACGCCCGCCCGCTCGGCGGCCGAGATCGCGGCCTCGTGCCGGGCGACGACCGTGTCGTCCTCCCCGTAACCGGCGGATATCAGGAGCAGCGTGCCGATCCCGGCGAAGGCGTCCGGCAGGGTCTCGGGCGCGTCGAAGTCGAGGCGGCGGGTGCCGGGCAGCCCCGCGCGCGTACCGAGGACGACGTCGTCACGGCCGGCGAGCCGTTCGGCGACGAGCGAGCCGAGAGCGCCGGATACACCGGTGACGAGCAGCATGATTTCCCCCAGGGGTCGAGATGGCTGAGACCATCGTGAGGGGACGGGGAAGATCGCGTAAGGAGGCACATCAATGTCCGAGGGGCACACGGAGGTAACCACCGAACCCTTGGTGAGCTGTGCGGAGGAGTGCGGGGTACGGGACGTCCAGGACCGGCTCGGCGACAAGTGGACCGTGCATGTGGTCGTCGAACTCTCGCCGGGACCCCGGCGGTTCAGGGAGCTCCAGCGGCTGGTCACCGGGATTTCGCAGCGGATGCTGACCCTGACGCTCCGCCGTCTCGAACGGGACGGCCTGGTCTCGCGGACGGTCTACCCGACGACGCCGCCGCAGGTGGAGTACGCGCTGACGGAGACCGGCCACCACATGACCCGGCTGATCAAACAGCTCGTCGACTGGTCGCTTGATCACCGGGCGGTGATCGCCCGGTCGCGCGAGGAGTGGGACGCGAGGGACGCGAGGGGTGCGCGGGACGCCGGCGCGAACGGCCCCATCGGCGACGCGAGGGACACGGCGTGAGTACCGGGGCCACCACCATCGGCAAGGCCTTCGAGGCGCTGTACGCGAGCGACGACGGGTCGCTCGACACGGCGGCGTCGCTGCTGGCCGCCGACCGGGGCGCCGACGCGGAGCTGGCGCGACGCGGCGAGGAGTTCGTACGGACGCTGTGGACGCGGGGCTGGCAGCCGGCGGACCTCGTGCGCCTCGCCCGGCGTGACCTGTCGGACGAGCACCTCCGGGTCCTCACCGGACTGATCCGGTCCGAGACCGAGCGGTACGGGACGCTGCCGCGCCGCTGGCGGACGCAGCTCGACGAGCTGGACGCGACGCCCGGCCGGCGGGCGGACCGCTTCTCGTACGCGACGACCGTGCTCGAGCTGTACCGGCTCCTGGTCCGGCTGCCGCGCCTGGACGCGGTCGGGCCGGTCCCCGGGGAGGCGCTGCCGCCGGCGGTGGCCGGAGAACCCCGGATGCTCAGCCGGATCAGGGCGCTGCTCGCGAAGGCGGAGGCGACGGGGTACCCGGAGGAGGCGGAGGCGCTCACCGCCAAGGCCCAGGAACTGATGGCCCGGCACAGCCTGGACGAGGCGACGCTCGCGGCGGGCGCGCCGTCGCCGGAGACGCCGGGGGCGATCAGGATCGGGGTGGAGCCGCCGTACGAGCAGGCGAAGGCGATCCTGCTCGACGCGGTGGCGACGGCGAACCACTGCCGCGCGGTGTGGAACGAGTCGTACGGCTTCTCGACGGTGATCGGCTTCGAGGGGGACCTCGACCCGGTGGAACTGCTGTACACGTCGCTGCTCGTGCAGGGGACGGCGGCGATGACGCGGGCGGAGGCGGAGCAGCGGGCCGGCGGGCGCAAGCGCACGAAGTCCTTCCGGCAGTCGTTCCTGCTCGCGTACGCGAACCGGCTGGGCGCCCGCCTTTCGGCGACGTCCCGCCGGGTGGCGGCCGAGGCCCCGACCCTTCTCCCGGCCCTGGCCTCCCGCGACCTCGCGGTCACGAGCCGCACGGACGAACTCTTCCCGGAGACGCGGACGACCCGGGTCCGCGCGGCCTGGGACGAGGCGGGCTGGACCCACGGAGAGTCGGCAGCGGACGACGCCGGCCTGCATCCGGGGCGGCGGGGGCTACGGGGGTAGCGGTGGTGGCGGTAGTGGCGGGGACTCGGGGACGGGCGGGCCGCACTCCGCCCCGGCTACGGGGGGAGCGGCGGCCCGGGTCCAGGCCCCCGTCCGGCAGCGGCCGTTCGTGGGCGAGATGGTAGTAAATGACCGGGTTTGATCCGGTGGCGGATACGCTCAGGTCATGAGCTGGCTTCGGGCCCTGAAGCAGACGGCCCGTTCCGGGCTCACCGTCGAGCGGCGGCGGCTCGAACCCGTCGTCGCCGCCCGCGCCGCCCTCGGTCTCGCCCTCGTCGTCGGCTTCTCGCTCGCGGTCTTCGGCCCCGCCGTCGCCGCGTCCTCCGCGTTCGGCGCCTTCCAGGCGGCCATCGCCACCTTCCAGCGTTCCTGGCGCCCCCGCCCCACCCTCGCCCTCGCCTCCGGCGCCAGCCTCGCCCTGTCGACCTTCTTCGGCTACCTGACGGGCGCGCACGGAGCCCTCTTCCTGGCCCTGCTGATCCTCTGGACGTTCCTGTCGGGGCTCGCCTGGGCCGCCGGTCCCACCGCCGGGCTCATCGCCTCCTCCAACGTGGCGATGATGCTGGTGACCGTCACCCTCCCCACCTCCGTCGCCACTGCGGCAGGCCACGCCGCCATGATCTTCGCGGGCGCGGTCGTCCAGGCCGTCCTGATCGTCGTCCTCCCGGTCCGCCGCTGGGGCGCCCAGCGCGACGCCCTCGCGGACGCCCTCGCCGCCGAGGCGGACTACGCCCGCCGCCTCCGCCACGACCCGGTGGCCCCGTTCGACCCCGTACCGCTGATGACGGCCCGCAGCGCGGCCGCCGTGACGCCCGGCCAGGCCCGTCGCCGCCCGGCGGAGCTCCACGGCGCCCGAGGTCTCGCGGAACGCATCCGTCCGGTCCTTGCCTCCCTCGCCGACCCTGCGGTCGGAGTGCCGGAGGAAGGCCCGGAGCGCGCCCGCGTGCGGGAGCTGCTCGCGGCGGCGGGCGCGATCCTGGACGCCGCCGCGCACGCGATCCGGCACGGCGAACCGGTCGCCATCCCCGCGCCCGCCGTCGCCGTCCTCCGCACCCCGGACACCCACGCGATCCTCACCGGCCCGTCCCGCCGCGCCGCCCTCCGGCTCGCCGCGCTGCTCGGCGACGTGGTCGAGACGGCGGAACCGAGGACGGAGACCACGCAGACCACGGGGGCCACGGAGGTCGCGGAGACCCCGCAGACCACAGGGTCGCCGAGGCACGCCACCGGAACCGGCCTCGCCCGCCCCACGCTCCTTCGTCTGACGCCGATCGTCGCGGCGAAAGTGCGGGCCGAGCTCCGCCGGGACTCCCCGGTCCTGCGCCACGCGGTCCGCGTCTCGGCGGTCACGGCCGCCGGCTACCTCCTCGGCGGAGTACTCCCGTTCGGCCACGGCTACTGGGCACCGATGGCCTCGGTGATGGTCATGCGCCCGGACTTCTCGCAGACGTACGCGCGCTCGGTGGCGCGGTTCGGCGGCACCCTGGTCGGGGTGGCCCTGGCGACGGCGGTCGTACGGTCGGCGCACCCGGGCACGTACCTGTCGGCCGGTCTCGCGGTGGTGTGCGCCTTCGGGATGTACCTGCTGATGCGGACGGGGTACGCGGCCGGTCAGGTCTTCGTCGCCGCGTACGTCGTGTTCCTGCTCGGCATGGAGGGCGCGGGCCTGACCCAGACCGTACGGGACCGGGTGACGCTGACCCTGCTCGGCGGGCTCCTCGCGATGCTGGCGTACGCCGTCTACCCGGCCTGGGAGACGCCCCGGCTGCGCGGCCGGCTCGCGGACTGGCTGGCGTCGCTCGGCGGGTACGCGGCCGTCGTCACCGCGCGGTACGCCGACCCGGCGGGGACGGGAAGCCCCGACGTACGGGAGGCGCTCCTGAACACCCGCGCGGCCCGGGTCGCCTGGCAGGAGGCGGTGGATCGCGCGACGCACGAACCCGTACGGCACCGGGGCCTCTCCCACGCGGCGGTCGAGCAGGCCGACCACGCGCTCGCGGAGTTCGGGCGGGTGGCGATGCTCCTGGAGGCGCACCTGCCGGAACGCGGCTCCCCGCCACTGCCGGCCGCCGCGACCCTCGCGGAGTCCCTGCACAGGGCGACGGAACGGGGCGCGAAGGAGGTACGGGAACGCAGGGAGCCGCACTGGGACGACCTGCGCGAGACGCTGGACGCCTGGTCGGCCGACCCTCCGGACCACTTCCTGCTGCACAAAGGAGCCGTGCTGCTCCTGGAGGCCCTGGACGAGGTCACGACGGCGCTGACGCCCTCCACGCGGGCGCGTTGAGCTCGCGTCCGGCGTTCGTTTCGCGAACACGTCATCCGGGCGGGGGCCACCCGGAGTTGATAGGGGTGGGGGCCGCGTACGCATGCGGTCGCTTCGAGACGTCGGACATCGGACATCGGATACCGGACACGAATATCAGATATCGAATTTTGGATATCGGATACAGAGCCCAGGAGCAACCGCATGAAGAAGTACCTGCTGGCCGCGGCCGCCCTCGTGGCCGCGGCGGTGATCGCGGCACCTTCGGCCGTGGGGGCGCCCACCGAAACCGCCACCGCCGAGACCGCCACCGCGTCCCAGCCCACCGCCCCGGCGCCTGCCCCAGCCGCGGCCGCTCCCACCAAGGCTGCCCCGGTCAAGGCCGTCGCCCCCGCCCCGAACCCGGTCCGCACGGTCCGCCCTGGCGGGCGCGTGGACGCCGGAAAGGGCTACACGGTGTGGCTGACCAGGGAGGGCAAGCACTGGACCGGACCGGACGGTTACGAGAACTTCCGCAGCGTCGTCGACGGCAACATCGACCGCTCCGAGCCCGGCGTGAGCCATCAGAGCGAGGGGGACGCGACGGGCGTCTTCCACTCGGGCCTCTACTACGGCACCCGTCACGTGGGCCGCGTCGAACTGACCGACGCCGAGGGCGACACGACCGTCGCCACCCTCCTCGCCCTGCCCGGCCGCCCCGACTGGGGCGTCTGGTACGCCCACACCGGGCCGTCGGAGGGCAACCGCGGCGGCAGCATCGGCGTCGCTCTGTACGACCGCGCGGGCAAACTCCTGGCCGAGCTGCCGGGCTTCGACTTCCCGGCGGCGGGCAGCTGATCCGCCGCACATCGCGGCTGATCAGCGGCTGACCGGGGGCAGAAACGTGGCGGGGCCCGGCACGGGGCGGGCCCCGCCACCTCCGCATCCACACCACACCCACGCCGGCCACCGACCGCCGGCCACCGACCGCCGAGAACCGACCGCCGAGAACCGACCACGACCGATCGCGAGGTCCGCCACCGTGCCGCACGAGTCCGCCACCGAGGATGACGGCTTCGCCGAGTTCGCCGTCGCCGCCTGGCCGCGTCTCGTGCGTACGGCGCAGCTCCTGACCGGTGACTTCCACGAGGCCGAGGACCTGGTGCAGACGACGCTGGCCAAGGTGTACGTACGGTGGCGGAAGGTTCCCCGCGCGGAGATCGACCTCTACGTACGCCGGGCGCTGATCAACAACAATCTCAGCAGGCTCCGCCGGAAGCGGGTCGTCCATCTGCTGACGCCGGTCCTTCCGGAGTCGGCCCGCCACACCGTCGCGGGCCATGCCGAGGCGGTCGAACGACGCACTTCGCTCCTGGCGGCCTTAGCGGATCTGACCGCCCGCCAGCGCACGGTCATGGTGCTCCGTTATTGGGAGGATCTGACGGAGGCGGAGATCGCGAGCGTCCTCAACTGTTCGATCGGCACGGTCAAGACCCATGCCCGGCGCGGTCTGGCGGCCCTGCGCGCCCACCCCGGGCTCGTCACCGCCCCCCTCCCGCCTCTGCCCGCCCCTTCCGGAGCCCGACGATGACCCCCGCAAGCCCGCCGACACCCCCCGGCCCCGACCCGGACCTCGCCGACCCCGGCCCCGCGGACCCCATGGGCCCCGTCGACCCCGGCGGCCCCAGTGAGGCCGACCTCCGCGCCGCGTTCGCGCGGGCCGCGCTCGACGTCACCCCGGGCCCGGTGCCACTGGCGGCCGTGCGGCGGGCCGGGCGGTCGCGCCGGCGGCGCCGTACGACCGCCCTGTCGGCACTCTCGATGCTCGCGGTCGCGACCGCCGCGGTGGCAGTCGTGGCCCTGACCCCCGTACGCCCGTCCCCGCCGCTCCCCGGCCCTGCCGCCGTCCCGTCGACCGCCGTCCCGACCGCGTCCCACGTCGCACCGCCGCCCCAGGTCCCGGCCCCACCCCCAGCCCCGATCCCGGTCCGGGTGGTGGCCCCCGGAGAGCGGGTGAACGCCGGCAAGGGGTGGACGGTCTGGCTGACGGAGGAGGGCAAGCACTGGTCCGGGCCGGACGGTTACGAGAACGTCCGCAGCGTCACCGACGGCAACGTCGACACGGGCGAGCCGGGCGTCAGCCACCAGAGCGAGGGCGACGCGACGCGGATCTTCCACTCGGGGCTCTACTACGGGACCCGTACGGCGGGACGCGTCGAGCTGACGGGCGCGGGCGGCCGCAGAACCGTCGCCGCCCTGCTCGAACTGCCGGGCCGGCCGGGCTGGGGCGTCTGGTACGCGTCCACCCGGCCGGAGGACCAGGCAGCCGGCCTCGCGCTGTACGACCGCGCGGGCGAACTCCTCGCCGAGCTCCCCCCGATGTAGCCGTGAGACGGGCGGAGGCGAGCCGTCAACCGACAGCCGCCATCCCCCGGCCGCCTCCGCCTCCGCCCCTCACCACGAAGCCTTCCGCACCCCCGGCAGGTACCCCGCGTGCGCCTGCCCCCTGACCCGGACCCTGGAGAGGCCGAACTTCCGCAGGTGGCCGCGGGGCCGGCCGTCCACGGCGTCCCGGTTGCGGACGCGGGTGGCGCTGGCGTCCCGGGGCTGACGGTTCAGCTCCCGTACCGCCGCCTCGCGCGCGTCGGCGGGGGTGCCGGGACGGCGGATGATCTCCTTCAGCTCGGCCCGCCGCTCGGCGTACCGCGCCACGACCGCCTTCCGGCGCTCGTTGCGTGCGATCTTGCTGCGCTTGGCCATCAGACCTTCACCCCACGCGCCCGGATACGGGCCACCGCGGCCTCGACGCCGATCACGTCGACGGTCTTGATCGCGCGGGCGCTGAGGGTGAGCCGGACGTACCGGCCCTCGCCGGGCAGCCAGTACCGCTTCTGCTGGATGTTGGGGTCGAAGCGGCGTGAGGTGCGCCGGTGGGAGTGGGAGATCCGGTTGCCGAAGCCGGGGCGTGCTCCGGTCAGCTGGCAGTGGGCGGACATGGATGACCTACCTCTCCATCAAGACATTGGAAATGGGAACCATTTTCATTTACTCTACACACCATGGCACGCAACGAACTCCGCCCCGTCATCAAGCTCCGGTCCACCGCCGGCACCGGATTCACCTACGTCACCCGCAAGAACCGCCGCAACGACCCCGACCGCCTCACCCTGCGCAAGTTCGACCCGATCGCCCGCCGGCACGTCGACTTCCGGGAGGAGCGCTGAGGGGTCGGGGCTCGGTGATCGTTTTCCGGCATACTCGCTGGTGACACGCTGCGTCGCGTAGCCGCTACGCCACCCCCCGTGCACGTGCATCTGCTCATGCAGTGGCATATGAACACAGCTATGATCCGAGGAAGTTGACACCTGCACCAAGCAACTCGGGGAGCTACCAGTGCATCATGCGCATCGCGCGTACAACGGCATGGCGGCCACGGAGCTGCGAGGCGTCGTGTGGCAGAAGAGCCGGCACAGCAACTCCCAGGGATCGTGTGTGGAGTTCGCCAAACTGCCGGGGGGAAACGTTGCCGTACGCAACTCGCGCCACCCCGAGGGGCCCGCGCTCGTCTACACGCCCGCGGAGATAGAGGCGCTCCTGCTGGGTGTGAAGGACGGGGAGTTCGACCACTTGGTGTGACCCGCGGAGAAGGGCCCCGGCGCTGAGCGCCGGGGCCCTTTCTTTTCGCATGCCTCTGCGGCGGCGCTACTCCGGTCCCACCCGGAACAGCGCCCACACCACCTTGCCCCGCAGCGTGCCGGCGAGCGGGTGCCACCCCCAGCTGTCGCTGAACGAGTCGACCAGGAACAGCCCGCGGCCCGATTCGGCGGCGAAGTCCTCCTCGCCGCCGCGCGCCTCCGGGCTCTCCTGGCTGGGGTCGCGCACGGCGCACACCAGGCGCGAGGACCAGCGCATCAGGTGCAGCCGAACCGGTGGGTTCTGGCCTTCTTCCTGGGGCGCGTCGGCGGGCACCGCGTGGCGGAGCGCGTTGGTGACGAGCTCGGAGACGACCAGGGCCACGTCGTCGAAGCGTTCGCTCAGATCCCAGCGGTCCAAGGTCGTGCTGGTGAACTTCCGGGCCCCGCGCACGGCTTCGTACCGTGCGGGCAGTGCGCAGGAGGCGGAGGTGGAGACGGCGCCGGGATCGATCGGCGGAAGGCCCTGCCGTAACGGCTCGAGCACGGTCGATCCATTCGTCCCCATGCGAGGCACTCCCGGGAATCGCGACTGTGGTGCGACAACACGACAACACGAACGAGCACGCGGCTGCGCGGGGTCCATGGTTCCGAATGCGCCCACTGGATGCAAGGGCAGATGCACGTGCACGCGCCGGACCTGTCCGTTCACGTGCCGAATCTGTGTATAAGTCGTCCACTCGATGAGGGGAACTTTCCGCGAAGTGCGTGCGGAGAGGCCCCGACTGCCCGGATCTCGCCGCCTTTCCGTAATCGAATGTGTACGCGCTGAAGCGTTTGGTGGCAGAATCCGGGGCTCGACGGGGGCTCGACACCGTAAAGGGGAGGCTGGCAGCCGTGACCGCAGGCGAATCGGGCGGAGCGAGCGGGAGTGTGGTGCGGCGCATCCTGCTGGGCTCCCAGCTGAGGCGGTTGCGCGAGTCGCGCGGGATCACCCGCGAAGCGGCCGGCT
This sequence comes from Streptomyces sp. NPDC002773, assembly GCF_040295605.1. Classification (NCBI taxonomy): domain Bacteria; kingdom Bacillati; phylum Actinomycetota; class Actinomycetes; order Kitasatosporales; family Streptomycetaceae; genus Streptomyces; species Streptomyces sp. NPDC002773. Next base: position 92,980 of record NZ_JBEOVO010000015.1, read on the forward strand.
ACTCGATCCGCGCGTCCGAATCCAAGATCAGCCGTATGGAGTTGGGACGGGTGAGCTTCAAGGCCAGGGACGTCGAGGATCTGCTCACGCTGTACGGGGTCGGGGACGAGGCCGAGCGCGGCTCGCTCCTCGGGCTCGCCCGCGAGGCCAACGTGGCCGGCTGGTGGCACAGCTTCGGCGACGTCCTGCCCGGCTGGTTCCAGACGTACATCGGTCTTGAGGGCGCCGCCTCCCTCATCCGCGTCTACGAAGTGCAGTTCGTCCACGGCCTGTTGCAGACCGAGGCGTACGCCCAGGCCGTCGTCACCCGGGGCATGCCGGACGCATCGAGCGCCGAGATCGACCGGCGGGTCGCCCTGCGCCTGGAACGGCAGAAGGTCCTCGTCTCCGAGCGCGCCCCGCAGTTCCACGCCGTCCTCGACGAGGCCGCCCTCCGCCGGCCCTACGGCGACCGCTCCGTCATGCGCGGCCAGTTGAGGCATCTCATCGAGATCTCCGAGCATCCGGGCGTCACGCTCCAGATCATGCCCTTCAGCTTCGGCGGCCATGCCGGCGAGAGCGGGGCCTTCACGATGCTGAGCTTCCCCGAGTCCGACCTCTCCGACATCGTCTACCTGGAGCAGCTCACCAGCGCCCTCTACCTCGACAAGCCCGAAGAGGTCGCCCAGTACCAGCGAGTGATGGGGCGACTCCAGGAGGACGGACCGGATCCGGCCGAAAGCCGTGACCTTCTCCGAGGTCTCCTTCAACTCTCCTGACACATCAGTACGATGACGTGACATCAGTTCCGACGTCACTTCTGTCATCGTGCAGAGGTAGAGCGGGTAGAGGGGTCTCGATCCATGTCGCACTTCACCGACCTGGCCCACCAGTACATCGACGGCGAGTGGAAGCCCGGCAGCGGCTCGTGGGACATCATCGACTTCAACCCGTACACCGGGGAGAAGCTCGCGTCGATCACCGTCGCCACCGCCGGTGAGGTCGACCTCGCCTACCGGGCCGCCGAGCGCGCCCAGGCCGCGTGGGCCGAGACCAACCCGTACACGCGCCGGCTCGTCTTCGAGCGCGCCCTGCGGATCGTCGAGGACCGCGAGGAGGAGATCGCCGAGACGATCGTCGCCGAGCTCGGCGGCACCCGCCTCAAGGCGGGCTTCGAGCTGCACCTCGCCAAGGAGTTCCTGCGCGAGGCGGTGCAGCTGGCGCTGCGTCCCGAGGGCCGCATCCTGCCGTCCCCGATCGACGGCAAGGAGAACCGCGTCTACCGCGTCCCCGTCGGCGTCGTCGGTGTCATCTCGCCCTTCAACTTCCCCTTCCTCCTCTCGCTCAAGTCGGTCGCGCCCGCGCTCGCGCTCGGCAACGCGGTCGTCCTCAAGCCGCACCAGAACACCCCGATCTGCGGCGGCACCCTCGTCGCCAAGGTCCTGGAGGAGGCGGGTCTCCCGGCGGGTCTGCTGAACGTCGTCGTCACCGACATCGCCGAGATCGGTGACGCGCTCCTGACCCACCCGGTCCCGAAGGTCATCTCCTTCACCGGCTCCGACAAGGTCGGCCGCCACGTCGCCACGGTCTGCGCGCAGAACTTCAAGCACGCCGTCCTCGAACTCGGCGGCAACAGCGCCCTGATCGTCCTCGACGACGCCGACGTCGACTACGCCGTGGACGCGGCCGTCTTCAGCCGCTTCGTGCACCAGGGCCAGGTCTGCATGGCCGCCAACCGCATCCTGGTGGACCGCACCCTGGAGGAGGAGTTCACCGAGAAGTTCGTGGCGAAGGTGAAGACCCTGCGGGTCGGCGACCCGGCCGACCCCGCCACCCACATCGGTCCGCTCATCAACTCCCAGCAGGCGGAGGCCGTCTCCTCGCTCGTCGACCAGACGGTGGCCGCCGGTGCGACGGCGCTGCTGCACGGCACCGTGGACGGCAACCTCGTCTCCCCTTCCGTCCTCACCGGCTTCGCCCCGGACGCCCCGGTCCTCGGCCAGGAGATCTTCGGCCCGGTCGCCCTGATCGTCCCGTTCGACGGCGAGGAGGAGGCCGTACGGATCGCCAACGACACGCCGTACGGGCTCAGCGGCGCCGTCCACACCGGGGACATCGAGCGGGGTGTACGGATCGCCAAGCGCATCCACACCGGCATGATCCACATCAACGACGGCACCGTGCACGACGAGCCGATCGTGCCGTTCGGCGGCGAGAAGCGCTCGGGTGTGGGGCGGCTCAACGGCGAGGCGATGGTGGAGAGCTTCACCACCCAGAAGTGGATCTCGATCCAGCACGGCCGGAGCCGCTTCCCGTTCTGAGCCGCTTCCCGTTATGGAGTCGCGTTCAGGACAGTAGGTGTCCGCAAGCCTCCGTAGCTTGGTCGGTGTCAGAGAGACCCAGGTACGGAAGGCGGACACCATGGTTGCCCTTGTTCCCACGGAGGCCCACAGCGACGAGCGCGGCACGCTCCTCGACTTCGTCGAGACCCAGCGCGACGCGCTCCGCCGCTCGCTCCTCGGACTCACCGAGGAGCAGGCGGCGAGCCGGCCCAGCGTCAGCGAGCTCAGCCTCTCCGGCCTGGTCAAGCACGTCGCCGAGATGGAGCTCAACTGGCTGCGCATGGCCCAGCAGCAGCCGAACGAGAGGCAGCGCGACCAGGAGAACTGGGGCGACAGCTTCCGGCTCGTGGGGGGCGAGACGATCCCGGAGCTGCTGGTGTTCTGGGAGGGCGTGGTCAAGGAGACCGAGGAGTTCGCCCGCTCGGTGCCGAGCCTGGACGACACCTTCCCGCTGCCGCCCGCGCCCTGGTTCCCGAAGGACGGCCGGGTGTCGATGCGCTGGATGCTGCTGCACCTGGTCGAGGAGATGGCCCGGCACGCCGGGCACGCGGACATCATCCGCGAGTCCCTGGACGGCAAGGGCTCCTTCGAGCTGATCGCGGAGGAGCAGGAGCAGGAGCAGGGCCAGGGCTGACCGGAGGTATGCCGGGGCGGCCCCGCCGCCCAGCTGCCCCGGGCAGGGCACACGCGCGTACCCTGGTCAAAATTGACTAGGAGGTGCGTGGGATGTCTGCGATCCGGCTTCTCGTCCTGGGCGCGGTGAAGCAGCATGGCCGCGCCCACGGCTACCAGGTGCGCAACGACCTGGAGTTCTGGGGCGCGCACGAGTGGTCCCACGCCAAGCCGGGCTCGATCTACCACGCGCTGAAGCAGATGGCGAAGCAGGGACTGCTGCACGCGCACGAGGTGGCGCCGAGCGCGGTCGGCGGGCCGCCGCGCGTCGAGTACGAGCTGACGGACCTGGGTGCGGCGGAGTACTTCGCGCTGCTGCGCGAGGCGCTGACCACGTACGACCAGAAGATGGACGTCCTGTCGGCGGGCATCGGCTTCATCGTGGACCTGCCCCGGGAGGAGGCGGCGGAGCTGCTGCGCCGGCGGGTGCGGGCGCTCGACGAGTGGCGGGCCGCGGTCACGGAGTACTACACGCCGGAGGGCGGCCCCGGCCAGCTCGGGCACATCGGCGAGATCATGCACATGTGGGTCCACTCGGCCGACGCGGGCAAGGAGTGGACGCTCGGTCTGATCGAGCGGATCGAGGGCGGGGCGTACGTCTTCGCGGGCGAGGGGGACCCCTTCGTGGGTGTGCTCGCCGAGGGGGAGGAGAACCCCTTTGCGACCTGACTGTGCTGGCCGGGACGCAACGGCTAATCAAGTTTGACTAACCTCGTTCGAGGGCATACCTTGCTCCGTCGGTGGTGAGTGGTCAAATTTGACTACGAGGATTTCGGGAGGAATCGATATGGCGACGGAAGCGATCCTCGTGGAGGGCGCGCGCAAGCGGTACGGCGAGAAGGACGCCCTGGCCGGCCTGGACCTGACCGTCGGGCGGGGCACCGTCCACGGCCTGCTCGGCCCCAACGGCGCGGGCAAGACCACGGCGGTACGGATCCTGGCCACGCTGCTCCGCCACGACGCGGGACTGGTGCGGGTGGCGGGGCTCGACGTACGGACCGAGGCCCGGGAGGTGCGGCGGCGGATCGGGCTGCTCGGACAGCACGCGGCCCTCGACGAGGAGCTGGGCGGCCGGCAGAACCTGGAGATGTTCGGCAGGCTCCACCACCTGGGCGCGCGCCGCGCCGGGGTACGGGCCGACGAGCTTCTTGAGCGCTTCGCCCTGACCGACACCGGCCGCAAGCCGGTGAAGCAGTTCAGCGGCGGTATGCGGCGGCGGCTCGACCTGGCCGCGTCGCTGATCACGGAGCCCGAGGTGCTGTTCCTCGACGAACCGACGACCGGACTCGACCCGCGGGGCCGCGGCGAGGTCTGGGAGTCCGTGCGTTCCCTGGTCGGCGGGGGCACCACGGTGCTGTTGACCACGCAGTACCTGGAGGAGGCAGACCAGCTGGCCGACCGGATCTCGGTCGTGGACCAGGGCCGCGTCGTGGCGGACGGCACGGCCGACGAGCTCAAGGCCCGGGTCGGCGTCGACCGGATCGACGTGGTCGTACGGGACGGGGCACGGCTCGACGAGGCGGCGGCCCTGCTGCCGGCCGCGCGGACAGAGGTGACCGTCGACGCGGACCGGCGGCGGCTGAGCATGCCGGTCGCGGACCGGATGGCCTCGCTCGCCGAGACGGTGAGGGCGCTGGGTGAAGCCGGGATCGAGGCGGAGGACATCGCCCTCCGGCGGCCGACGCTGGACGAGGTGTTCCTGCGGCTGACGGGTGACCGGGACGGGGCAGGGAGCGGGTTCGGGGGCGGAGCTGGGGCGGCCTCCGGCTCCGAGGAGGCCTCTGGCGCGGGGGCGAAGGAGGTGGCGGCATGAGTGCGGCGTACGTGGTGAGCGACTGCTGGACGATGACACGCCGGGAACTGGCGCACTGGGCGAGGCAGCCCGTGCAGGTCCTGGTGGGGCTCGTGTTCCCGGTGATGATGCTGCTGATGTTCGGCTATCTCGTCGGCGGCGGGCGGAGCGTCGACGGCGACTACGTCGACTTCCTGGTGCCCGGGATGCTCACCCTGACCATGGTGTTCGGGCTCGAAGGCACCATGACGGCGGTGACGCAGGACCTGAACAAGGGGGTGATCGACCGGTTCCGGTCGATGCCGATGAACGACGGAGCGGTGCTCGTGGGCCGCGCCGCCGCGGACATGCTCCAGTCGACGGTCGGGCTGCTCGTGATGGTCGGCGTCGGGTACGCGATCGGCTGGCGGGCGGACGGCGGCCTCGGGAGCACCCTGGGGGCCCTGGGACTGCTGCTTCTGCTGCGCTTCGCGATGCTGTGGATCGGGATCTACCTCGCCCTGGTCGCGGGGCGGGCCGAGCTGGTGCAGGCGGTGCAGATCCTCGTCTGGCCCGTCGGCTTCCTGTCCAACGCCTTCGCGTCGCCGGACTCGATGCCGGGCTGGCTCGGGACGTTCGTGGAGTGGAACCCGATGTCGGCGACCGCGACGGCGGTCCGTGACCTCTTCGGCAATCCGGGCGGCGAGCCGGGGCACATCGGGGCGGCGGTGGTGTGGCCGCTGGTGCTCCTCGCGGTCTTCTTCCCGCTCGCGGTACGGAAGTTCGGGCGGCTCGGGAAGTAGCGGCGCGGAAGTGGGAACCCGGGGGCGGTGGGCGGTGTATTGAAAGCAGCGGCTCACCGCGGACCGCTCGGGGGAGGACGGGGGACGTGCGATGCGCAGGTTTGGGGGAGTGGCCGGCGCCGTCGTGGCGCTGGTGTTGGTGGTACTGACGGGGTGTACGAGTTCGGTGGGGTCGGCGGGGTCGACGGGGTCGACGGGGTCGACGGGGTCCTCGGGGTCTTCTGGGTCTTCGGGTTCGGCGTCCTCCGGACCGGGACCGGGGTCGGGGCCGGGGCCGGGGGCGGGGGCGACGGCTTCCGCCGCCCCTCCGGGAAGCCCGGCCTTCCGGAACAAGGGGGTGTACGGCGCCCCGCCGCGGATACCGTCCGCGGCGGGGCTGCCCGGCTGGGCGCACAGCCTGGGCTTCGCGTCGGACGGCAGCGGGTTCGCGCTGCTCGCCGAGTGCGTGAGCGTCGCGGCCGACCCGGAGAGCGGCTTCTGCCGGCAGCACGTGGCCGTGCGGGACGCGGGAGCGGGGCAGTGGGTGCTGCGGCGGTCGCCGCTGCCCCGGATACACGGGACGGACGGCGTCTCGGCCGACCTGCTGGCCCTCGGGTCCGGCCGGGCGCTGATCGCGGACGGCGGCGGTGACCGGCCGGAGGAGGCCTGGTTCACCCGGGACGGGGGCCGGAGCTGGCGTGCCGTCGACCGGCGGACGGCCGGCCGCGTCCCGGAGATACCGGCGGGGGCGGTGCTCACCACCGACTGCGCCGACCCGGCCGGGGCCGGTCCCGACGAGTGCGTGCGGAAGCGGCTGGTGGTGGTCTCCCCGGAGGACGGGCGGCGCAGGGTGCTCGTCCGTCAGCCGCTCCTCGGGGCGGACCCGGGGCCCGCGGCCCAGCCGGAGCCCGACGGTTCCTGGTGGGTCTCGGGGGTGGACCCGCTCACCGGGCGGCCGGCGGTCGCCGTCTCCCGGGACGGGGGCCGGAGCTGGACGGTGAGCCGGCTGCCGAGCCCGGCGACGACACCGGGGTGGCGGGTCGCGGTCGCGGTCGGCCGGGACGCGGTGTACGCGGCGGAGATGGGCGAGTTGACGGGCGGCGAGCCCGTGAAGAACCCGCTGCGGGCCCTGCACCGCTCCCTGGACGGCGGCAGGACCTGGCAGCGGACGTGGACCACGGGACCGGAGGTGGAGCCGCGCGCGCTCCAGGGAGTGCCGGTGCCGGGCCCCGGCGGCCGGGTCGAGGTCGGCGCGCAGCTCGCGGGGTACGTGAGCCTGGACGGCGGGCGTCGCTTCACCCTCCTCGACACGGGTACGTTCCACGTCCGCCGCACCCCGGTGGGCCTGCTCCGGGAGAGCTCGCAGTGTGTGTACGAGCTGACCGCGGACGGGGTGCGGTGGTCGGAGTTCCGCCTGGCCTGTGAGGGGCGCGAGTTCTAGGGGGCGGGTGCGGAACCTCCGAGGCGTGGGCTCAGTGGTGGAAGGAGGTGGCGGCGTCCTTGTCGCGGGTGAACGGCTGGGACTGGCTCCGCAGTTCGGGCAGCAGCCGGTTCAGGTCCTCCACGAGGAGGCCGGCCAGGTCGGCCGAGAATCCGTTGCGGCAGACCACGCGCAGGACGGACAGGTCCTCGCGGTGGGCGGGGAAGGTGTAGGCGGGTACCAGCCAGCCCCGTTCCCGCAGTCGGCGTGACACGTCGAAGACGTCGAAGGAGGTGACGTCGGGGGCGGTGGTGAAGGCGAAGACGGGCAGTTGGTCGCCGCGGGTGAGGAGCCGGAAGTCGCCCATGGCCTCGATGCGTTCGGCGAGGCCGCGGGCGATGTGCCGCGAAGCCTGCTGCACCGCCCGGTAGCCGTCCCTGCCGAGCCTCAGGAAGGTGTAGTACTGCGCGACGACCTGGGCCCCCGGCCGGGAGAAGTTGAGGGCGAAGGTGGGCATGTCGCCGCCCAGGTAGTTGACGCGGAAGACGAGTTCCTCGGGGAGTTCGGCGGGTGAGCGCCACAGGGCCCAGCCGACACCCGGGTAGACCAGGCCGTACTTGTGACCGGAGGTGTTGATGGAGGAGACGCGGGGGAGCCGGAAGTCCCACACCAGGTCCTCGTCGAGGAAGGGGGCGACCATGGCGCCGGAGGCGCCGTCGACGTGGACGGGGATGTCGAGACCGGTGCGTTCCTGGAGCGCGTCCAGAGCGGCGCAGATCTCGGCGACCGGTTCGTAGGAGCCGTCGAAGGTCGAGCCGAGGACGGCGACGACCCCGATGGTGTTCTCGTCGCAGAGCGCGGCGGCGGATTCGGCGTCGAGGTGGAAGCGGTCGCCCTCCATGGGGACGAGCCGGGGCTCGACCTCCCAGAAGGCGCAGAACTTCTCCCAGCAGACCTGGACGTTGACGCCCATGACCAGGTTGGGGCGGGCCGCGCCCGGATAGCGGTCGGCGTTCCGCTTGGTCCAGCGGCGCTTCAGGGCCAGGCCGGCGAGCATGCAGGCCTCGCTGGAGCCGGTGGTGGAGCAGCCGACGGCCGCTCCCGGGTCCGGGGCGTTCCACAGGTGGGCGAGCATGGCCACGCACCGGCGCTCCAGTTCGGCGGTGCGCGGGTACTCGTCCTTGTCGATCATGTTCTTGTCGCGGCACTCGCCCATCAGCACACCGGCCTGGGGCTCCATCCAGGTGGTGACGAAGGTGGCGAGGTTGAGCCGGGAGTTGCCGTCGAGCATCAGCTCGTCGTGGACGAGCTGGTAGGCGCTCGCCGGGGGCAGGGGACCGTCGGGCAGCCGGTGGAGGGGTGGGGCCTCGGTCATGTCGCCGATGGGGTCGGCCTCCCCGAAGAAGGGATTGAGCGCGAGCCTGCGATCGGGCTCGGGAGGGGAGGCGGCGGGGCCCTGGTGCAGCGGCATGGGGGACTCCTTCTGTCCGGTGGGGGAGCGGGGTCAGCGCAGGGGGTGGCCGTGTTCGTCGAGTTCGAGCTGGGGGCGGCCGGTGACGATCAGCCAGGCGGGAAGGGAGGCGAGGCAGAGCAGGGCGAGCATCGCGTGGGAACTGGCGAGGACGGCGCCGGTGAAGAGGCTGATCCAGCCCTGCCGGGTGGTGGCGAGCAGGACGCCGAGGACGGCGGAGGAGACGGCGACCGCGGGATGGACCTCGGGGACGAGGGCCTGGGCGAGCAGTCCGAAGGCGGCGCCGATGAAGACGGCGGGGAAGATCCGGCCGCCGCGGAAGCCGCAGGAGGCGGCGACGAGAAGGGCGAGGAGTTTGACCACGGCGAGCTTGGCCAGTTCGCCCGAGGACCAGCCGCCGATGGAGGAAGTGAGCTCCTTGACCTCCTCCAGGCCCTTGAAGAGCGTCAGATGCCCGCCGAGGGCGCCCAGGAGGCCCAGGGCGAGGCCACCGAGGGGCAGCATCAGCATGGGGTGGCGAAGGCGCTGGAAGGCGTGGTGGACGTGCGGGAACAGGTAGCAGGCGCCGAGGCCGAAGACGGCCGCGGCGGAGGCGATCACCAGGGCGGCGAGGAGGTCGCCCCAGCCGGGGTCGGTCAGGGGCGGCAGGCCCACGGCGAAGCTGGGTTCGGCGAGGAGCTGGGTGGCCATCGCCCCGGTTCCCGCGGCGACGAGCGGGGCGAAGAGCCGGTCCCAGAGCGAGCCGCGCCCCGGCTGCCCGGCCAGGGCCTCGGAGATGACGAGGGCGGCGGCCACCGGCGTGCCGAAGAGGGCGCCGATCGTGCCGGCCGAGGCGAGGGAGACCCAGGCGGCGGCCGGCAGAGCGGGCTGGGCCTTGCGGCCGAGCCAGTAGGCCAGGGCGATGTTGGTCGCGATGATCGGGTTCTCGGGACCGAGGCTGACCCCGCCGGCGAGGGCGAGCGCGCTCGCGAGCAGCAGCCCCGGGACGACCCCGGGGGCGAGCGGCGCCCCGCCGAGGCCCATGGAGGCCGGGTCGGGCCCGGCATGCCCCGGCGCCTTCCAGACGACGAGTCCCACGGCGACCCCGGTCGCCGTGAGCATGATGATGATCCAGAGGGAGGAATGGCCGCCGAGGCCGAGGGCGTCCGGCAGGTCGTCCCAGAGGACGCCCTGGAGCTGCTCCGCGAGCGCGCTGATCCCCAGGAACAGCAGGCTCGCCCCCACCCCGACCAGGACCGCCGGCAGCACCTGCGGCAGCAGGACCCGCAGCGGGGTCTCGTCGGTGGAGGCGGACGGATCGGGCCGAGCGGGCTGAGCATGATCGGTAGCCACCGCCCCACCATAAGTGAGCAAATGCGACAGAACGCCCCTAGCGACGCACCGAACGCCCGCAGAGACATGAGTCCGCTCGGCCCCGGGCCCGGCTCACGTCCGCGGCGCGATCACCACCGCTGTGCCGTAAGCGCAGACTTCCGTTCCCAGATCAGCCGCGTCCGTCACATCGAAGCGGAACATCAGCACGGCGTTCGCCCCGCGCGCCAGGGCCTGCTCCACCAGGCGTTCCATCGCCTGGTTGCGGGTCTGCACCAGGGTCTTCGTCAGCCCCTTCAGCTCCCCGCCGATCATCGACTTCAGACCCGCGCCGATCTGGCTCCCCAGATGACGGGACCGGACGGTGAGCCCGAAGACCTCACCGATCACCTGCCGCACCTCGAACCCCGGCACGTCGTTCGTCGTCACGACCAGTACGTCGGGGTGCGGTCCCTGACCGCCCCCGTACTCCTCGATGCCCATCGGCATACACCTCCTGACCCCCCAGCCTCAGGGCCGCGCCCCCTGTCCGCATCCCGTGGGACCCGGGCGGAACCGCTCGCGTTTGCCTGGCGTTGATAGCTTGGGGCCAGCCGTCCCCCATGCCCCCACCGACCGCAGGAGCCCGGAACCCGTGAACACGCTTGCCCTCGGACCGAGCTGGCTGGACCCGGACTATCTGATCGGAGAGTTCGGTCTGATCGGTGTCCTCGTCATCGTCTTCGCCGAGTCCGGACTCCTCATCGGGTTCTTCCTGCCCGGTGACTCGCTTCTCTTCACCACAGGCCTGCTCGTCACCACCCAGAAGCTCGACGAGCCGCTGTGGCTGGTGTGCACCCTGATCGTGGCCGCCGCGATCATCGGCGACCAGGTCGGCTACCTCTTCGGCCGGAAGGTGGGCCCGGCCCTCTTCAAGCGCCCCGACTCCAAGTTCTTCAAGCAGGAGAACGTCGCCAAGGCGCACGAGTTCTTCGAGAAGCACGGCCCGAAGTCGCTGATCCTGGCCCGCTTCGTCCCCATCGTGCGGACGTTCACGCCGATCATCGCGGGCGTCAGCCGGATGAACTACCGCTCGTTCATCACGTTCAACATCATCGGCGGTGTGCTGTGGGGCGCGGGCGTGACCCTGCTCGGCGCCTCCCTCGGCAAGGTCGACTTCGTCCACAAGCACATCGAGATGATCCTCATCGGGATCGTCCTGATCTCCGTGGTCCCGATCGTGATCGAGTTCCTCCGGGCCCGCTCGCAGTCGAAGAAGGCACAGGCCGAGGGCGACCACGACGCCCCCGGCACCCCCAACCCCGAGGCCCGCGGCCGCCACGCCAAGCGCTAGGCCTGTCCGAGACCTGACAGGGCCGCCCACCCCGGCGGCCTGACAGGGCCGCCGGGGCCCCGGCGGCCCGGGTCAGAACGTCAGAACCCCCGGGTGCGCTTCGCGGCGCGCCGCGCCGCCGCCGCGCCCGGGGCCTGCATGAAGAGGCGGGCCAGCTCGCCTCCCAGGTTCACGCCGATCGCGATCGCCAGGGCCAGGGCAGACGCCTTCGCCAGCGAGGCGAAGCCCTGGTCCAGGTTGTTCTGCGCGATCGCCAGCACCCCGAAGTACGTCGCCGAACCGGGCAGCAGAGGCCCGATCGCCGCCGTCACGTACGGCAGCGACGAGGTGTGCTCGTAGCGGGCGATCAACTGCCCGAAGAGCCCCACGAGGCCCGCCGCCACCGCCGTCGCCATCACCGCCGAACCCTCCGCGGTCACCGCGATCGACGCGTAGATCACCCACGCCACCCCGCCGTTCAGCGTCGCGAACAGCACCGTCGCCCGCGACTGCTGCAACAGGATCGCGAACGTCGCGCACAGCACCATCGACGCCAGGATCTGCGTCACCGGCCGTTCCACCGCCTGCAGCGTCCCCTCGGGATTGAGCTGCGCGTCGAACTGCACGGCGACGTACAGGACCGACAGCACGCCCACCACGATCGCGACGAAGAAGTACGCGACCTCCAGGAGCCGGGCCGAGGCCGTGATGTAGAAACCGGTCAGACCGTCCTGCACGGCCGCCACCAGCGCCCGCCCCGGAATCAGCGCGAACAGACCACCCGTGATCACCGCCGAAGGCCGCAGATCCGCGTGCAGCATCGTCAGCAGCACACCCATCGCCGCCGGCGGCATCGCCGCCACCAGGAACTGGTAGAACTCCGGCAGCCCGCGCCCCGCGCACAACCACGCCAGCCGGTCACCGAGCACCGCCCCGAGCGCGGCCACGAAGAAGACCGTCGGACCGCCGCCGAGCAGCACCGAGGCCGCGCCGGCGAGCACCCCCGCCGCCGCCGTGAGCACCCACCCCGGGTACGGATGCCGGTTGCGCCGGATCTCCGCCAGCCGCCGGTACGCCTCCTCGGGCGTCACCTCGTGCGCCCGCGCGTTGAGGTCCGCGAGCAGCGTGTACACCGCCGCGAGCCGCGTGTAGTCCGTCCCCCGGCGCCGTACCGTCCGGTTCGCCGTGATCGGATCGTCCACCAGGGACGGCTGGTACGTGACCGACAGCAGGGTGAACGTCACCGTCGGTTCGACCCGGTCGAGACCGTACGAGCGGGAGATCGCGAACATCGCCGCCTCGACGTCCTCCGCGCCCTCCCCGCCCGCGAGCAGCAGCTCGCCGATACGCAGGGTCAGGTCGAGCACGCGCGGCACCGAAGGACCGGCCTCGTCCTCCTTGCGCTGCGCCTCCGGCACCGGCCGCTCACCCACCGGCAGCCGCAGCATGGTCCGCATCCGGTCCTGCCACGGCGCGTCCTGCGACAGCCTCACCAGGGGCACCCCGTACGCCGGGGTGAAAGCGGGCGGCGAGTTCTTCGCCGAGTAGGTCGCCGGCGTCGCGAACGCCGAACCCTCCTGCTCGGCCGGCGGCTCAGCGGTGAACCCCGCGGGAAGGGCGAACTCGGAGGTCGGATGCTCCTCCTCCGGCGGCGCGGGCTGCTCCACACCCGCAGGCGGCACGAACGCGCTCCGCGCCTCGTCCGACTGCGGCTTCCGGTCCTCCGGAGCGTCGTCCGGATTCCCCCTCGAGCCGTTCGGCTCCGCCACCACTCTGCCCGCCTCGCTCTCCTTCGGGAATCGTGCATTCCAGTATGAGTGTGCGACAGATGCGCGAAAGGCGGTGCACCCCGAGGGGCACACCGCCTTCACACGATCAAAACACCGGGGGGGGGGCTCAGTGGCCGCCCTGCTCCTTGGCGCGCGCGTACGACTTCTCGATCTCTTCCTCGGCCTCGGCGCGACCGACCCAGTCGGCACCCTCGACCGACTTGCCCGGCTCCAGGTCCTTGTAGACCTCGAAGAAGTGCTGGATCTCCAGGCGGTCGAACTCCGCCACGTGGTGGATGTCCCGCAGGTGCTCCATGCGCGGGTCCGTGGCCGGGACGCACAGCAGCTTGTCGTCGCCGCCCGCCTCGTCCGTCATGCGGAACATGCCGATGGCGCGGCACTTGATCAGGCAGCCCGGGAACGTCGGCTCGTCGAGGATGACGAGCGCGTCCAGCGGGTCGCCGTCCTCACCGAGGGTGTTCTCGACGTAGCCGTAGTCGGTCGGGTAGGCCGTCGACGTGAACAGGCGACGGTCCAGGCGGATGCGACCCGTCTCGTGGTCGACCTCGTACTTGTTCCTCGATCCCTTCGGGATCTCGATGAGAACGTCGAACTCCACGGGTAGCTCCTCCTGAATCAACACAAGTGAATGCCCGCGACGGCGCGCGGTGGTTAAGTGTCCCTCACGCATGTGTGTGATCGCGAAAGGGGCTGGTCAGCAATGCCCGAGCCGAGGACGTGGCAGCTCACGGCGGGCTCCGCCGCCCTCGGTCTCGCCCTGGCCGCCGCGGCGGTGACCGCAGCAGGCCCGTGGGACTCGGGTCAGCGTACGGCCGAACGGGCCCGCGCCGCCGCCCCGACGACGGGTGGCGCACATCACGCCCCGCCCCCCGCACCCGCCGCGCCCCTGCGCCCCGCACCCGCGCCCAGCGCCCCCGGCGTCCTCACAGCCCTGCCCGCCCCGGCCCCCGCCGGACACCCCGCGGACCTCGCCGCCGTCCTCGTACCACTCCTCGCCGACCCCGGCCTCGGCCCGCTGCGCACCGCCTCCGTCGTCGACACCGCCACCGGCGAGCAGCTGTACGGCGAGGGCGCCGGCACCCCCATGACCCCCGCCTCCACGGTCAAGATCGCCACCGCCGCGGCCGCGCTCTCCGCCCTCGGCCCCGACCACCGCATCGCCACCACCGCCACCGCCGCCCCCGACGGCCGGACCGTCACCCTCACCGGCGGCGGCGACCCCACCCTCGACCCGGCCCGCCTGAAGGCCCTCGCCACCGACACCGCCCGCGCCCTCACCGCACACGGCCACACCTCCGTACGCCTCACCTACGACGCGGACCTCTACCCGGGCGACACGCTCCACCCCATCGGCCCCAACGAGAACATCGCCCCCGTCGTCGCCCTCATGACCCGCGCGGGACGCCTCGACGACAGCCGCAGCGGCCCCGCCCCCCGCACCGCCGACCCGGCGGGCGACACCGCCCGAGCCTTCGCGGACCTCCTCACCCGGGCCGGGATCAAGGTCACCGGCGACCCCGCCCCCGGCCGCGCCCCGAAGGCCGCCCCCCTCGCCCGTACGTACTCCGCCCCCCTCGCCGACCTCGTCGAGCGCACCCTCACCCACAGCGACAACGACCTCGCCGAAGCCCTCGCCCGGCAGACCGCCCTCGCCCGGAAACAGCCCGCGAGCTTCGACGGCGCCGCCAAGGCCGTACGCGACGAACTCGCCCGGCTCGGCCTCCCCGTCGCCGGAGCCCGCTTCGCCGACGGCAGCGGACTCGACCGCCGCGACCGCGTCTCCGCCGCCCTCCTCACCGGACTCCTCACCCGAGCGGCCGACCCCGCGCGCCCCGCCCTGCGCCCCCTCCTCACCGGACTCCCCGTCGGCGCCTTCACCGGCACCCTCGCCGACCGCTTCGACACCGCCCCCGCCACCGCGGGCGCCGGGCTCGTCCGCGCCAAGACCGGCACCCTCACCGGCGTCAACACGCTCGCCGGGACCGTCGTCACCACCGACGGACGCCTCCTCGCCTTCGCGTTCCTCGCCGGCCGCACCCTCTCCCCGTACGAGGCACAGCCCGCCCTCGACCGGCTCTCCGCCGCCCTCGCCGACCCGCGCTGACCACCGCCCGACCCGGCGCCGGGCGCCCCCCACCCGTGTCCGACCCGCCCCGAACACTCACCGAACAGGCGCCGAGACCGTACGGTTGACGCATGACGAGCATCGGTGGCGCAGGCACATCCGGGATGGTCGACTGGAACCTCGCGGTCGCGACCGCGACCCGCCTCGTACGGCCCGGACCCGAAGTCAGCCGCGACGAGGCCCGCGAGGTCGTCGCGGAACTCCGCAGGCACGCCAAGGCGTCCGAGGAACACGTCCGCGCCTACACCCGGATGATCCCCGAGGGCCACGAACCACAGGACACCCCCGTCCTCGTCGTCGACCGGGCCGGCTGGATCAGGGCCAACGTCGCGGGCTTCCGCGAACTCCTCACCCCCCTCCTCGGCAAGATGCAGGAACGCCGCTCCGCCACCCCCGGCAGCGCCGTCCTCGGCGCCGTCGGCGGCAAGGTCACCGGCGTCGAACTCGGCATGCTCCTGTCGTTCCTCGCCTCCCGCATCCTCGGCCAGTACGAGACCTTCGCCCCCGCCACCCGCGAACTCCCCTCCGGCGCGAACGGCGGCGGGCGCCTCCTCCTCGTCGCGCCCAACATCGTCCACGTCGAACGCGAACTCGACGTCGACCCGCACGACTTCCGGCTCTGGGTCTGCCTCCACGAGGAGACCCACCGCACCCAGTTCACCGCCGTCCCCTGGCTCCGCGACCACCTCCAGGGCGAAATCCAATCGTTCCTCTCCGCCACCGACGTCGACCCCGGCACCGTCGTCGAACGCCTCCGCGAAGCCGCCCAGACCCTCGTCGGCGGCCGCCCCGAAGCCGAGGAGGGCGAACCCTCCCCGTCCTTCGTCGAACTCGTCCAGACCCCCGAACAGCGCGAGATCCTCGGCCGCCTCACCGCCGTCATGTCCCTCCTCGAAGGCCACGCCGACTACGTCATGGACGGCGTCGGCCCCCAGGTCGTCCCCTCCGTCGCCGAGATCCGCGAGAAGTTCCAGGCCCGGCGCGCCCGCGGCGCCTCCCGCCTCGACCTCGCCCTGCGCAAGCTCCTCGGCCTCGACGCCAAACTCCGCCAGTACCGCGACGGCGAACGCTTCGTCCGAGCCGTCGTCGACGAGGTCGGCATGGACGGCTTCAACCGCGTCTGGACCTCCCCCAACACGCTCCCCACCAAGGCCGAGATCGCCGCCCCCGCCGACTGGATCGCGAGGGTGCACCGTAGGGCAGACTCCTGAGACAGGTGCGGCAGACGGCACAGGAACACGTCAGAAGACCTCACCAAT
The DNA here is from genome assembly GCF_040295605.1 of Streptomyces sp. NPDC002773. Classification (NCBI taxonomy): domain Bacteria; kingdom Bacillati; phylum Actinomycetota; class Actinomycetes; order Kitasatosporales; family Streptomycetaceae; genus Streptomyces; species Streptomyces sp. NPDC002773. The sequence goes on from NZ_JBEOVO010000015.1 coordinate 109,214, forward strand.
CACCCATCCGAGGGACCCTGGGCACGGGGTGAGGCGTGCAATGCTCGGGTAACGGCCGGGTTTCTGTCACCATCGACGCACTCTGAGTGACCGAACACCCTGTTCCGACCGTTAAGACTCCGACCGAGGCACCCCACCCCCATCACGAAGGGCACCGGACATGGGTCCCCATCCTGCGGTCGCGGCGATACGCCTGGCGGTCCGCCGCGTACTCCACGACGTCCTCACCGAGCACCAGACCGGCCCCGCCCCCGCACGCGACGCACAACCCCCCCTCGTGCTCGTCGCCTGCTCCGGAGGCGCCGACTCCATGGCGCTCGCCTCCGCCCTCGCCTTCGAGGCCCGCAAACTGCCCGTACGCGCCGGCGGCATCACCGTCGACCACGGACTCCAGAACGGCTCCGACACCCGCGCCGGCGAGGTCGTCGGCCGCATGACCGCCCTCGGCCTCACCCCCGCCGAGGCCGTCGCCGTCACCGTCGGCCGCGAAGGAGGCCCCGAAGCCGCCGCCCGCGACGCCCGCTACGCGGCCCTCGACGCCGCCGCCGAACGCCACGGAGCAGCCGCGATCCTCCTCGGCCACACCCGCGACGACCAGGCCGAAACCGTCCTCCTCGGCCTCGCCCGCGGCTCCGGCATCCGCTCCCTCTCCGGCATGGCCGCCATCTCCGGCGCCTCCGGCCGCTACCGGCGCCCCTTCCTCCAGCTCGACCGCCAGACCGTCCGCAAAGCCTGCGTCGCACAGGAACTCGCCGTCTGGGACGACCCCCACAACAGCGACCCGGCCTACACCCGCTCCCGACTCCGCCACGAAGGCCTCCCCGCCCTCGAGAAGGCCCTCGGCAAAGGCGTCGTCGAAGCCCTCGCCCGAACGGCCCAGCTCTCCCGCGACGACGCCGACGCCCTCGACACCTGGGCCGCCGACGCCGAGACCTCCGTACGCGACGAGGCGGGCACCCTCGAATGCGCCAAGCTCCACGGACTGCCCCCCGCCGTACGCCGCCGCGTCCTGCGCCGAGCCGTCATCGCCGAGGGCGCACCCGCCGGCTCCCTCTTCGCCCGGCACATCGAAGAAGTCGACCGGCTCATCACCGGCTGGCGCGGCCAAGGAGCCATCAACCTGCCCGGCCGCGTCGAAGCCCGCCGCCAGGGTGGCAGACTGGTCATCCGGCAAGGCTGACGCACGCTGCAACGAAAGTGACCCGGGTGAACGAGAAGGACATGGGCACCGACCTCCAGTCGGTGCTCATCACCAAGGAAGAGATCGACGCCAAGCTGGCAGAGCTGGCCGCGAAGATCGACGCGGAATACGCGGGCAAGGACCTGCTCATCGTCGGAGTCCTCAAGGGCGCCGTGATGGTGATGGCGGATCTGGCTCGCGCCCTTTCCACCCCCGTCACCATGGACTGGATGGCCGTCTCCTCCTACGGCGCCGGCACCCAGTCCTCGGGCGTCGTCAGGATCCTCAAGGACCTCGACACCGACATCAAGGGCAAGCACGTCCTGATCGTCGAGGACATCATCGACTCCGGTCTGACCCTGTCCTGGCTCCTCTCGAACCTCGGCTCGCGCGAGCCCGCCTCCCTCGAGGTGTGCACGCTCCTGCGCAAGCCCGAGGCCGCCAAGGTCGCGATCGACGTCAAGTGGATCGGTTTCGACATCCCCAACGAGTTCGTCGTCGGCTACGGCCTCGACTACGCCGAGAAGTACCGGAACCTTCCGTTCGTCGGCACGCTCGCCCCGCACGTCTACGGCGGCTGAACACCCGGCCGTACGGGGAACCACGACCGCCTTCCCTCCGTTGAACCACGGGAAGGCGGTCGCGGGCGACGATGCTGAGGTACCGTCCGAAGAACAGCTTTTTCACACAGCAGCACTCACAGCAGCATTTTCCTACGGGCAGGAGGGACGGAGCGTTCTCGCTCCGTATGGATGGACGTGAAGCGATACTTCCGTGGGCCGGTCATGTGGATCGTGCTGGCCGTCCTCGCCGTGGTCGTGCTGATGCAGGTCGTCGGCTCGTCCGAGGGCTACAAGACGGTGGACACCGGCAAGGTCGTCCAGGCGATCGACAAGAACCAGGTCAAGCAGGCAAAGATCACCACCGGTGACGAGCAGCTCATCAAGATCGAGCTCATCCCCGGCCAGAAGATCGACAAGAGCGACAAGATCCAGGCCAGCTACATCGGCAGCCAGGGCGTGGACCTCGCGGACAAGCTCCAGGAGAAGTTCGAGGCCGGGCAGATCGAGAAGGGCTACACCGTCTCCCCGACGAAGCAGTCGGCCTTCGTCTCGATCCTGCTCTCCCTCCTGCCCTTCGTCCTCATCGTGGTCGTCTTCCTCTTCCTGATGAACCAGATGCAGGGCGGCGGCTCCCGCGTCATGCAGTTCGGCAAGTCCAAGGCGAAGCTCATCACCAAGGACACCCCGAAGACGACCTTCGCCGACGTCGCCGGCTCGGACGAGGCCGTCGAGGAACTCCACGAGATCAAGGAATTCCTCCAGGAGCCCGCCAAGTTCCAGGCCGTCGGCGCCAAGATCCCCAAGGGCGTCCTGCTCTACGGCCCGCCCGGAACCGGCAAGACGCTCCTCGCGCGCGCCGTCGCCGGCGAAGCCGGAGTGCCGTTCTACTCGATCTCCGGATCCGACTTCGTCGAGATGTTCGTCGGCGTCGGCGCCTCCCGGGTCCGCGACCTGTTCGAACAGGCCAAGGCCAACGCCCCGGCCATCGTCTTCGTCGACGAGATCGACGCCGTCGGACGCCACCGCGGCGCCGGCCTCGGCGGCGGCCACGACGAGCGCGAGCAGACCCTCAACCAGCTCCTGGTCGAGATGGACGGCTTCGACGTCAAGGGCGGCGTCATCCTCATCGCGGCGACGAACCGCCCCGACATCCTCGACCCGGCGCTGCTCCGCCCCGGCCGCTTCGACCGGCAGATCGCCGTCGACCGCCCGGACATGCAGGGCCGTCTGGAGATCCTCAAGGTCCACCAGAAGGGCAAGCCGGTCGCCCCGGACGTCGATCTCGGCGCCGTCGCCCGACGCACCCCCGGCTTCACCGGCGCGGACCTGTCGAACGTCCTGAACGAGGCGGCGCTCCTCACCGCCCGCTCGGACAAGAAGCTGATCGACAACCACTCCCTCGACGAGGCGATCGACCGTGTGGTGGCGGGCCCGCAGAAGCGGACCCGGATCATGTCGGACAAGGAGAAGAAGATCACCGCGTACCACGAGGGCGGACACGCCCTGGTCGCGGCGGCCTCACCGAACTCCGACCCCGTCCACAAGATCACCATCCTGTCCCGCGGCCGTGCCCTGGGCTACACGATGGTCCTGCCGGACGAGGACAAGTACTCCACCACGCGCAACGAGATGCTCGACCAGCTCGCCTACATGCTGGGCGGCCGCGCGGCCGAGGAGCTCGTCTTCCACGACCCGACCACGGGCGCGGCGAACGACATCGAGAAGGCCACCGCCACGGCCCGCGCGATGGTCACGCAGTACGGCATGACCGAGCGTCTCGGCGCCATCAAGTTCGGCGGCGACAACACCGAGCCGTTCCTCGGCCGGGAGATGGCGCACCAGCGCGACTACTCGGAAGAGGTCGCGGCGCTGGTCGACGAAGAGGTCAAGAAGCTCATCGAGACCGCGCACAACGAGGCCTGGGAGATCCTCGTCGAGAACCGCGACGTCCTCGACAACCTGGTCCTCGCCCTCCTGGAGAAGGAGACGCTGGGCAAGGAGGAGATCGCCGAGGTCTTCTCCACCATCGTCAAGCGCCCGGCGCGCCCGGCCTGGACCGGCTCCTCCCGCCGCACCCCCTCCACGCGCCCGCCGGTGCTCTCCCCCAAGGAGCTCGCACTGACGAACAGCGCGAACGGCACGGCGACCCCGGCGGTCGACACCACGAAGGGCATCGAGATCGCCCCGGTGGACACCCCCGAGGACTGACCGCACGGCCACCCCGGAATGGAAGCCGCGCCCCCACAGGTTCTAGCCTGTGGGGGCGCGGCTTTTCGCACACAAGGTGAGACGGAACGAGGCACAGAGATGACCGACCCGGTGACGCTGGACGGCGAGGGCAAGATCGGCGACTTCGACGAGAAGCGCGCCGAGAACGCCGTACGAGAGCTCCTCATCGCGGTTGGCGAGGACCCGGACCGCGAGGGTCTGAAGGAGACGCCGGCGCGGGTGGCGCGGGCGTACAGGGAGATATTCGCGGGCCTGTGGCAGCAGCCCGAGGACGTCCTGACGACCACGTTCGACCTGGGCCACGACGAGATGGTGCTGGTCAAGGACATCGAGGTCTACTCGACCTGTGAGCATCACCTCGTCCCGTTCCGCGGGGTGGCCCACGTCGGGTACATCCCGTCGACGACGGGCAAGATCACCGGTCTGTCGAAGCTGGCCCGCCTCGTCGACGTCTACGCCCGCCGTCCCCAGGTGCAGGAACGACTCACCACGCAGGTGGCGGACTCCCTGATGGAGATGCTGGAGCCGCGCGGAGTGATCGTGGTCTTCGAGTGCGAGCACATGTGCATGTCGATGCGCGGAATCCGCAAGCCGGGTGCCAAGACCATCACCTCGGCCGTACGCGGTCAGCTGCGTGACCCTGCGACCCGCGCCGAGGCGATGAGCCTCATCATGGCGCGCTGAGGCGCTACGACGGAGACTCAGGCCCGGGCCTTGCCCGGGCCTTCGTCGTCGTCCTCCGGGAGCCTGCACACCCGCTCCAGGAAGAGGGCCGCCGCGATGACGCCGATGCCCGTCGCGACCGCCAGGGCCGCGTAGAGGGCCTGGTCGCGGCGGGCCGGGACATCGAGGAAGGCGAGGAGGAAGACGCCCGTGCCGCCGTACATGCCGGCGACGAGGGCGGCCACCAGGGCGCTCGCCTGGCCGAAGACCACCGCGCGGGCCGCCATCAGGGGTTCGACGCCCTTGGCGCCGGGGCGGCGGTCGCGCTGGGCCTTGAGGCGGGCGCGGATCGAGAGGGCGGTCGCGGTGAGGACGGCCGCGATCACGGCGAGGACGATGGGCGCGGCGATCGGCACGCTGGGGAGGGTGCCGACCGAGTCCCAGAGGCGGGCCGCGCCCCAGGAGAGGATGCCGGCGACGAGGAACAGTCCGGCGAGCACCTTCAGCCGCAGTTGTTTCACCGGGTGTCCTTCGCGTGGTCGTCGGTCGTGGTCGTGGGCGGTCTGCCACGAAGCGTAACGACTACTCGGGCAGACGGAGTTCCAGGTCGGCGCGGCGGGTGACGCCTTCGCTGCCGACGGCGGCGAGGAGTGCGGCGACGGGGCCGTGGCCGGAGAGCTGGGCCTCGGGGTCGACGTCGTGCCAGGGGGCGAGCACGAAGGCGCGCTGGTGGGCGCGGGGGTGCGGGAGGGTGAGGACGGGGTCCTCGGAGACCACGTCGGCGTACGAGACGATGTCGACGTCGATGGTGCGGGCGCCCCAGCGCTCCTCGCGGACGCGGTGGAAGGCCTCCTCGACGGCATGGGCCCGCTCCAGGAGGGAGGAGGGCGGCAGTGTCGTCTTCAGGAGGGCGACCGCGTTGAGGTACGAGGGCTGGGTGTCGGGCTCGACGCCCCAGGGCTCCGTCTCGTAGACGGGGGAGACGGCCTTGACCCGGAGGCCGGGGGTGTCCGCGAGGGCGTCGACGGCGCCCTGGAGGGTCTCCAGGCGGTTGCCGAGGTTGGCGCCGAGGGCGACGACGGCCCAGCGGGGGTTGGACAGGGTCGTGTCGGCCGCGTCGACGGTCTCGACGACGGCCGCCGGTACGGGCTGCACGGTGGGGTCGCTCTGCGTCGGCTTCATCGTCGGCTCCGGGTGATCGTGATGGTCACGTCGTCGAAGGGCACGGTGATGGGTGCGTCCGGTTTGTGGACGACGACTTCCACCTCCTGTACCCCGGCGTGGCTGAGGCATTGCTGGGCGATGCGCTCGGCGAGGGTTTCGATGAGGTCGACGGGTTCGCCCTGGACGACGTCGACGACCTCTTCGGCGACGATTCCGTAGTGCACGGTCTTCGTCAGGTCGTCGTCGGCGGCCGCCGGGCGGGTGTCCAGGCCGAGGACCAGGTCCACGATGAAGGTCTGGCCCTCCTCGCGCTCCTTGGGGAAGACGCCGTGATGGCCCCGGGCCTTGAGGCCGCGCAGCGCGACACGATCCACGCGAATCACTCCTGCTGTCGTAGTTCGGGTGGCCACGCAGCCGGGTGCGGACGGCCGGGTGTCCAGTGTCGAATCTACCTGCGGGGACCGACAGCGCTTGCCCGTGGGGGGCCGGGGGCGGCTCAGGAGGGGGGTTCGGTGCCGCCCGTGTCGAGGTCGTCGGGCTCGGTGTTCTCGGGTTCCTCGGTCTCCGCGAGGACGGGGGAGGCGTGGTGGGACCAGATCTTCCAGCCGTCGGGTGTGTGGCGGAACACATTGGTGGCGACGACGAGCTGGCCGACGAGGGGGCCGAGGGCGGCGCCGTCCTCGGCCGGGCCGCCGCTGAGGATGTTCTCGGTGCAGGTGACGACGGCGGTGCGGCCGGCGAGGGAGATCTTGAGGTCGGTGAGGAAGAACTGGATGTACTCGGTGTTCGCCATGATCAGCGCGTACGAGCGGAGCACCTCGCCGCGGCCGGTGAGGACGGGCCAGCCGGGGTGGACGCAGGTGATGGGGGTGGCGCCGTCGTCGAGCCAGTGGTCCGCGACGCCCTCGAAGTCGCCGGTCTCCATCGCCTCGTAGAAGGCGGTGTTGGCGGCTTCCACGGCGGCTTCGGCGGCTGCTTCGTCGGGGCTGCGGGGGGTGCGGGGTTCGTCGTCGGGACCGCCGTTCTCCCCGTCGTACCGGTCCTCGTCGTCGTACCGGTCCTCGGGGCTCATGCGGCTCCCTCGACGGCCCGGGCGACGCGTACGGCGTCGGCGGTGGCCCTGACCTCGTGGACGCGGACGGCCCACGCGCCCGCGTGGGCGGCGAGGGCGGAGACGGCGGCGGTGGCGGCGTCGCGTTCGCGGGCGGGCGGCGGCGCGGCGCCCTCGCGGGCGAGGACGTGGCCGAGGAAGCGCTTGCGGGAGGCGGCGACCAGGAGGGGGCGGCCGAGGGCGCGGAGCTCGGGGAGGTGGGCGACGAGGGCGAGGTCGTGGGGGGCGAGCTTGGCGAAGCCGAGGCCGGGGTCGACGACGAGGCGTTCGGGGTCGATCCCGCCGTCGACGACGGCCTCCAGGCGGGTGCGGAGTTCGTCGAGGACTTCGGTGACGACGTCGTCGTACACGGCGAGGCTGTTCATGTTCTGGCTGAATCCGCGCCAGTGCATGACGACGAAGGGGACCTCGGCGGCGGCGACGGCGGGGATCATGCCGGGGTCGGCGAGGCCGCCGCTGACGTCGTTGACGAGGACGGCGCCCGCTTCGACGGCGCGGGCGGCGACGCCGGCGCGCATGGTGTCGACGGAGACGGCGACGCCTTCGGCGGCGAGGCCGCGGACGACGGGGACGACGCGGCGGAGTTCTTCCTCCTCGTCGACGCGGCTGGCGCCGGGCCGGGTGGACTCGCCGCCGACGTCGATGAGGTCGGCGCCCTCGGCGACGAGTTCGAGGCCGTGTTTGACGGCGGCCGTGGTGTCGAACCAGCGGCCGCCGTCGGAGAAGGAGTCGGGCGTCACGTTGACCACGCCCATGACCGCGCAGCGGTCCCACTCCGGCAGGCCGCGGGCGGTGCCCCGGTCGATCGTCGTACTCATGTGTCCAGCGTAGGGCCCGGGGGCGGGATCAGGCCGCGCGGACCTCGCGTTCGGCGGGTGCGGGGACGATGTGGGCGCAGGGGCGGGGGGCGGGGGCGGGGCGCCTGCGGGTGAAGGGCCGGGGCAGGGAGAGGTTCACGAAGCCTTCGGCCTGCATGGCGGCGAAGCCGATGCGGGGGAGGTCGCGGCTGGTGCGGTAGACGACGAAGCGGGGTTCCCAGCGTGGCCGGAACTTGGCGTTGAACTTGTACAGCGACTCGATCTGGAACCAGCGGGAGAGGAAGACGAGGAGTCCGCGCCAGATGCGCAGGACGGGTCCCGCGCCGATCTTCTCGCCGCGGGCGAGGGCGGCGCGGAACATGGCGAAGTTGAGGGACACGCGCGCGATGCCCAGGCCGGGGGAGGCCTGGAGGGCGGCGACGATGAGGAGCTCGTTCATGCCGGGGTCGGCGGAGCGGTCGCGGCGCATGAGTTCGAGGGACATGCCGTCGGTGCCCCAGGGGACGAAGTGGATGATCGCCTTGAGGTCGCCGTAGGGGGAGTCGGCGGCGTGGTCGGTGTCGTCGCCCGCGTCGGTCTTGTGGGCGGTCGCTATCACGGCGTCGCCGTCGCCGGGGGCGCCGATGCGGCCGAGGGCCATGGAGAAGCCGCGTTCGGTGTCGGTGCCGCGCCAGTCGGCGGCGGCGCGGCGGACGCGTTCGAGTTCGGCGTCGTCGAGGTCACGGACGCGGCGGACCTGGGTGGTGTAGCCGCCCCGTTCGATGCGCTTGACCATCTGGCGGACGTTGCGCATGGCCCGTCCGGAGAGGGAGAAATCCGCGACGTCGACGACCGCCTCGTCGCCGAGTTCGAGGGCGTCGAGGCCGGTCTCGCGGGTCCAGACCTGGCCGCCGGTCTCGGAACAGCCCATGACGGCGGGGGTCCAGGAGTGGGCTTTGGCCTCGTCCATGAAGCGTTCGATGGCGCCGGGCCAGGCTTCGACGTCGCCGATGGGGTCGCCGCTGGCGAGCATGACGCCGGAGACGACGCGGTAGCAGACGGCGGCCTTTCCGCTGGGGGAGAAGACGACGCCCTTGTCGCGGCGGAGGGCGAAGTGGCCGAGGGAGTCGCGGCCGCCGTGCTGGGCGAGGAGGGCGCGGAGGCGGAGCTCGTCCTCGTCGGTGAGGCGGGCGGCGGGGTGCTCGGGGCGGAAGGCGAGGTAGATGGTGGTGAGGGCGGTGAGCATGCCGAGGGCGCCGAGGGAGTAGCCGACGGTCCAGTCGACGCCGTTGCTGTAGCCGACGGGGCCTTCGATGCCGAAGAGTCCGTACAGGACGTGTTCGAGGCGGTCGGCGAGGCTGGGGCTGCCGAGGACGCGGCGCGGGTGGGCGCTGACGATGACGAGGCCGAGGGCGATGGATCCGCCGCCCATGACGACGAAGTTGGCGAGTGCGCGCCAGCGGCTGCGCGGGTCGGGGAGGGCGGCGAACTCGTCCCGGTGGCGCAGGAGGAGGGCGAGGAGTACGAGGGAGAGGAGGGCGCCGAGGACGGAGTGGCGCCAGATGAACTGGGCGGCGGCGCCGAGGGGGAGGAGGACGACGGCGGCGCGCCAGGCGCGGCGCTTGTGGCGCTTGAGGCCGTGGGCGAGGAGCAGGAGGAGGACTCCGGCGCTGAGGGAGAGGGCGGCGGAGAGGGGGCCGAGGGTGCCGGGGAGGACTTCGGCCAGGGCGTGCATGCGGCTGGCGCGGAAGCGGGGGAAGACGCCGGCGGCGATGTCGATGAGGCCGACGAGGGTGCAGGCCGTGCCGACGAGGGTGGGGACCTTCTCGGGCCGGGGGCCGCGGAGAATCCGGCGTACCCGAACCGGAACCATTCCTGATTTGTCCCCATCTAGCGTGACAGACATGGCTTCCCGTACTTCCCGTGGTCCAGCGAGGGGTCTTTGAGTCCGGTCGGGCCCTGCGGCGCGTTCGGCGGGCCGTTCCGGCTGGTGCGCCTTCTAGGACGGAGTCGTGCGGAGTCGGGTTCATCCGGTCACAGGAAATTCTCAGAAAGAAGGCTCGGTCGTCCCATGGGTCTCACCAGCAACAAAGTCCTCGTGGTGGCGGTCGCGCTGGCCGTGGCGCTGTTCTTCGCCACGGTCTGGCTGTGGCCGCGGCTCGCGCGCCGTGGCTGGCGGGCGTACCTGGGGCGGGTGGGGCTGCTGCTCGCGACGCAGGTGGCGCTGTTCGCGGCGGTGGGTCTGGCGGCGAACCGGTCGTTCCTCTTCTACGGCTCGTGGGCCGATCTGTTCGGCCAGGAGCAGGACATGGGTGTGGTCGTGGACCACGGGGCCGGTTCGAAGGACCTGCGGGTGGTGGGGACGCAGGCGCTCGACGTGCCGGGCGGTGCGCGTCCGGCGGTCGCGGGCCAGATTCAGAAGGTGGTCGTGGCGGGGGAGCGGTCGGGGATCACTTCGCCGGCCTATGTGTACCTGCCGCCGGAGTACTTCCAGGAGCGGTACGCGAAGCGCACGTTCCCGGCGGCGGTGGTCCTCACGGGGTATCCCGGGACGGCGGAGAACCTGATCAAGGGGCTGAAGTATCCGAAGACGGCGTACCTCCAGGCGAAGGAGGGCCGGATGCAGCCGATGATCCTGGTGATGACGCGCCCGACGGTCGCGCCGCCCCGGGACACCGAGTGCGTGGACGTGCCCGGGGGCCCGCAGACGGAGACCTTCTTCGCGGTGGATCTGCCGAAGGCGGTCTCGGAGTCGTACCGGGTGGGCACGAAGGCCCGGAACTGGGGGTTCATGGGGAACTCCACGGGCGGGTACTGCGCGCTGAAGATCGCCCTGCACCACCCGGAGCGGTTCGCGGCGGGGGCCGGGTTCTCCGCGTACTACCGGGCGGCGGAGGACGTGACGACGGGCGACCTCTTCCACGGGGACGACCGGCTGCGCAAGCGGGCGGACCTGCTGTGGAGCCTGGACCATCTGCCGCAGGGGAAGTCGTCGTTCCTGGTGACGACGTCGGAGCGGGGCGAGGGGAACCGGGCGGGCACGCTGGACTTCATCAAGAAGGTGAAGAGCCCGGCGAGGGTCTCGTCGATCACGCTGGAGAGCGGCGGCCACAACTTCAACACCTGGAACCGGGAGATCCCGCCGGGCATGGTCTGGATGGGTGGGCGGCTCAGCGCGACCTGACGCTCACTCCACGGTCGCGCGCCGCAGGGCGCGGTGGACGCCCGCCGGGGTCAGGACGCCGAGCGGGCGCCCGTCGGCTCCGGTGACCGTGAGCCGGCCGGTGTCGTGCTGGAGGAGCACGGCGAGCGCGTCCTTGAGGGAGGTCCCGAGTGGGACGGGAGCGGGGGCGCCGTCCGGGCTCTGCCCCGGTGCCGCGCCGTCCGGGCCGGGGTCGAGGTCGGCCTCGGTGACGGGGGTGACGGCGAGCCGCTTGAGGCCGCGGTCGCTGCCGACGAAGTCCGCGACGTACGGCGTGGCGGGGGAGCCGAGGACGGTGGCGGGGGTGTCGAACTGTTCGATGCGGCCCTGCCCGTAGACGGCCATCCGGTCGCCCATGCGGACGGCCTCCTCGATGTCGTGGGTGACGAGGAGGACGGTCTTGCGGACGGTGGCCTGGAGGGCGAGGAACTCGTTCTGGAGGCGCTCGCGGACGACGGGGTCGACGGCGCCGAAGGGCTCGTCCATGAGGAGGACGGGCGGATCGGCGGCGAGGGCGCGGGCGACGCCGACGCGCTGGCGCTGACCGCCGGAGAGCTGGGCGGGGTAGCGGGAGCCGTACACCGCCGGGTCGAGGCCGACGAGGTCGAGGAGTTCGGCGGCACGCGCGCGTGCAGCGGCCTTCTTCCAGCCGAGGAGGGCGGGGACGGTCGCGGTGTTGTCGAGGACCGTGCGGTGGGGGAAGAGCCCGACCTGCTGGATGACGTAGCCGATCTTGCGGCGCAGGGCGACGGGGTCGACGTCGGCGACGTCCCGGCCGTCGACGAGGACGCGGCCCGAGGTGGGCTCGACAAGCCGGTTCACCATCATCATCGTGGTCGTCTTGCCGCAGCCGGACGGGCCGACCAGGGTGACGAGTTCGCCCTCGGAGACCTCGAAGGAGAGGTCGTCGACGGCGGTGGTGCCGTCCGCGTACCGCTTGGTCACGTGCTCGAACCGGATCATGGTTCCCCATTCTGGCCCCTGGACGCCCAGGGTGTGTGAAGGGCGTGTTGCCGCATTGTGGTGGGTCTCCGGGATTGTCGGTGGCGGGGGTTAGGGTCGTCATACACGCGTTCGGGAAGTCGGAGACCCGGGGGAGGGACGGATGAGCGCGCCGAACTGTCTGGTCGCGAACGACTGGATCTGCGGGGAGTATCTGCGCACGCGCGCCGAGGAGTTGACGGACGCCACGCTCCAGCACGTGGGAATCACGGTCGTGTCCGTGCTGATCGCGCTGGTCGTCGCGGTGCCCCTGGCGCTGCTCGTGCGGGCGCGACCGCGCTTCGCGGGGCCGGTGCTCGGCCTGACCACCCTGCTCTACACGGTGCCGTCGCTCGCCATGTTCTCCCTTCTGCTGCCCTTCTTCGGTCTGTCGGCCGCGCTCGTGGTGACCGGTCTTGTGCTGTACGCGCTGACGATCCTCGTGCGGAACACGCTCGCGGGGCTCGCGGCGGTGCCCGCCGAGACCCGGGAGGCCGCCCGGGGCATGGGGTACGGCTCGCTCCGGCTGCTCTGCCAGGTCGAACTGCCGCTCGCGCTCCCGGTCCTGATGGCGGGGATACGGATGGCGACGGTGTCCACCATCGCGCTGACGACGGTCGGCTCGGTCGTCGGCCGCGGCGGCCTCGGCAATCTCATCGAGGACGCGCTGCCCACCTTCTTCAAGGCGCAGATGCTGGCCGCCTCGGTGCTGTGCGTGCTGCTCGCCGTCACCGCCGACCTGTTGCTCCTGGGCCTCCAGCGGCTGTTGACGCCGTGGGCCCGGATACGGACCGCGCCGGGAGGTGGGTGAGATGGGCATCGTGACGGAGGCCTGGGGCTGGCTCACCACCGGCGCGCACTGGACGGGCGGGGAGGGCATAGGGCGGCGGCTCGCCGAGCATGTGTACGTGAGCGGGGCGGCGCTGCTGATCGCGGCGGCACTCGCGCTGCCGCTCGGCCTGTGGCTCGGCCACCTCGGCCGGGGCGGGGCACTCGCGGTGAACGTGTCGAACGTGGGGCGGGCGGTCCCCGTCTTCGCGGTGCTCGCCCTGTTCATGGTGTCCCCCCTGCGGAACGCCGGCTATGTGCCGACCGTGGTGGCCCTCGTGCTGTTCGCGATACCGCCGCTCCTCACCAACGCGTACGTGGGGGTGCGGGAGGTGGACCGGGCCGCGGTCCGGGCCGCGCGGGGCATGGGGATGACCGGCGGCCAGCTCTTCCTGCGGGTCGAACTCCCGCTGGCCCGGCCGGTGGTGACGGCCGGGGTGCGCTCGGCCGCGGTGCAGGTGGTCGCCACGGCGACGATCGCGGCGATGGTCGGCCAGGGCGGCCTCGGCCGGATCATCACGGCCGGCTTCGCCACGTACGACACCGCGCAGGTCGTGGCGGGCGCCGTGCTCGTGGCGCTGCTCGCCCTCCTGGTGGAAGGCGTCCTCGTGGGCGCGGACCGCCTCGTCGGGCGGCGGACGGACGGACGACGTGGAAGACCGATCGAAAACTGACTGGAGATGGGTGATCTCGTGAACAGGGTCTCGCGTATCGCGGGCGCGGTACTGGGTACGGCGGCGCTGACCGCCGTGCTCGCCGCGTGCGGCGGTGAAAGCCTGGAGCAGGGCAAGGAGAAGGGCTCCGGGAGCGCCGGGCTTCCCGGCACCGGCGAGAGGGGTTCGCTGGTGGTCGGCGCGGCCGCGTTCACCGAGGCCAAGGTCCTCGCCGAGCTGTACGCGCAGACGCTGCGGGACGCCGGGTACTCCGTGTCCATCACCACCGTGAAGAATCGCGAGCTGTACGAGCCCGCCCTGGAGAAGGGCGAGATCGACGTCCTGCCGGAATACGCGGCGACGCTCGCGGAATTCCTCAACGCGAAGGTGAACGGGCCGAAGGCGCCGGAGGAGAAGCCGGTCGCCTCCGGTGACGCGGCGGCCACGGTCGAGGCACTGCGGAGGCTCGCCGAACCGCGCGGTCTCAAGGTGCTCGCGGTCGGCGGGGCGATCGATCAGAACGCCTTCGCGGTGACGAAGGAATTCGCCGAGAAGAACAAGCTGAAGACTCTTTCGGATCTCGGCGCGTCGAAGCTGAAGGTGAAGATCGCCGCCGGTGACGAATGCGCGGTACGGCCGTTCTGCGCGCCGGGTCTGAAGAAGACGTACGGGATCGACGTGACCGGCATCGACCCCAAGGGCGTCGGTACCCCGCAGGCCAAGCAGGCGGTCAAGGACGGGGTGGACCAGCTGGTCCTGACGACCACCACGGACGCCACCATCGACAGCTACGGCCTTGTCTTCCTCGACGACGACAAGAAGCTGCAGAACGCCGACAACGTGCTTCCCGTGGTGAACGCGAAGGACGCCGGTTCTCCCGAGATAGCCGCCGCCCTCGACAAGATCACCAAGGTCCTGACCACAGCGGATCTCGCCGAACTCAACCGCAAGGTGGACGCCGAGCGGGCGAAGCCGGAGGACGTCGCCAAGGAGTATCTGACGGCGAAGGGGCTGCTCAAGAAGTAGACGCCGACTGAGGGGAGTCGGCCCGAAACGGAACCGGAACGGCGGATATCCACTTCTGATGGCGAGAAGTCGCCAAGAGATTGCCGGGCCGACGCCCCACACCACGCCTACGCACGGTAAATTTCAGGCCATGCCACGTGGACGCCACCGCCATTCCCCGCCTCTGCACAAGCTGCTGCCGCCCTCCGCGGTCGCCGGCGCCGCGGTCGTGTGTGCCGCGGCCGCCTGGCTGCCCGGAGATCTGGTGGCCGTGCGGCTGCTCGCCGCCGCGGCGGCGGCCGCCGCCGTCACCGGTGCCGTCCTCATGCGCAGTTGGGACCGCGGCGCCGGTCTGAAGGTCGCCGAGCTCGACCGGGCCCGCACCGCCGACCAGTGGAAGGCCGAGGAGCGGACCGCCGAGCTGGAGTCCGACCTGGAGGAGTCCCGCGCGCTGCGCTCCCGGCTCGACGCCAAGCTCCGCGCCAAGCGCGTGGAGCTCGCCGCCCTGCGCGGCGAGCACGCCGATCTGCTCCGCCGGTACGCCACCGCCGAGACCGAGCGGGCCAGCGCCCTGGAGGGCCGGCGCGTCCTCGCCCTGGAAGCGACCGGAGCGACGGACGGCACGACGGACGGCACGGCAGGCGGTACGTCCACCGGTGCGACCGCGAAGGCGCTGCCCGCCGCCGGCTCCACGCCCACCCCCGAGGCCTTCCGCCGCGCCGCCCAGGCGCTCCGCGACCTCCCGCGCAACGCCGCGGCCCAGCAGGCCCGCCGTACCACCGAGGCGGCCCGCGCGCGTGACCTCGCCGAGCGGGCGAGGGAGACGGAGGAGCCGCAGGGGAAGCACGCGGCGGCCGCCGGAACCGAGCACACCCGCCCGGCCGCCCCCACCCTCGCGCTCCCGCCGGCCGCGCCCGTCCCGCCCGCCTCCACGAAGGTGCCGGCGGTGCCCACCGCGGCCGCGATCGTCCCGTACGCGGCCCGCAGGCCCGTCCCGCGCCCCGAGGGCGGATTCGACTTCTTCGGTACGCAGAAGGCGGCGGCGGCCATCGAGGCCGTGCAGCACACGGACCTGGCCGACGTCGTGGGCGAGGAGGTCCTCGAAGAGGCCCTGGCGAGCCGGACCGCGCTCGGCACCCCGCTCCTCACCCCCGTCAGCGCCACCGGAGCCCCCGGCACCGCAGGCGCCCCCGGCAGCCAGGCGGCCCCCGGCGTCCCGGCGCCGTCCCAGGCGATCGGCCAGGTCATCGACCTGACCGCGCACGACGAGACCGAGCAGCTCGACCTCGCCGAACTGCGCGGAGCCGTGAACTCGTGACGTACCGCCTCACCGACCTGCCGATCGGTGAGGGCGTCCGGCGCCGGGACGAGCTACTGGCCCTGTGCGCCCAGGCGTTCTGCGGCGCCCCCTGGCACGAGCCGCCGCTCGCCGCCGTACGGACCGTGGACCGGCTGCTCGACGCGGCCGCCCGGAAGGACGGTTACACCGGGGTGATCGCGCTCGACCCCGACGGCACCCTCCTCGGGTTCGCGGCCGGATGGAACGACACGGCCCTGTCCGGAGCCGCCCCCGCCTTCGAGGTCGCCGAACTCGTCGTCGCACCGGCCCACCAGGGCCTGGGCATCGGCCGAAGCCTCCACGACGCGCTGCTCGTGGTCGGGACACCCGGCCCGGCGCTGCTCATGACCCTCGACGTACCGGAACTGACGGACCGGTACGCGCGCTGGGGCTGGACCGTCGTCGACCGGCGGCGGCCCGGCAAGGAGGAACGGGTGTACGCCGTGATGCGCTGGGGGAGATGACCCCCGGCGCACCTGGCCGGGCGGCTACTTGTCGATGTCGCCGACGACGAAGAACAGCGAACCCAGGATCGCCACCATGTCGGCGACGAGCGTCCCCGGCAGCAGCTCCACGAGGGCCTGGATGTTGTTGAACGAGGCCGAGCGCAGCTTCAGCCGGTACGGGGTCTTCTCGCCCTTGGACACCAGGTAGTAGCCGTTGACGCCGAGCGGGTTCTCGGTCCACGCGTACGTGTGGCCCTCGGGCGCCTTGAGCACCTTCGGCAGCCGCTGGTTGATCGGACCCGGCGGCAGCTCCGCCATCCGGTCCAGACAGGCGTCCGCCAGGTCGAGGGAGTTGTGCGTCTGGTCGAGCAGGCACTCGAACCGGGCGAGGCAGTCGCCCTCCTCGCGCACCGCGACCCGCAGGGTGTCCTGGAGCTCCCCGTAGGCCAGGTACGGCTCGTCCCGGCGCAGGTCGAAGTCGACGCCCGAGGCGCGGGCGATGGGCCCCGACACCCCGTACGCGTGGACCGCCGCAGGGGACAGGACGCCGACCCCGCGCGTACGGCCCCGGAAGATCTCGTTGCCGAGGACCAGCCGGTCGTACACGTCCATCCGCGACCGCACGTCCGCGACGGCCTGCCGCGCCCGCCCCAGCCAGCCCGCGGGCAGGTCCTCCTTGAGCCCGCCGACCCGGTTGAACATGTAGTGCATCCGGCCGCCGGAGACCTCCTCCATCACCGCCTGGAGCTCCTCGCGCTCCCGGAAGGCGTGGAAGACCGGGGTGATCCCGCCGAGTTCGAGGGGGTACGAGCCGAGGAACATCAGGTGGTTGAGGACCCGGTTCAGCTCGGCGAGGAGCGTACGGGTCCACACCGCGCGCTCCGGGACCTCCATGCCCAGCATCCGCTCGACGGCCATGACCACGCCGAGCTCGTTGGAGAACGCGGAGAGCCAGTCGTGGCGGTTGGCCAGCATGATGATCTGCCGGTAGTCCCGCGCCTCGAAGAGCTTCTCGGCGCCGCGGTGCATGTAGCCGATGACCGGCTCGGCCTGCCGGACGACCTCGCCGTCGAGCACGAGCCGGAGCCGGAGCACACCATGGGTCGAGGGATGCTGCGGCCCGATGTTCAGCACCATGTCGGTGCTCTCCGCCGCGCCGCCGATACCGACCGTCGTCTCCGTCATGCGGCCAGTATCCCCTGCGGCCCGAACGCCGGGGATCCGCCGGGGTCGGCTCGTCACCGCCGGGCTCCCCCGGGCCCGCCCGCCGCCGCGTACGTCCGCCGGCCCGCCCGCCGCCGCTGGGGCCGCCTCCCGTCGCCGGGTCCGTCCGTTCAGACTCCCGGCGCCGGGACCCGCCGGGTCAGCCAGAGGAAGTCGCCGAGGCCGCCCCGGGCCGTCAGCTCGGCGGCCTCGCCGGCGGTGGCGAGGCGGCGGACGTACGCGGCGGGGTCCGCCGAGGCGAGCGCGAGCGGCGGCCGCTCGCCGGACACCCCGAGACGACGCAGCGCCTCGCGCTGCGGGACCAGCTCGGTGCCGCCCGGTTCCGGGGCCCCCGGCCCGACGGCCGCTTCGCACGCGTCCAGGGCCACGTGGGCGGTCAGGTCGCAGCTGCCGTCCGGGATCGGCGGGACCTCGCGGCCCGCGCGGAAGCCGGTAAGGGAGCCGAAGGGCGGCCGGGAGGCCCGTACGTGCGCGTAGTCCACGGCCACCGTCCGGCCCGCCGCGAGGGAGGCCACCGCCGCCGCCCAGGCCTCGTCCCGCGGCCGGCCGATCTCGGCCCGCGCTCCCGGCTCCCGCAGGGGCCACCAGCGGGCCAGCCACTCCGCGTCCGGGCCGGAGACCGGCGCGCCGAGGCGCTCCGCGCCGTCCGCGCGGACCTCCACGTACCGGACCGTGCCCTCCGCGTCGGCCTCGGCCACGTCCACCGGCACGTTGTCGAGCCACTCGTTCGCGAAGAGGAGCCCGCGCGCCCCCCGGGGCGGCCGGTCGGTCCACTCGATCCGGGGATCGAGCCCCGTCGGGCGCGCGGCGCGCTCGACGGCGTACGCCCGGACCGTGAGGCCGCTGCCCTCCGCCGCGGCGAGCACGCCCGTGAGCAGCTCACCCCGCCCCGCGCCGACGTCCACGAGGTCGACCTCGGCCGTTCCCAGCTCGTCCGCGACCTCGCCGAGCAGCCGGGCCACGGCCGCCGCGAAGAGCGGGGAGGCGTGCACCGAGGTGCGGAAGTGCCCCGCCGGACCCTCGGGGCGCAGATAGAAGCCCCCGGGCCCGTACAGCGCCCGTTCCGTCGCCTGCCGCCACCCCTGCCACTGACACGTCTCATCCGTCACGGGGCCCAGTCTCCACCCCGGGGTGTACGGGCCCGGTACCAAGGATCGACCCCACGGTTGATCCCTGCACCTATCTCTCTTCCCTACTCTGGGTGACGTGCAGCGCCTCTACGACTTCATCCGCAGACACCCGACGGGCGTCGACACCTTCTGGGGGGTCGTCCTCTTCGGGTTCTCCGTGCTGTGGGTGGGGACGACCTACCCGGCGCTCGGCAACCCCGTCGCGTACGGCGTGGTCGGCGCCCTGTTCTCCCTGGTCGTGGCCCTGCGGCGACGCACCCCCGAGAGAATGCTGGTGCTCGCGGTCGCCCTCGGGCTCGCCCAGCTCGTCTTCGGGCTCGAACCGTTCATGGCCGACTTCGCCATGCTCGTCGTCATCTTCACGGTCGCCGCGCACGACGGTCCCCGCTGGGCCTCCCGGCTCGCCCTCGTCGGCGGACTCTGCGCCGCTCCGCTCGCCGCGCTGAGATGGCCGATCGCGGAGCCCTCCTCGGGTCCCGCCAAGGTCTTCTTCGTCGTCATGATGACCGTGCCGTTCGTGCTCGCCTGGGTCCTCGGCGACTCGCTCCGCACCCGCCGCGCCTACTTCGCGCAGCTGGAGGAGCGCGCCTCCCGCCTGGAGCGCGAGCGCGAGGCCCAGGCCAAGGTCGCGGTGGCCGCCGAGCGGGCCAGGATCGCCCGCGAGCTGCACGACGTCGTCGCGCACAACGTGTCGGTGATGGTGGTGCAGGCCGACGGCGCCGCCTACGTGATGGACTCCTCCCCGGAGACCGCCAAGCAGGCCCTGGACACCATCTCCACCACGGGCCGGCAGGCGCTCGCAGAGATGCGCAGACTGCTCGGCATCCTGCGCACCGGTGAGCACCAGGAGGCCGGGGAGTACGTGCCGCAGCCCGACGTGCAGCAGATCGAGGACCTCGTCGAGCAGGTGCGGGGCGCCGGTCTCACCGTGGACTTCGCGATCGAGGGGAGCCCGCGCCCGCTGCCCAGCGGTGTCGAGCTCACCGCGTACCGGATCGTGCAGGAGGCCCTCACCAACACGCGCAAGCACGGCGGTCCCGACGTCGGCGCCAGCGTGCGCCTGGTGTACTTCGACGACGGCCTCGGGCTGCTCGTCGAGGACGACGGGCGGGGGGCGCCGCAGGAGATGTACGAGGACGGGGGAGCCGACGGCCGGGGCCACGGTCTCATCGGCATGCGGGAGCGGGTCGGCATGGTCGGCGGCACGCTGGACGCGGGCCCGCGTCCCGGTGGAGGCTTCCGGATCAGCGCCCTGCTCCCCCTCAAGCCCGCTCACTGACGACCCGAAGGAATCTGATGTCCATCCGCGTGATGCTTGTCGACGACCAGGTGCTGCTGCGCACCGGTTTCCGTATGGTGCTCGCCGCCCAGCCGGACATGGAGGTCGTCGCGGAGGCGGGCGACGGCGTCGAGGCCCTGGAGGTGCTGCGTGCGACGGAGGTCGACGTCGTCCTGATGGACGTGCGCATGCCCAAGCTCGACGGGGTGGAGACGACCCGGCGGATCTGCTCGCAGCCGGATGCCCCGAAGGTGCTGATCCTGACCACGTTCGACCTCGACGAGTACGCGTTCTCCGGCCTCAAGGCGGGCGCGAGCGGCTTCATGCTGAAGGACGTGCCCCCGGCGGAGCTGCTGGGCGCGATCCGCTCGGTGCACAGCGGGGACGCCGTGGTGGCGCCCTCGACCACCCGGCGTCTGCTCGACCGCTTCTCCCCGATGCTGCCGTCGTCGGGCAAGGAGCCCGAGCACAAGGAGCTGGGGCGGCTCACGGACCGGGAGCGCGAGGTGATGATGCTGGTCGCGCAGGGCCTGTCGAACGGCGAGATCGCCGCCCGGCTCGTCCTCTCCGAGGCGACGGTGAAGACCCATGTGGGCCGCATCCTGACCAAGCTGGGCCTCCGCGACCGGGTCCAGGTCGTCGTCCTCGCGTACGAGACGGGCCTGGTCCGGGCGGGCGGCGGCGCGATCGGCTGACGGGAGCGGCAGCGGGAGCAGGAGCAGAGGCGGGGCTCAGCGCCGCAGGGCCGACCGGCTCAGCGCAGGACCGACTCCAGGAAGTCGCTGCCGAGGCGGGCGACGACGGAGAAGTCCAGCTGGTGCAGGACGTAGCGGCCCCGGCGCTGGGTGGTGAGCAGCCCCGCCTTCCGCAGGACGGCGAGGTGGCGGGAGACCTCGGGGGCGGTGATGCCGAACGCGTGGGCCAGCTCGCTCGTCGCGTACGGGCCGCGCGCCAGGTTGCGGCACATGCGCATCCGCATGGGGTGGGCCAGCGCCTCCAGGCGCAGCTGCACCATCTCCACCGGCTCGGTGCCGCCGACCTCGCGGGTGGCGACCGGGTACTGGATGACGGGCTGCCAGCCGGGCGCGTACAGGGCGATGAGATGCGGCCAGCCGAAGGCGCTCGGCAGGAGCGTCACGGAGCTGCCCCGGGCGTCCGTCCGGCCCTGCACCAGCTTGTCGACGACGATTCGGGTGCCGTGCTCGTCCTCCTCCAGGCTCAGCGCCGGGGAGGCGTCCGCGAGGGCCTCCGCCAGGCCCTTGCGGCGCAGCAGCTCCGTCTTGTGGCGGGCGTCGGCGGCGAGCTGGATGCGGACCCGGCGCCAGGTGTCGGCGAAGAAGGCCTCGTCGCAGTCCTCCAGGAGCCGGCGGATCCACGCGCGCGTGGCGGTGGGGTCGGCGAGCATCCGCTCCACGAACGCGGCCTGGCGCGGGCCCCGCGCGGCGGCCAGGTCAAGAGCCCGGCGGCGGGCCCACTCGTCGACCAGCGGGGACGGCGTACCCCTGCCGGAGTGGCTGTTGCTGCAGGAGATCTCCAGAGCCGCGCCGACGAACAGCTCGTCGTCCATGCGGTCGAGGTCGTCCAGCTCCTCCGCGAGGGTCTCGCGGGGCTGCGGCGGCAGCAGGAAGTCGGAGCGGGTGGACCGCCACATGAAGTCGGCCTCGTGGAGGCGGTCGGCGAGGCAGGGCGCCAGCGCGGCCGTGGTCGCCGTCGTCCACGCGTGCTGCCGGACGTGGTGGGCCGGTTCGGCGAGCGCGTGCAGGGCGTTGCCGAGCTCCGCCAGCGGCGAGGGGCAGAAGGCGATCCGCTCGGGCGGCAGTCCGGTGATGTCGATGGTCACGCTCACCCCCCTATGGTGCGGGGCCGGGCGGCGGAGCTGTCGCCCCGTTTGACGAGGGCCGTCAAACGACGGGGCCGCCCGGCGCGAGGACGCCCGGATACCCCGCGCCGCCGTCCGGCGCGAGGACGCCCGGACACCCCGCGCCGCCGTCCAGCGCGTGGACGCCCGGACACCCGGCGCCGCCGTCCGGCGCGAGGACGCCCGGACACCCGGCGCCCTCGCGCCCCTACGTGAGTCGCGACAGGAAGTCCCGTACCGCCGCCCTCACGTCCTCCGCCGTCCACTCCAGGCCCGCTCCCCCCACCGTCAGCTCCGTCACCGCGACCCCCGGCGGGCCGCCCGCGCCCGGCGCGGACCAGCGGCGGAACAGGACCGTGCCGGTGGCCTCGGTCTGGGCGAGGGACGCCGCCGTCAGGGTCTCGGGGTCGTACGGGAGCCAGACCTGGAACTGGTGGGTGTGCGGGACCTCGGGGTGGACCCGGAACCAGCCCGTTCCCGCCTCCGCGAACGCTTCCCGGACCGCGTCGGCCACCACGCGCGCGTGGGCCACGTACGAGGGCAGCCGGGGCAGCTCGACGTCCAGCCCCCGGAGCGCGGACAGCGCCGCCGGGTACTGCTGGAAGACCAGCCCCCCGTACCGGTGCCGCCAGACCCGGGCCTCCGCCATGACGTCCTCGGGTCCGGCGAGCGCGGCGCCGGACAGACCGCCGAGGGACTTGTAGAACGACACGTAGACGCTGTCGGCGAGCCCCGCGATCTCCGCGAGCGGACGGCCGAAATGCGTCGGGCACTCCCAGAGCCGCGCCCCGTCGAAGTGGACCACCGCGTCCCGTTCCCCGGCCGCGTCCACCACCTCGGTCAGCTCGTCCCAGGTCGGCAGCACGAAGCCGGCGTCGCGCAGCGGCAGCTCCAGCATCAGCGTCCCGAAGGGCTCCGGGTGGTCCCGTACCTCCTCGGCCGTCGGCAGCCGGGGCGCGTCGGTGAGGTGGACCGTACGGAGCCCGGATACGGCCCCGAGCGCGCCGCCCTCGTGGACCTCGGGGTGGGCGAGCGGGTGGAGGGCGACGACGGGGCTGTCGGTGCGTCCCGCCCAGCAGCGCAGGGCCACCTGCTGGGCCATCGTGCCGGTGGGGAAGAAGACGGCGGCGGGGTGGCCGAGCAGCTCAGCGACGCGCCGCTCCAGTGTCTCGACCGGCCCGTCCCCGTACACGTCGAGCGGCCCGTCGCCGTGGGCGGACGCCTCCGTCCACTCGGCGAGCTCACGCAGGCGCGTGCCGACCGTTCCGTCCACCTGGGTGCGCCACAGCGTGCGCTCGGCGCCGCCCCAGACCTTCGCCCGGTGAAGCCGGGCGGCTTCCTCGTCCACAGGACTCACAGGACCCACAGGACTCACGTGACTCGCCGGGCTCGCAGGTTTCATGGGCCGATCATCACACCACCGCCCACAGCCTGTGGACAGCCACGGGGCAGCGCGAACCGCTGGCGTAGCATGACCAGAAATCGTCCGGTACCCGCCGAGGACTGGAACGGAAGGCCGTCCCCACCGTGAACGCACCAGCAGCGCCAGAGTCCCGAGCCGAGGACCGACCCGCCCGGCTCACCGTCGGAGTCGTCGGCGCCGGCCGCGTCGGCCCCGCCCTGGCCGCCGCGCTCCAGCTCGCCGGGCACCGTCCCGTCGCCGTCTCCGCCGTCTCCGACGCCTCCCGGCGGCGCGCCGCGGCCCTCCTGCCCGAGGTCCCGGTCGTCGAGCCCGCGCGCGTGCTCGCCCTCGCCGACCTGGTCCTGCTCACCGTGCCGGACGACGCCCTGCCGGGTCTCGTCGAGGGCCTCGCCGAGACCGGAGCCGTACGGCCGGGGCAGCTCATCGTGCACACCTCCGGGCGGTACGGGGTACGGGTCCTCGACCCCGCCCGCCGGGCCGGCGCCCTCCCGCTCGCCCTGCACCCCGCGATGACCTTCACCGGCACCCCGGTCGACGTCCAGCGGCTCGCCGGCTGCTCCTTCGGCGTGACCGCCCCCGAGCAGCTGCGGCTCGCCGCGGAGGCCCTGGTGATCGAGATGGGCGGCGAGCCCGAGTGGATCGCGGAGGAGGCCCGCCCGCTGTACCACGCGGCCCTGGCCCTCGGCGCGAACCACCTGGTCACCCTGGTGGCCCAGTCGATGGAGCTGCTCGGCAAGGCCGGGGTCTCCGCGCCCGACCGGATGCTGGGACCGCTCCTGGGCGCCGCCCTGGACAACGCCCTGCGGTCCGGCGACTCGGCCCTCACCGGCCCCGTGGCGCGCGGAGACGCCGGCACGGTCGCCGCGCACGTCGCCGAGCTCCGCAAGCACGCGCCCGGCACCGTCGCCGGCTATCTGGCGATGGCCCGCACGACCGCCGACCGGGCGCTCGCGCACGGCCTGCTCAAGCCCGAGCTGGCCGAGGACCTGCTCGGCGTCCTCGCCGAGACCACGCCGAGCACCACCCGACCCGCCGGCGGGTCGTACACCACAGGACCCGCCGAGGGGCCGCCCACCGACGGTCCGCACACGGACGGTCCGCCCACCGAAGGGCCGCACACCGACGGGCCGCGAGGAGACGACCGATGAGCCTGTCCGCCCGCGACCGCGCCGCCACCGGGCGGCCCGTCCGCCACCAGCCGGCCGAACTCGTGCGTACGGCCGAGGACCTCGGGTACGCCGCCGCCCACTTCGCCGCCCCCGGCTCCACCGCCGTCGTCATGACCATGGGCGCCCTCCACGAGGGCCACGCGACCCTGATCCGGACCGCACGCGCACGCGTGGGGGCGAAGGGCTTCGTCGTCGTCACCGTCTTCGTCAACCCGCTCCAGTTCGGCGCGGGCGAGGACCTCGACCGCTACCCGCGCACCCTCGACGCCGACCTGGAGCTGGCCCTCGACGCGGGCGCGAGCGTCGTCTTCGCGCCCTCCGTCGACGAGGTCTACCCGGGCGGCGAGCCCCAGGTCCGGATCACCGCGGGCCCCATGGGCGAGCTCCTCGAAGGCGCCTCGCGGCCCGGCCACTTCGACGGGATGCTGACCGTCGTCGCCAAGCTCCTCCATCTCACCGGCCCCGACCTGGCCTTCTTCGGCCAGAAGGACGCCCAGCAGCTGGCCCTGATCCGCCGCATGGCCCGCGACCTGAACTTCCCGGTCGAGATCGTCGGCGTGGAGACCGTCCGCGAGACCGACGGCCTCGCCCTCTCCAGCCGCAACCGCTACCTGTCCGCCGACGAGCGCCGTACCGCCCTCGCCCTGTCCCGCGCGCTGTTCGCCGCCGGCGACCGGCTCGCCGCCCAGGAGGCGCTCCGCGCGCGTGCCACCTCCCTGCCGGGCGCCCAGGGCCGGTCCGAGAACCGCGCGGAGGCGCTGTCGCGGCTCGGCGAGGCCCGGGCCGCCGCCGACGCCCACGCGGTCGCGCAGGCGGTCGAGGGCGGTCGCGCCGGGGCCGTACGGGCCGCGGCCCGCTCCGTCCTCGACGACGCGACGAGAGCGGACCCGCCGCTCACCCTCGACTACCTGGCCCTCGTCGACCCGGCCGACTTCACCGAGGTCGCCGACGACCACGACGGGGAGGCGATCCTCGCCGTCGCCGCGCGCGTGGGGAGCACGCGGCTCATCGACAACATCCCCCTCACCTTCGGAGCCACCAAGTGACCGGAATACGGCTGCACGCGCCCGCGCCGGGCTGGGCCATCGACGCCGACGTCGTCGTGGTCGGCTCCGGCGTCGCGGGCCTGACCGCCGCCCTGCGCTGCACCGCCGCCGGGCTCCGTACGGTCGTCGTCACCAAGGCACGCCTCGACGACGGCTCCACCCGCTGGGCCCAGGGCGGCATCGCCGCCGCGCTCGGCGAGGGCGACACCCCCGAGCAGCACCTCGACGACACCCTCGTCGCCGGCGCCGGGCTCTGCGACGAGCGGGCCGTGCACGCCCTCGTCACCGAGGGCCCCGACGCCGTCCGCCGCCTCATCGAGACCGGCGCCGACTTCGACAAGACCGCCGACGGCGAGATCGCGCTGACCCGCGAGGGCGGCCACCACCGGCGCCGGATCGCCCACGCGGGCGGGGACGCCACCGGCGCCGAGATCTCCAGGGCCCTGGTCGAGGCGATACGCGACCGGGGCGTGCGCACCATCGAGCACGCCCTCGTCCTCGACCTCCTGACGGACGCCGAAGGCCGTACGGCGGGCGTGACCCTGCACGTCATGGGCGAGGGGCAGCACGACGGCGTCGGCGCCGTCCACGCGCCCGCGGTGGTCCTCGCCACCGGCGGCATGGGCCAGGTCTACTCCGCCACCACCAACCCGGCCGTCTCCACCGGCGACGGCGTCGCCCTCGCCCTGCGCGCCGGGGCGGAGGTCTCCGATCTGGAGTTCGTCCAGTTCCACCCCACGGTGCTCTTCCTCGGCGCCGGCTCCGAGGGCCAGCAGCCGCTGGTCTCCGAGGCGGTACGGGGCGAGGGCGCCCACCTGGTCGACGCGGACGGCGTCCGCTTCATGACCGGGCAGCACGAGCTGGCCGAGCTGGCGCCCCGGGACATCGTCGCCAAGGCGATCATGCGCCGGATGCAGGAGCACGGCACCGAGCACATGTACCTCGACGCCCGCCACTTCGGCGCCGAGATGTGGGAGCAGCGCTTCCCCACGATCCTCGCCGCCTGCCGCGCCCACGGCATCGACCCGGTGACGGAGCCCGTCCCGGTCGCCCCCGCCGCCCACTACGCCTCCGGCGGCATCCGCACGGACCTCCGCGGCCGTACCACCGTCCCCGGCCTGTACGCGTGCGGAGAGGTCGCCTGCACGGGCGTCCACGGCGCCAACCGGCTGGCCTCGAACTCCCTCCTGGAGGGCCTGGTCTTCGCCGAGCGGATCGCCGAGGACATCACGGGCGCCGCCCCGCGCGTGCCGGGCGCCCCGGTGCCGCACCCGGCTCCGGTGACCCTGCCGCTGCCCGTGGCGGGCGCCAGGACCCGTATCCAGCGGATCATGACGGCCGGCGCGGGCGTGCTGCGCTCCGAGGCCAGCCTGCGGGAGGCCGCCGAGGCCCTCGACGCCCTGCACAGCGACGCCCTCGCGGGCGGCACCGACGACACCAAGGCCGGCGAGCCGGGCGTGGACTCCTGGGAGACCACCAACCTGCTGTGCGTCGGCCGGGTCCTGGTCGCCGCCGCCCGCCGCCGCGAGGAGACCCGCGGCTGCCACTGGCGCGAGGACCACCCGGACCGCGACGACACGGACTGGCGCCGCCATCTCGTCGTACGCCTCACGCCCGAGCGCACCCTCGACGTCCGGACGACCGGCACGCATGACTTTCCCCCCACCGCCGATGCCCCCAGGGAGCCGAAGTGACCACGCCCGAGGAAGCCCGTCCCGAGCCCGTGGACGTCCCTCTGATCCAGATCAGCGCCGCCCCGGCGGCCGAGGAGGCCGGCGGCTGCGGTGACGGCTGCGCCTGCGGCGGCGCGGAGGAGTTCGAGTGCGGTCTCGACCCCGCGCTCGCCGAGCTCCTCGCCGACGCCGGTCTCGACCCCGTCCAGGTCGAGGACATCGCCCACCTCGCGATCGCCGAGGACCTCGACGGCGGCGTCGACGTGACGACCGTGGCGACCGTCCCCGAGGACGCCGTCGCCACCGCCGACTTCACCGCCCGCGAGGCGGGTGTCGTCGCAGGTCTGCGGGTCGCGGAGGCCGTGCTCTCCATCGTGTGCGCGGACGAGTTCGAGGTCGAGCGGCACGTCGAGGACGGCGACCGGGTCGAGGCCGGGGACGTGCTCCTGAGCGTCACCGCCCGCACCCGCGACCTGCTCACCGGCGAGCGCAGCGCGCTCAACCTCCTGTGCCGCCTCTCCGGCATCGCCACCGCCACGCGCGCGTGGGCGGACGCCCTGGAGGGCACGAAGGCCGCGGTCCGCGACACCCGGAAGACGACGCCGGGGCTGCGCGCCCTGGAGAAGTACGCGGTCCGCTGCGGCGGCGGCGTCAACCACCGCATGTCGCTCTCCGACGCGGCCCTCGTGAAGGACAACCACGTAGTGGCGGCCGGCGGCGTGGCCGAGGCCTTCAAGGCCGTGCGCGAGCTGTTCCCCGAACTGGCGATCGAGGTCGAGGTCGACACCATGGACCAGGTCCGCGAGGTCCTGGAGGCGGGGGCCGACCTGATCCTGCTCGACAACTTCACCCCCGCCGAGACCGCGGAGGCCGTCGCCCTCGTCGCGGGCCGCGCGGTCCTGGAGTCCTCGGGCCGGCTGACCCTGGAGAACGCGGCGGCGTACGCGGCGACCGGCGTGGACTACCTGGCGGTCGGCGGACTCACCCACTCCTCCCCGATCCTCGACATCGGCCTGGACCTGCGCGAGGTGCGGGCCTGATGCTGCTCACCATCGACGTCGGCAACACGCACACGGTCCTCGGTCTCTTCGACGGTGACGAGATCGTCGAGCACTGGCGGATCTCCACCGATCCGAGCCGCACCGCCGACGAGATGGCGGTCCTGCTCCAGGGCCTCATGGGCATGCACCCGCTGCTCGGCGTCGAGCTGAGCGACGGCATCGAGGGGATCGCCATCTGCGCGACGGTCCCCTCGGTGCTGCACGAGCTGCGCGAGGTCACGCGGCGGTACTACGGGGACGTTCCGGCGGTCCTGGTGGAGCCGGGCGTCAAGACGGGCGTCCCGGTCCTCACGGACAACCCCAAGGAGGTCGGCGCGGACCGCGTGATCAACGCGGTCGCCGCCGTCGAGCTCTACGGCGGCCCGGCGATCGTCGTCGACTTCGGTACGGCGACGACGTACGACGCGATCACCCTGCGCGGCGAGTACGCGGGCGGGGCCATCGCGCCGGGCATCGAGATCTCGGTCGAGGCGCTCGGGGTCAAGGGGGCCATGCTCCGCAAGATCGAGCTGGCCCGGCCGCGCAGCGTGATCGGCAAGAACACGGTCGAGGCGATGCAGTCCGGCATCGTCTACGGCTACGCGGGCCAGGTCGACGGCGTGGTCGCCCGGATGAAGCGCGAGCTCGTCGGCCCGAACGGCGACCCGTCGGACGTGACGGTGATCGCGACCGGCGGTCTGGCGCCGATGGTCCTCGCCGACTCCAAGGAGATCGACGAGCACGAGCCCTGGCTGACCCTGATCGGCCTGCGCCTGGTCTACGAGCGGAACGTCTCCCGCATGTGAGGCGGGCCCCGGGCGCCACGCGCCACCGCCGTCCGCGCCCGTCGACGCGCCGCAATGATCGCTAAGAGAAAATTGTCCGATTAGCGCGTATCGTCGCCCCATGCCCACGCCATACGGATCCCGCGGCGGCATGGCGTTCAGCGCGGACGAGCTGCGTGTGCTCCGCCGTGCTCTCGCCGTCGCCCTCCACCCCGCCCCCCTCCAGGACGAGGACGTCCAGGACGCGCTGCGCCTGGCCGAATCCGTGGACGAAGCCGTACGCGAGGCCGGCCGGCTCCGCGCGTTCCTCCTCGACGACCTGGTCCGCTACCGCGAGGCTCTGCCCGGGTCCCTCAGCGGCTATCTGGAGCTGCTCCAGGACGCGGTCGCCGCCGGGTACGACCCGGCGGCCGACGACCTCGCCGCCCTCCGCGCCCTGCGCCGCAACCCCGCCGCCGCGACGCTGCTCGCCCGCTGCCAGATCCTCGCCGAGCGCTCCGTACGCGCGCGCCTGGCCCGGGTCTCCCAGGCCACCGCCACCCCCGTTGCCACCGCCCCCCGGTTCCGGCGGCTGCTCGCCCTGCCCGGCGGGCGCGCGGCGGGCGACGAGCCCAAGCCGAAGCCGCCCGCGCCGGCCGAGCGCCCGGTCCCCAAGCCGTCCGAGGTGTTCCCGCCGCGCCGGAGGCCCGTACCCCCGCCCCCGCCCGAGGAACGGGCCGCGGGCTAGCTACCCTGGTCGCCATGGACTACGTATCCGCGCTCCTGCCCCCCGTCGTGATGGCCGCCTTCTTCATCGGCCTCGTCGTCACGATCGTCAAGAGCCAGGGCGGCACGAACAAGGCCAAGGAGGACGCCGTCGTCGACGCCGCCCTCGCCCGCGCCGAGGCCACGCGCCAGGCGGACGGCACCGCCACCTCCTGAGGTCCACTGCTCCCGGACGTACGACCCCCTCGCGGTCGTACGTCCTTTTTGTTGCGTTTCTTTCCGTCAATGACTGCCCCGTGGACGGTTTGCGTTCTAAAGTGACGTTGTGCCCCGTCCTTTGGGAGACCTCGAAGACGCCGTCATGACGCGCGTCTGGCAATGGAACCGTCCGGTGACCGTCCGGGAAGTCCTGGAGGACCTCCAGCAGGAACGGTCCATCGCCTACACCACCGTCATGACCGTCATGGACAATCTCCATCAGAAGGGCTGGGTCCGCAGAGAAGTCGAGGGCCGGGCCTATCGATATACGGCGGTCTCCACCCGTGCCGCATACGCGGCCGCGCTGATGAACGAGGCATGGGCCCGGAGCGACAACCCCGCCGCGGCGCTCATCGCCTTCTTCGGCATGATGTCGCAGGACCAGCGCGCGGCCCTGAACGACGCCATCCGTATCGTCCAGGGCGATACCCCGCTCACGGCCCCGCCCGAGGAGGGCGCCGAGGAAACCGGGCCCCAGGAGCGATAGCGTCCCCCCATGTCGCCGTCTGCTTCCCCGGCCGCCTCCGCCGCCTCCGCCAAAGCCGTCACCGTACGCAGGGCCCGCACCGGAGATGTCGCGGCCGTCCGCCGTCTCGTCGATCCGTTCGTGCGCCGCGGCATCCTGCTCGACAAGGCGACCGTCACCCTTTACGAGGCCATCCAGGAGTTCTGGGTGGCGGAACGCGACGAGGACGCCACCGTCGTCGCCTGCGGCGCCCTCCACGTGATGTGGGAAGACCTCGCGGAAGTCCGTACTCTCGCCGTCGATCCCGAGTTCAAGGGAGCCGGCGTCGGACATCAGGTGCTGGACAAGTTGTTGCACACGGCCCGATGGCTCGGTGTGCGGCGGGTATTCTGCCTGACCTTCGAAGTGGACTTCTTCGCGAAGCACGGCTTCGTCGAGATCGGCGAGACACCGGTCGACGGAGATGTCTACAGTGAGCTCCTCCGTTCCTATGACGAGGGAGTCGCCGAGTTCCTCGGTCTCGAACGAGTGAAGCCGAACACCTTGGGCAACAGCCGGATGCTTCTGCACCTGTGAGCCGGAACCCTATGTCCGAATCGCGCACGTTTCCCGCGTTGCCGGGGATCTGAACCTCTGCCAGGGGTTTGTGTTTTTCCGGGAAAAGCGGTTTCCTTTCCGCGTACTGCATTTTCGATGAAAGGAAATCCGGTGGCACAGAAGGTTCAGGTCCTTCTTGTCGACGACCTCGACGGCGTCGAGGCCGACGAGACCGTGACGTTCGCGTTGGACGGCAAGACCTACGAGATCGACCTCACCACCGCCAACGCGGAAAAGCTCCGCGGCCTGCTCGAGCCGTACACCAAGAGCGGTCGTCGCACCGGTGGCCGCACCACCGGCGGACGCGGCAAGGGCCGTGCCGTGGCGACGGGCAGCCCGGACACCGCGAAGATCCGCGCGTGGGCCAAGGACAACGGCTACAACGTGAACGACCGCGGCCGCGTGCCCGCCGACATCAAGGCGGCCTACGAGGACGCGAACCGCTGAGGCGAGAGCTGCTGAGGCGCCGGCCCCAGGGTCCGGGCACTCAGCAGCCGCACCCGATGGCACTCCGCGGCAGCGGCGGCCACGAGACGCGCCAGGCAGGGGGCGCCCGCATCGCCCCACGGCGCGGACCGCAGCGCCGGCAGCGAGGACTCGATCTCGCGGCCCGGTGCCGGGGCCCGCAGCCACACGGCGCCGCCCGGCGTGCCGGATCCGCCCCGCCCCGGGGGAAGGGGCGCGGTCATCCGGCCGTCGGCGCCCAGGGCCGCGAGATCGAGCGCGATCCCGCCCCACTCCAGCCAGTCGAGCAGGCCCGGTAGCTCCTCCGCGCTCCCCGCGGCCACGAGCAGCCGCATCCGGCTCCCCAGCAGGGCCACCGGCCCCGTGGCGGGGCCCAGCCGGCGCAGCACACCACGGCCGGCCGGCGCGGGCAGGTCGAGGACGTCGAAGCGCAGCCCCGTGACCAGCTGCACCGGGGGACCGGCCACCGTCGCCCAGCCGAGCTCGTGCTCGTACCACCACGCCGGACCACCGTCGAGCGGCGTGCGGGGAAGCGGGACGGTGAAGGCCATGCCCGGGGAACTCCCACGGGGGCGCGTTGGTTACGCCCGGCGGTGACCCACCGTCTCCCTCCGGACGCGCAAAGTGTCCGGGATGGGGCGTACGAGTGCGTTCGGGAGCGCAAGGGTGTTCGCTGGTAGCGGAGGGAACCGGGGTGCGCCGCATGGAGTGTCCGTGCTTACGGGTAAGACATTCCTAGTGGAGAGGGGCGAGTCGCGGGCTTCGGCGTCTCACGTTCGCCATCGGCGTACTGAAGGCGTGGCTAACTACTTGGCCTGCGGGAACATCGTCTCG
This sequence comes from Streptomyces sp. NPDC002773, assembly GCF_040295605.1. Classification (NCBI taxonomy): domain Bacteria; kingdom Bacillati; phylum Actinomycetota; class Actinomycetes; order Kitasatosporales; family Streptomycetaceae; genus Streptomyces; species Streptomyces sp. NPDC002773. The sequence goes on from NZ_JBEOVO010000015.1 coordinate 141,327, forward strand.
CACCATCGGGTTGGAGCATTTGTCGGCTGTTCGGCAGCAGGTCTCCCCGCTGAAGAGGGGGTGATCCGGACGGATGTCGGCAGTTGGAATGAGCGGTCCCCGCTTGCGGGACTAAGCTGCGGAAGGACAGGGAGGGGATCGACCCCTAACTGACTGACCGCTCTGAGGAGCGATTAACGATGTTCGAGAGGTTCACCGACCGCGCGCGGCGGGTTGTCGTCCTGGCTCAGGAAGAAGCCCGGATGCTCAACCACAACTACATCGGCACCGAGCACATCCTTCTGGGCCTTATCCATGAGGGTGAGGGTGTCGCCGCTAAGGCCCTGGAGAGCCTCGGGATTTCGCTCGAGGCGGTCCGCCAGCAGGTGGAGGAGATCATCGGGCAGGGGCAGCAGGCCCCGTCCGGGCACATCCCCTTCACCCCTCGCGCCAAGAAGGTCCTGGAGCTCTCGCTCCGTGAGGCCCTCCAGCTCGGCCACAACTACATCGGCACCGAGCACATCCTGCTCGGCCTGATCCGCGAGGGCGAGGGCGTCGCCGCCCAGGTCCTCGTGAAGCTGGGCGCCGACCTCAACCGGGTGCGGCAGCAGGTCATCCAGCTGCTCTCCGGCTACCAGGGCAAGGAAGCCGCCACCGCCGGCGGTCCTGCCGAGGGCACCCCCTCGACGTCCCTGGTCCTCGACCAGTTCGGCCGCAACCTCACCCAGGCGGCCCGCGAGTCCAAGCTCGACCCGGTCATCGGGCGCGAGAAGGAGATCGAGCGGGTCATGCAGGTGCTGTCCCGCCGCACCAAGAACAACCCGGTGCTGATCGGCGAGCCCGGCGTCGGCAAGACCGCCGTCGTCGAGGGCCTGGCGCAGGCCATCGTCAAGGGCGAGGTGCCCGAGACCCTCAAGGACAAGCACCTCTACACCCTGGACCTCGGCGCGCTGGTCGCCGGCTCCCGCTACCGCGGTGACTTCGAGGAGCGCCTGAAGAAGGTCCTCAAGGAGATCCGCACCCGCGGCGACATCATCCTGTTCATCGACGAGCTCCACACCCTCGTGGGTGCGGGCGCCGCCGAGGGCGCGATCGACGCCGCCAGCATCCTCAAGCCGATGCTGGCCCGCGGTGAGCTCCAGACCATCGGTGCCACCACGCTCGACGAGTACCGCAAGTACCTGGAGAAGGACGCGGCCCTCGAGCGCCGCTTCCAGCCCATCCAGGTCGCCGAGCCGTCGCTGCCGCACACGATCGAGATCCTCAAGGGTCTCCGCGACCGGTACGAGGCCCACCACCGGGTCTCCATCACCGACGAGGCGCTCGTCCAGGCCGCGACCCTGGCCGACCGGTACATCTCGGACCGCTTCCTCCCGGACAAGGCGATCGACCTGATCGACGAGGCCGGCTCCCGGATGCGCATCCGCCGGATGACCGCGCCGCCGGACCTCCGCGAGTTCGACGAGAAGATCGCCGGCGTCCGCCGCGACAAGGAGTCCGCGATCGACTCGCAGGACTTCGAGAAGGCCGCCTCGCTCCGTGACAAGGAGAAGCAGCTCCTCGCCGCGAAGGCCAAGCGCGAGAAGGAGTGGAAGGCCGGCGACATGGACGTCGTCGCCGAGGTCGACGGCGATCTGATCGCCGAGGTCCTCGCGACCGCCACCGGCATCCCGGTCTTCAAGCTGACCGAGGAGGAGTCCAGCCGCCTGCTCCGCATGGAGGACGAACTCCACAAGCGGGTCATCGGGCAGAAGGACGCCGTCATCGGCCTCTCGCGGGCCATCCGCCGTACGCGTGCCGGTCTGAAGGACCCGAAGCGCCCCGGTGGCTCGTTCATCTTCGCCGGTCCGTCCGGTGTCGGTAAGACCGAGCTTTCCAAGGCGCTCGCCGAATTCCTCTTCGGCGACGAGGACGCGATGATCTCCCTCGACATGTCGGAGTTCAGCGAGAAGCACACGGTTTCCCGTCTCTTCGGTTCGCCGCCCGGATACGTCGGCTACGAAGAGGGCGGCCAGCTCACCGAGAAGGTGCGCCGCAAGCCGTTCTCCGTCGTCCTCTTCGACGAGGTCGAGAAGGCCCACCCCGATATCTTCAATTCCCTTCTCCAGATCCTGGAGGACGGTCGCCTGACCGACTCCCAGGGCCGGGTCGTGGACTTCAAGAACACGGTCATCATCATGACGACCAACCTCGGGACCAGGGACATCTCGAAGGGCTTCAACCTGGGCTTCGCGGCCCAGGGCGACACGAAGTCCAACTACGAGCGGATGAAGGCGAAGGTCAGCGACGAGCTGAAGCAGCACTTCCGCCCGGAGTTCCTCAACCGTGTGGACGACGTCATCGTCTTCCCGCAGCTGACCCAGGACGACATCCTCCAGATCGTCGACCTGATGATCGGCCGTGTCGACGAGCGCCTCAAGGACCGGGACATGGGCCTCGAGCTCTCCCAGTCCGCGAAGGAGCTGCTCGCCAAGAAGGGTTACGACCCGGTGCTCGGCGCCCGTCCGCTCCGCCGGACGATCCAGCGCGAGATCGAGGACACGCTGTCGGAGAAGATCCTCTTCGGCGACCTGCGCCCCGGTCACATCGTGGTCGTGGACACGGAGGGCGAGGGCGAGGAGCGTGCCTTCACCTTCCGCGGCGAGGAGAAGACGGCCCTGCCGGACGCCCCGCCGATCGAGGCGACGGGCGGCACGGGCGCCGGCCCGAACCTGTCGAAGGACGCGTGACGCCGCGCTGAGCGAGTAGCGCGGTGAGGGGCGGCCCCGGAACCTGATCGGTTCCGGGGCCGCCCCTTTTCGGTCCGTCGGACCGACCACTTTCCGTCCGCCGGGCCGACCACGCGACGGCGCCGGCCGGCTCAGATGCGGATTTCCACCGTGGGGGCGAGCTTCTCGGCGCCGAGGAACCGGCCGCCGTGGCCCACGACGGAGCCGAGGGCCGTCAGGGACGCCAGCGGCGTGAGGTCGTACGTGTGCCGTTCGAGGACGCCGAGGAGCCTCAGCTGGACCAGGGCGGGGAAGGTCCGGGCGATGACGTCCAGGGAGGTGGCCTCGGCGTCGCAGTGCAGGTACAGCATCTCCGTCCGCGGCAGCCGCAGTGTCTCCGGCATGTCGGCCACGGTCCTCGCGTGCACCTCGAGGATCGAGAGCCCCTCCAGAGCGGCCAGCGCGTCCCAGGCCTCCTCGGGCGCCGCCGCGTTGCCGTGGATCTCCAGCGCGCGGAGGCCGGTCAGCGGGCGGAGGAAGCCGAGCCCCCCTACGGGGTAGCCGATCACCGTAAGGGTCTCCAGCGCGTTCCCCGCGGGGAGGGGGTCCACGAACCGGGCGAGGGGCCCGGGGATCCGCAGGCTCCGCGCCCCGCCGATCACCTCGCGCAGCAGGTCCATCCCGTCGGCGGTGAGGCCAGGCCGCAGGTCCAGGCCCTGGGGGCGCAGACCGAGGCGCACGATCTCCGCGGCCTGCTGGTCGGAGACGACGGTGAAGTCGAGGAGGCGCGTGTCGAGCCGGGAGATGATCTGCTCCGCGTAGGCGGCCGTCGGGAACCGGGACCATCCCCACATCAGCTGGGAGCGGACCGCCAGGTACGGATGCTCGGTGAACCGGGTGAGGTAGGGCAGCGCGGCGTCCTGTGGGATGTGGGTCGCCGTGATCACCACGTCCAGGGCCGCTTCGTCGTCCAGGCCCTCCGGTCCCGGCAGCAGGTCCAGGACGGCCCGCCCGACCGACGCCAGCTCCCGCGCCTCCTCCGACCCGCGCGGCGGGATCACCTCCGCCGTCCGCGCCAGGATCCGTTCCCGGACCTGCGGCGCCACCTCCGTCGCGTGGTCGAGGGCCGTCGCCGCCACCACCAGCACACGGAGCTGGGTACGGCGGTCCGGGGCCGCGTCCGCCGCATCGAGGAGCTCCCCGAGGATCTCGGCGCACTCGCGCGGGCGCGCGTGCCCGACGGCCATGCGGATGACGTCCTCCCACTGGTCGTCCGCCGCGTGCCGGACGAGGACCCCGATGTCCCACCGGTCCACGAGGGCCTTCGCCGCCAGGTAGTCCTGGAAGGTGCGGTGGACGAAGTCGACCGTGTCCACGGTCGGCTCCCGCAGCAGGCCACTGCGGTGCAGCAGGTGCGTGAAGACCGCGCCGGGGTCGTAGCCCGCCGCCTCCGTGATCGCCGGGACGGCCTCCCGTACGACCGACTCCGCGCGCTCACGGTCCATCGTCGTCCGGCCGTTGAGCGTCAGCCAGTAGGCGAGGCGCTGGATCAGCTGGATCTGGGGTGCGTCGCCGAGATCGATGCCGTACGGGGTCCCCATGTCCCGTTCCCGGTCCCGGCGCGAGAGCAGCATCGACAGCGCCGCGTCGTACAGCGCCTTGCGGCCGCGCGGCAGGAAGCCGCGCCTGCCGTGGTGCAGGGCGCAGATCAGACCGCACATCAGCGGGTTGGTGGCGAGCTGGGCGACGTCCGGCGTCGTGCGGAGGGCGTCGAGGAGCGGCTGTTCGTACGGGGCCGCCTCCGGACCGGCGGCCCGGTGCCAACGGCGGACGAAGGTGGCGACCTCGGTGGAGGACATCGGGGCCAGGGTCAGTTCGGCGAAACCGTCCGGTGCGAGCCAGTCGTCGCGTACGGCGGTGGGGCGGGAGGTCACGAGCCAGCGGTTGCCGTCGTAGGAGTCGAGCAGATCGCGGAGCCAGCGGCGCGCACGGTCGCGCTCGGCCTCGGGGATCTCGTCGATGCCGTCGACGAGGACCAGGCCGCGCCCGGCGGCGAGGACGCGGTCGGCCCAGCCGTCGGGCGGGGAGAGCGGGCAGCCGACGGCGGAGAGGAAGCGGTCGGGGGCGGGGAGCCGCTCGCCGTGGCGGGTGAGGGAGCGGAGGGGGAGGACGAAGGGGATCCGGTCGCGGAGGTACGCCATGTCACCCGTGCGGTCCTCGTGCGCGATGTGGCCCGTGTGGTCCGCGTGTGCGCTGTGGCCCGTGTGGTCCTCGGGCGCGGCGGCGGAGACCGCGAGCCACTGGACGAGGGTCGTCTTGCCGGAGCCGGCCGTGCCGCGCAGGAGCACCTTGTCGTGCCGGGCGAGGATCCGGTCGGCGTGGCCTTCGAGCAGGTCGCTCCGGTGGTCGGCGCCCTCTCCGGTACCCGGTGCCGTGCGGGCGAGCCACGGGGCGCCCGTCGCCTTCAGCGACAGGTAGGCCGCGTCGAGCGGCCACTTCTCGGGCGCGTCCCGGAGGTCCACCCCGTAGATCGTCAGGCGGCCGTGCTTCTTGGCGAGGTGGGCCAGGTAGCGCCGCTCGAACTCGGCGTCCCGTGTGTCCACCCGCGGTGTCCGGCGGATGATCTCGTCGATCTTCGCGATGAGTTCGGTCTGGCCGCGGGTCTGCTCGACCAGGCTGCGGGCGATGAAGGTGGAGCGCTGGGTGAAGAACTCCAGGATGTGGAGGCAGGCCCACTCGGTCATCGACTCCAGGTAGAGCACGGAGTCCGCAGAGAGGCCGTCGGGTGCCGGCGCCGCCGCGCGCAGCCGCCGGGCGAGGTCGCGGTGGCCGAGGCGTACGGCCTGGACGTCGTCCATGTCGAGGTCGCCGAGGGCGAGGAGCGTGGCCGCGAGGGTGGCGGTGACGGCCTCGGTCTCGTCGGCGGGGAACGGCGTCTCTCCCTGGCCGCCGAGGGAGCGTTCGACCAGCGTCCCGGCGAGCTTGCGGACGTCCTTCTCCGTCAGCGTCCGCTTCTCGCCGCGGAAGGAGACGAGGGAGGAGAGCCGGATCTTGGGCGCCGTTCCCGTGAGCCCCGCCCCTGGGGCGTCGCTGACCAGCAGTTTCTTCAGGATGGGGCCGATCGCCGCCGAGGCGAGGCGCGTGCCGATGAGTGCCGGTTCCATGTGTGTCCCCCCGTGGGTCCCGAAGCGGTCAGCGTAGTGCGGGACGGCCTTCGGAGTGGCTCGGTCGCGTGACCCAGGTCCCATCCGGGGCCGGTGCCTGGTGACAAGGCGCACAGGCGTTTCGAGCGGTACTAGCCGGAATAGTGGCGACCTTTGGTGTCGATTCGGGACGTTCAGGAGTGAACCGTCGGGACTTTGGTCCCGGAGGCCTCGAACCGGACGCCAGACGGCGTTTTCGGCGGTTCCGGACAGGGGTGACATGCGGATAAACCGCTTCTCTTGTGTCGGTATGTCCGATTTCGAAGGTGGGTCGCGAGGTCGTCAAGGGCTGAACTTCCGGGGAGATCGCTACGACGCCATGTCGTAGATGGGGTGTTTTGGGATGGATGGGGACCCGGGTTACCAAGGATGAGCAAGCCAGCCCGGCGCAGCACCGATCGCGTCGGGCCCCGTACTTCCCGGAGGTTTCCCCCGTATGTCGAAGCGCATGAACCCCGCCGCCCGTGTCACCGTCGTCGCTCTTGCCGCCGCCGGCCTGGGAGCGACGATGGTGACCGGAGCAGGGTCCGCCTTCGCCGCCGAGGGCAACGCAGCCGCCCCGGTCGCCGTCACCGCGTCCGCCGCCGTCGCCGCCCAGGCCGACGCCCAGGCGCACGTCGCCGCCGAGGTCAAGGCCGCCGCCGCGAAGGCCGTGGCCGCCAAGCAGGCCGCCGCCGCCAAGCAGATCGCCGCCGCCAAGAAGGCCGCGGTCGTCGAGAAGGCCGCCACGAAGGCCGTCGCCGCCAAGAAGGCCCCGTCCTGGGTCAAGCCGGTCACCTCGTACACCCTGACCGCCAGCTACAACCAGGGCGGCGCCATGTGGGCCAGCAAGCACTCCGGCCAGGACTTCGCCGTCCCGGTCGGCACCCCGGTCAAGGCCGCGGGCGCGGGCACCGTCGTGAAGGCCGGCCCGAACGGCGGCGGTGACGGCCCCGCGTACGGCAACGCGATCGTCGTCAAGCACGCCAACGGCACGTACTCGCAGTACGCCCACCTGTCGAAGATCAAGGCGCACGTCGGCCAGAAGGTCGCCGCCGGTCAGCAGATCGCCCTCTCGGGCAACACCGGCAACTCCTCCGGCCCGCACCTGCACTTCGAGATCCGTACGACCCCGAACTACGGCTCCGCCGTGAACCCGGCCGCCTTCCTGCGGACCCACGGCGTCTCCATCTGAGCCGTGAGCTGAGCCGTACGAACGGACTTCATGAGGCCCCGTGGGCCTGATTGAGCAGATCGAGGGCGACCTCGAGGGTGGCCCTGTGCTTCTCCTCGGGGTCGCCCTCGATGTTCTGCGTGAAGAACGTGCCCGCGTGCAGCGTGAAGATCGCGCTGACGCAGCGGACCTTGTCCACCATCGTGAAGTCCGGCTCCTGGATCAGGCCGGTCAGCGTGATCATGCGTTCCTTGAAGGTGAGGCCGACGCTGAGCTCGCGGACCGTGGCCTGGTTCTCCTGCATGAAGCGGAAGAGCGGGGCCGCCGCGCGCAGTGACACCTGGTAGCGGCGCAGCACCTCCTGCCGGGTCTCCAGGGTGCGGGGCTGCTCCTGCGCCCAGGCGATCAGCTCGTCCATGGGCCGGGTCAGGTCCTCGAAGATCCCGATGAGGATGTCTTCCTTGGTCTTGAAGTGGTAGTAGAGCGCCGCCTTGGTGACGTCGAGGCGTTCCGCGATCTCGCGCAGGGAGGTCTTCTCGTAGCCCTGCTCGGCGAAGAGGTCGAGGGCCACGTCCTGGATGCGCTGGCGGGTGTTGCCTCGGGCCATGGCTGCTCTCCACTTTCCAGAAAACTTACTTGACGCCCGGCTAGTTACCGGCCTACCGTCCTCAGTGTAGTAACTAGCCGGGCGGCAAGTAAGGGACCGAGATGACGACGCAAGCCACAGCGAAGCCAGCGCAGGGGGAGTCGGAGCAGCAGCCACGCAGTGTCCGCGTCGTCCTCCTCGCCCTGATGATCGCGATGCTCCTCGCGATGCTGGACAACATGATCATCGGCACCGCGATGCCGACGATCGTCGGCGAACTCGGCGGCCTGGAGCACCTCTCCTGGGTCGTCACCGCCTACACCCTGGCCACCGCCGCCTCCACCCCCCTCTGGGGCAAGGTCGGCGACATGTTCGGCCGCAAGGGCGTCTTCCTCGTCTCCATCGTGATCTTCCTGATCGGCTCGGCGCTCAGCGGCATGGCCCAGGACATGGGCCAGCTCATCGGCTTCCGTACCGTCCAGGGCCTCGGCGCCGGCGGTCTCATGGTCGGCGTGATGGCGATCATCGGCGACCTGATCCCGCCCCGCGAGCGCGGCAAGTACCAGGGCATGATGGCCGGCGTGATGGCCCTCGCCATGATCGGCGGGCCCCTCGTCGGCGGCACCATCACCGACCACTGGGGCTGGCGCTGGTCGTTCTACATCAACCTGCCGCTCGGCGCCGTCGCCCTCGCCATGGTCACCACCGTCCTGCACCTGCCGAAGAAGCAGCGGGCCAAGGGCACCCGGATCGACTTCCTCGGCGCCGCGCTCCTGACAATCGGCATCACCGCCATCGTCCTGGTCACCACCTGGGGCGGTACGGAGTACGCCTGGGGTTCCGCGACGATCATCGGCCTCGCGGTCGGCGGCGCCGCCGCACTCGCCGCCTTCCTCCGGGTGGAGACCCGCGCGAGCGACCCGATCATGCCGCTGCACATCTTCCGCAGCCGCAACTTCACCATGATGTCCCTGATCGGCTTCATCGCGGGCTTCGTGATGTTCGGCGCGGTCCTCTACCTGCCGATCTTCCAGCAGTCCGTCCAGGGCGCCTCCGCGACCAACTCCGGTCTGCTGCTCCTGCCGATGCTGCTCGCGATGATGTTCGTCTCGCTGCTCGTCGGCCGGTTCACCACCAGCACCGGCAAGTACAAGATCTTCCCGATCGTGGGCGGCGCCCTCATGACGGCCGGTCTCCTCCTGCTCGCCACGATGGACACCGGCACCTCGCGGCTGACCTCCGGCATCTACATGGCGCTCCTCGGCGCCGGCATGGGCTTCCTCATGCAGATCACCATGCTGGTCGCCCAGAACAGCGTCGAGATGAAGGACATGGGCGTCGCCTCGTCCTCCACCACCCTCTTCCGGACGCTCGGCTCCTCCTTCGGCGTCGCGATCATGGGCGCGCTCTTCACGAGCCGCGTCCAGGACGAGATGGCGGCGCGCGGCGGGTCCGGGCTGACCGACCGGACCGCCCAGCTCGACGCGGCGAGCCTGGCCAAGCTGCCGGAGGCGCTCCGCGAGGCCTACCAGCACGCCGTGGTCTCGGGTACGCACGGCGCCTTCCTGGTCGCCGCCGGGGTCTCCGTCCTCGGCTTCGTCCTCGCCTTCTTCGTCAAGGAGGTGCTGCTCCGCGGCGCCGGCCCCGCGGCGGCCCCGAAGAAGCCGGGCGACGCCGACGCGAAGGTCGCCGAGACGGTGTGACCCCGCGCTGAAGCGGTACGGAGGTGGGGCCGGTCCCGGAACAGGGGCCGGCCCCATCGGCGTAACCCTGGATGGGGGTTGGGCCCCGGACGTAACCCTCAGTCCGGCGGCAGCCGCAGCATCGGGAAGCTGCCCGTGTTCGTCGGCGCGTGGTCCGGCAGCCACAGCACCGCGATGGCGCCGCCCACCCCGTTCGGCGCCCCCTCGGAGGCGACGTTCCGGAAGGTCAGCCGGGCGCCGAGGACCCGGGCCTGGCCCGCCGCGATCGTGAGGCCCAGGCCGTGCCCCTGGCCGGCGCGGTCGCTCGAACCCGTACGGAACCGGCTCGGGCCCTCCTTGAGCAGGGCCTCGGGGAAGCCGGGCCCGTGGTCGCGGACGCGGACGACCCGCCCCTCGACCGTGACCTCCACCGGCGGCCTGCCGTGCTTGGCGGCGTTCGCGAGGAGGTTGCCCAGGACGCGTTCCAGGCGCCGCGGGTCGGTGTTCACCCACGACTCGTGGACGACCCGGACGACGACCTCCGGGTCGAGGGCCCGTACCCGCCGCTCCACGAACTCGCCGAGCGCGATCTCCTGGAGCTCCGCCCGCTCGGACGCGCTGTCCAGCCGCGCCACCTCCAGAACGTCCTCGACCAGCGTCCGCATCGCCTGCGCCCGGTCCCGTACGAGCTCCGTCGGCCGCCCCGGCGGCAGCAGCTCGGCCGCCGTGAGCAGTCCCGTCACCGGGGTGCGCAGCTCGTGCGCGATGTCCGCGGTGACCCGCCGCTCGGCCTCGATCCGCTCGTTGAGGGCGTCGGTCAGGGCGTCGACCGCCCACGCCAGGTCGTCGGTCTCGTCCCGGACGACCCCGCCGACGGCCTCCCTGACCCGTACGTCGGTGTTCCCCTGCGCGACCCGGCCGGCCGCGACGGCGGCCTTCCGCAGCCGCCGCGAGAGCTGGCCGCCGATGAGCACACCGAGCGCGCAGCCGCCGAAGACCACCGAGACCGAGCCGATGACGAGGGCACGGTCCAGATCGTTCATGATCGTCGCGCTGCGGTCGGCGAAGGGGATGTGCAGCGAGAGCACGTCGCCGTTGGCGAGCGGCACCGCCGCCCACACGTCGGGCGGCCCGCCGTGCCGGTGCTCCTGCACGAACGTGCCGCGCCGCTTGTCCCGCATCAGCTGGTCGAGCTGGGCCGGCAGCGAAGGGTCGTTGATCTTCGTGCCGAAGCGCGGTTCCTTCGGCTTCGACGTCTCGTACAGCCGCTGCGCGAAGAGCAGCCGCTCCATCTGCACCTCGCGCGCGTTGTCGAGCATCGAGATACGGGCGGCGTTGTGCACGACGACGCTCAGGGTGACCGCGATCAGCGCGCCGACCGCCGCGATGGCGACGGCGATCTTCCAGCGGACGCCGGTACGGAGGGGGAGCAGCTTCACACCGGGCCCTAGCTCTTGAGCTTGTAGCCGAAGCCGCGGACCGTCTCGATCCTGTCCTGGCCGATCTTGGCGCGCAGCCGCTGCACATGGACGTCCACGACCCGGGTGTCGCCGCCCCAGCCGTAGTCCCAGACCCGTTCCAGGAGCTTGTCCCGGGACAGCACGGTGCCGGGGGCGGACGAGAACTCCAGCAGCAGCCGCATCTCGGTCGGGGTCAGGGCGACCGGCGCCCCGCCCTTGCGGACCTCCATGCCCTCGGTGTCGACCTCCAGGTCGCCGAAGACGAGGAGGCCCCCGCCGCCCGGCGCCTCGTCGCCGCGGTCACCGGCGCCGCCCGCGTGGCCGAAGCGGCGCAGCACGGCGCGGATACGGGCCATCAGCACGGAGCCGTCGAAGGGCTTGGTGACGTAGTCGTCGGCCCCCGCCTCGAGACCGAGGACGACGTCGATCGAGTCGGCACGCGCCGACAGCATGATCACCGGGACGGTCGACTCGTCACGGATGCGCCGGCAGAGGCTGACCCCGTCCATGCCCGGCAGCATCACGTCGAGCAGGGCGATGTCCGGCCGCTGCGCCCGGAAGGCGTCCAGGCCGGAGAGCCCGTCGGGCACGGCGGTGACACGGAAGCCGTCCCGCTCGAGGGCGAGCTGGGTGGCCTCACGGATGACGTCGTCGTCCTCGACGAACAGGACATGGGTCTCGGCCATCGTGCGTGCCCTTCGGGTCTGTGCGCTCGGTCTGTACGGGGGGATGGGGGTCGGTTCAGCGGGTGGAGGGCTCGCTCGGCGCGGGCTCCGCGACGCCGCCGTCGCCGACGGCCCGGCTGTAGTCGTTGTGCACCCAGTCGTGCTGGGTGAACCTGGTCCCCGACCAGCGGTACGTGATCACGTCCTCGCCCGAGGGGTACGCGACCGGGTCGCCCTTCGCGTACACCTGCTTGGTGACGACGAGCTCGCCCCGGTCGATCGTGGCGTAGACCGCGGCGTCCTCGGCCATGAAGACGTTCTCGTACCGGTCGCTCTGCTTCCGGTAGACGTACGTGCCGATTCCGACGGCATCACCGCAGGTCATCACGTTGACGACGACGTCGGGGGCGGGCGCGTTCGTGAGGTTGCCGTAGGAGGCGTCCACCGGGTAGGCGTCCGCGACGCACGGCTTCAGATCGGTCTTGAGCCGCTCGCCGATCTTCGGGTCGGCCTTGAGCAGCGCGATCGGGTCCACCCGCTCGGCGGAAGTCTGCCCGCCGTCGGCTGAGGGGGAGGGGGTGGGCGCCGCCGGGGCCACGTCGTGGGTGCCCGCGGCGCCCTCGTCACGGGAACCGGTGCCGCCGGTGGAGCAGGCGGCCATGGACAGCCCGACGGCGACGAGCCCGGCCGCCGCCGTGATGCTCGCCGCCTTGACGGTACGGCGCCGACGGCGGCGCCCGGTCCCGTGGGGACCGTCGCCGCCGCTGTGTCCGCTGCCGCCGTCGTGTCTGCTGCCGCCGTCGTGTCCGGGTCCGCCGCCATGCCTGCCGTGGCCGCCGGGCCCGTTCTCGTCGTGTCTGCTGCCGTCGGCTTCGCCGTCTAGGCCGCGCACCGCTCCCGCTCCCGTTCGTCGCCTCGTACGGTCGTCCGCTCCCCGGTCCGCCCCAGGGCGCGGGCGTCGAGGTCACGGCTCTCCAGCTCCTGACGGAGCCGGGCGAGCGCGCGGTGGAGCGTGGACTTCACCGTACCCGTCGACATGCCGAGCGCCGCCGCCGTCTCCTCCGTGCTCATCTGTTCCCAGTGGCGCAGGACGACGACGCTGCGCTGCTTGGGCGCGAGCACCTTCAGGACGTCCATGAGGAGGGCGCGGTCGGCGTGCTGTTCGGTCGGGTCGTCGCCGCAGGCGTCGGGCAGCTGCTCGGTGGGCACCTCTTCGAGCCTGCGGGAGCGCCACCACTCCGTCCGGGTGTTGATCATGACCCGGCGCAGATAGGCGTCGGCCAGGGACTTGTCGGCGATGCCGTCCCAGCGCCCGAAGGTGCGGGCGAGCGCCGTCTGGAGGAGGTCCTGGGCGTCGACGGGGTCGGCCACGAGACGCCGGGCACTGCGCAGGAGCGCCTCCTGCCGCGTGCGTACGTACTCCTCGAAATCGAGCACCTCGCCATGCCTCATCCGAACCGCCTCCGAACCCCGTGACCAGCTTGTTCCTCGTGTCGTGGACGACGCTACGGAGCGGTTGTCACGGGGTTGTGCGGGGCAGCCGTCGGTGGACGCACGGCTACCCATCGGTTGTGTAACAGCGGGTCGGAGGAGGTTTCACGCGTGACGGAGGCCACGGGGCACGGGACCCGGGGCCGGTCCTCAGGACACGGGCCCCGGGACATGGGGTGCGGCCCTCAGGACACGGGAAGCCGGTAGTACCCGTCGTCCAGCGGCTCGACGAGGCCGTCCGCGACCAGACCGTCCAGGGCCCTGGCCCGCTGCACCGGTTCGTCCCAGACCGTGTCCAGGACCGACTGCGCCACCGGGTCCGCCGACTCCCGAAGCACCGCGAGGAGCCTGCCCCGGACCTGCCGGTCGGTCCCCGCGTACGTCTGGCCGCGCCGCGGCGGCCCGTCGTGGGCCGGCTTCCCGGAGAGCCGCCAGGCGCACCGCCCGGAGATCGGGCAGCGCCCGCAGTCCTCGTTCTTCGCCGTGCAGACCAACGCGCCCAGCTCCATGGAGGCGGCGGCCCAGCGGGACGCCGTCGCCTCGTCCTCGGGCAGCAGGGCACGGGCGAGCCGCCGCTCGGCGGCCGTGGTCGCGTTCGGCGGGTACTGGACGCCGCTCGCCGCCCGCGCGAAGACCCGGCGCACGTTGGTGTCCAGGACCGCGTGCCGCTGTCCGTACGCGAAGGAGGCCACCGCGGCCGCCGTGTACTCGCCGATGCCGGGCAGCGCGAGCAGCTGACCGTGGTCGCTCGGTACGTCGCCGCCGTGCCGTTCCGTTATGGCCACGGCGGCCGCGTGCAGCCGCAGAGCCCGGCGCGGGTAGCCGAGCCTGCCCCAGGCGCGGACCGCCTCGCCGGGAGCGTCGGCGGCCAGGTCGGCCGGGCGCGGCCAGCGCGCGAGCCACTGCTCGTACACCGGCAGGACCCGGACGACCGGGGTCTGCTGGAGCATGAACTCGCTGACCATGACGCCCCACGCGCCGGCCTCGGCGCGGCGCCAGGGCAGGTCGCGGGCGTGCCGGTCGAACCAGGCGAGGACGGGCCCGTGCAGCTCGGCGGGGGGCGTCGGGCCGGCGGCGGCGTCGGGGGCGCCGGGCGTGAGGGGAGCGTCGATGGAAGTCATGGCATCCCTGATCCTGGCACGTCCACGACGCGAACCGTACGCGCCGTGGCACGGGCGCCGGGGTGGCACCGCACCGCGCGCCGAGGCGCGCGCGCCGGGGTGGCATCCGCCAGGGCGGGCGCGGGGGCGACGCCGCACGCTCCGCACACGCGCGGAAGCAGAGGCCGAGGCCGAGGCCGAGGTCGGATCCGATAGCCGATAGCCGATAGCCGATAGCCGATAGCCGATAGCCGATAGCCGATATCTGATATCCGATAGCCGGAGCCGGAGCCGGAGCCGGAGCCGGAGTCGGAGCCGGAGCCGGAGGCCGAGCCGTAACCGGAACCCGAGGCCCGGCCCCAAGCCCCCCACCGGCCCCCGCTCAGTGCCCGCGCCGGCCCGCCCGCTGGGGCTCTTCCGCGCGCGGGGCCGCGTGGGTCCGGGGGCCGCGCCCCGCGCACCACACCACGGCCGAGCTCCGGCTCGACCGGGCCGTCTCCACCAGGGTGCCCACGGGCCGGGCCGCCGCCCGCATGACGAGGAAGGCGACCAGGCCGCCGAGCAGCAGACCGGCGGTCACGTCGTGCGGGTAGTGGACGCCGACGAAGACCCGGGAGAACGCCATGAGCAGCGCCATCGGCACGGTCAGCCAGACCATCCCGCGCCAGGACAGCGCGAGCGCGACCGCGGCGGCGCCCGCGATGGCCGAGTGGTTGCTGGGGAAGGACCAGTCGCCGTACGGCGGGCAGGTGACGAGCGCGGTGGGCGCCCCGAGGACCGCGCGGCACGGGCGTTCCTCGTCGATCAGCGACTTCAGCCCCTCGCTCACCACGTACCCGAACGCGGTGGCGAGCGGGGCGAGCAGCGCGAGCGCCATCACCCGGCTCGACCCCTCGCGGGAGCGCCACCAGCCGGCCAGGAACAGCGCGCCGAACAGCAGCAGTCCGGCCTCGGTCCAGACCTCGGCGAGCCACTGGAACCAGTGGGGGGTGGAGTGGGCGAAGTCGGCGACGTCGAGATACAGACGATCGGAGAGGTCGAGGAGGGTGTTCATGGTGGACGACGCTAACCGGAATCCGGAGCCCGCCGCCCCGGGCCAACGGCCAGGGCCACCCCCGACGAAAGTGGGGGTCTCGCGATTCGGTCCGGTTCCCCCCGGTTTCGGATGAGGCCGCGAGCGGGCCGGGCGCCGTTCCGCGAAAAGTTCCCGGACCGGACGGATGTGATCATCGGCAAAACTTGATGTCTCGGGCGGCGGGTGGGGCGGGAGTTGGGCCGGATCTCTCGTAAGGTTCGGGTCGTGGGATCTTTGCGCAATCCGGTCGGGCCGCTTCCCTCCACCATCTACTGGCGACGGAGGGCGGCGGCGGCGTGCCTGGTGGCGCTGCTCGCGCTCCTCGCC
Organism: Streptomyces sp. NPDC002773; assembly: GCF_040295605.1. Taxonomy (NCBI): domain Bacteria; kingdom Bacillati; phylum Actinomycetota; class Actinomycetes; order Kitasatosporales; family Streptomycetaceae; genus Streptomyces; species Streptomyces sp. NPDC002773. The sequence continues at coordinate 156,756 of NZ_JBEOVO010000015.1, forward strand.
GTATGGGCCGTCACCTCCGGTGACGGGGGCGGGAAGAAGTCGAACGACGCGGCCAACGGCTCGTCTCCCACCCCTCCCTCGATCACCCCCGGCCCCGCCGGCACGGGACCGGCGATCAGCCAACAGCCGGGCGGGCGCGACGAGTCGGACGAGTCGGGCGACACCACCGGCGGCACGGGTGGCGCGACGGGAGGCAACGGCGGTACGGACGGCTCCGGTACGGGCCCGGGGTCGGGCACCGACGCCGGTACGACCGCGGGCGCCGACGCCGGTACGACCACGGGCACGACCGCCGGCACCGGTGACGGCGGCAAGAACGGCGACACCGACGGCGCGGGCGGCGACGGAGGCGCGGGCACCGGCGCGGGGCAGCAGCTGCCGGCCGATTCACCCCTTCCGAACTGCCCGGCCGGAGCACTGCAGTTGACGCTCCGCAGCGCGCAGGTCAGCTACGAGGCAGGGGAGAAGCCGCGCTTCCAGCTCGTCGCGAGGAACACCTCGAACGCCGACTGCAAGGCCGACTTCGGCCCCCGCAGCGCGGTCCTGACGATCAGCGACAAGCAGGACGACGGGATCTGGTCCTCCGCCGACTGCCCGAGCTCCGGCGCCCCGGTCCTGCTACGCGTCCCCGCGGGGGCCACCGTCACCCACACCGTGGAATGGGACCGCAAGCGGAGCGCGCCGCAGTGCGCCACCACCGCCCCGGCGGGCCAGGCCGGCCCCGGCACCTACCTCGTGGAGGCGGCGATGCCGGGCGCGAAGGTACTCCCGGCATCGTTCACGCTCACCAAGGACTGACCGCGCGGCACGTCCTCCTAGACGTACCGCTCCAGGATCGAGGACTCCGCGAGCCGGGACAGGCCCTCGCGCACGCTGCGGGCGCGGGCCTCGCCGACCCCGTCGACGGTCTGGAGGTCGTCCACGCTGGCCGCGAGCAGCTTCTGCAGCCCGCCGAAGTGCTCAACGAGCCGCTCGATGATCGCGCCCGGCAGCCTCGGCACCTTCGCGAGGAGCCGGTAGCCGCGCGGCGAGACGGCCGAGTCGAGGGTCTCGGGCGAGCCGCTGTACCCCAGCGCCCGCGCAACGACCGGAAGTTCGAGCAGCTCCGTGTGGGTCAGGGCGTCCAGCTCGGTGAGCGCCTCCGCGACCGTACGCGCGCGCTTGGCGGTGGGCTCCGGCACGTAGTCCCGGATCACCAGCTCGCGCTCCGGCTCGACACCCGCGATCAGCTCGTCGAGCTGGAGGGAGAGCAGCCGTCCGTCGGTGCCGAGCTCGACCACGTACTCGGCGATCTCGGTGGCGATCCGGCGGACCATCTCAAGGCGCTGGGCGACGGCGGTGACGTCCCGGACCGTGACCAGGTCCTCGATCTCAAGCGCGGAGAGCGTGCCGGCCACCTCGTCGAGACGGAGCTTGTACCGCTCCAGGGTGGCGAGGGCCTGGTTGGCGCGGGACAGGATCGCCGCCGACTCCTCCAGGACCCGCCGCTCGCCGTTCACGTACAGCGCGATCAGGCGCATGGACTGGGAGACGGAGACGACCGGGTAGTTGCACTGCTTGGAGACCCGGTCGGCCGTACGGTGCCGGGTGCCGGTCTCATCGGTGGGGATGGAGGCGTCCGGGACCAGCTGCACACCCGCGCGGTGGATCTTGGTGATGTCCTTGTCGAGGACGAGCGCGCCGTCGAGCTTGCACAGCTCACGCAGGCGCGTGGCGGCGAACTCGACGTCCAGCACGAAACCGCCGGTGCACATCGAGTCGACCGTCTTGTCCAGGCCGAGCACGAGGAGCCCCCCGGTGTTGCCGCGGAGGATCCGCTCCAGGCCGTCGCGCAGCGCGGTGCCCGGCGCGACCGCGCTCAGCGCGGCACGCATCAGTGCTTCGTTGCCGGAGCCCGCGCCGGACTTTCCAGGAGCTGCTGCCCCGTCCTTGGCTGCCACTGCACTCCTCCGGCTCGTACGGATGGGCGAGACCAGGGCAAAGTCTAGCGACACCACCCCGCCACCCTCCGCCCCCGACCGATCCCGGGTGGTCCGAAAGGGGTCCCCGCCCCGGCACGGACCTAACCCTCCGTGCCTTTGCGAAGCGTACGGAGGAAACCTTCCGCCCCGTGTACGGGGTACCGGCCTACCGCTCGACGGAGGTACTGGACGGCCCCCGAAGAGAACCCCGCCCCGCGCGCGCCGCCCCCCGCCACGGCCCGCGCGACCCCCGGCCTCTCCCCGAGCCCCGCGCGCGCCGCCCCCAGCCACAGCCCGCGCCAGCCCCAGCCACAGCCCGCGCGTCGCGCCCGTGAGCCGCGCCCCCGCCCCGCTACCCCTCCCCGCCCTCCGGTGCCTTCGCGCGGCGGCTGCGCGGCAGGACCCGCAGCGCGTCGCCCATGTCCGCGACCTCCGTCACCTTCATGCCCGGCGGCACCTTGCCCGGGTCCGTCGGGACCAGCGCGTGCGTGAAGCCCAGCCGGTGCGCCTCGGCCAGCCGGCGCTGGACGCCCGTCACCCGCCGGACCTCGCCCGCGAGGCCGACCTCGCCGATCGCCACCAGGTTCTTCGGCAGCGGGGTGTCGCTCGCCGCCGAGGCGAGCGCGAGGGCGATCGCCAGGTCGGCGGCGGGCTCGGTGAGCTTCACACCGCCCACGGTCGCGCTGTAGATGTCCCGCTTGCCCAGCGCGCTGATCCGGCCGCGCTGCTCCAGGACCGCCAGCATCATCGACACCCGCGAGGTCTCCAGACCGGAGACGGTCCGGCGCGGGGACGGGATCTGGCTGTCCACGGTCAGCGACTGGACCTCGGCGACGAGCGGGCGGCGCCCCTCCAAGGTCACCGTCAGACAGGTGCCGGGCACGGCCACGTCCCGCCGGGTCAGGAAGAGCCCCGACGGGTCGGCCAGACCGGTGATGCCCTCGTCGTGCAACTCGAAGCAGCCGACCTCGTCGGTAGCCCCGTACCGGTTCTTGACGCCCCGGACCAGCCGCAGGCGCGCGTGCCGGTCACCCTCGAAGCTCAGGACGACGTCGACCAGGTGCTCCAGGAGCCGGGGGCCCGCGATGGCCCCGTCCTTGGTGACGTGACCGACGAGGAGCGTGGACATGCCGCGCTCCTTGGACGCCCGGATGAGGGCCCCGGCGACCTCGCGGACCTGGGCCATGCCACCGGGCGCGCCGTCGATCTCGGGCGAGGCGACGGTCTGCACCGAGTCCATGATCAGCAGCGAGGGCTTCACGGCGTCCAGGTGCCCGAGGACCGCCGACAGATCGGTCTCGGCCGCCAGATAGAGGTGGTCGCTGAGCGCGTTGATCCGGTCGGCGCGCAGCCGGACCTGGCTCGCGGACTCCTCGCCCGTGACGTACAGCGTGCGGTGCTCGTCGTTCGCCGCCTTGGCCGCCACGTCGAGCAGGAGCGTGGACTTGCCGACGCCCGGCTCACCCGCGAGGAGCACGACCGCGCCGGGCACCAGACCCCCGCCGAGGACCCGGTCCAGCTCGTCGACGCCGGTGGAGCGGGCGGTGGCCTGCCGGCCGTCGACCTGCCCGATGGGAACGGCGGCGGTGGACACCCGGCCCGCCGCGGTCGTACGGACGGCGGGCGCGCCGTACTCCTCGACCGTCCCCCAGGCCTGGCACTCGGGACAGCGGCCGAGCCACTTGGCCGTCTGCCAGCCGCACTCGGTGCAGCGGTAGGACGGCCGGTCCTTGGTCGATTTCGTACGGGCAGCCATGTCGCCCACCGTAGCGGCCCCCACCGACAACGGGCCCCGGTCCGCCGCCGGGCCGCCCCCGGGCCGCGGAACGCCGGATTCCTGTCCCCTTTCGAGCGATACATTCACCCGTAAGGCTGAGAAGAGCGCGACCGGTACGAAAAGTGCCCCCCACCCTGCCTACGGTCGACCGGTGACGAGCAGCAGGCTGGATTCCCCCGCACGCACCACCGGCGCACACCGGGCGCACCCCGCCCCGGACGAGGGACCGCGCGCGCTCGGCCGGAAGCCCCCCGCCCGCTACGAGGCCGCCCTCGACGGCCTCTTCACGTACTGCCTCTCCGTGCTCTGCGACCACGACACGGCCACCGCCGTCCTCGGCGACGTCCTCGCCGTCGCCGAGCGCCACCACGGCCGCTGCCCCTCCGACGAGGACGGCCGTACGGCCTGGCTGTACGCCCTCGCCCGCTGGGCCTGCCTGCGCAGCCTCGGCGAGCAGCGCCGCAAGCGCCAGGGCGCCCACACCGGCCGCCCCGCCGTCACCGCCCCCGAGCCGCCCCGGGTCCCCGAGGAGACCGCCGAGCGGCGCCGCGCCGAACTCGCCCTGCTCGCGTGGCCCGAGGCCGCCGGCACCACCCCCGAGCAGCGCGAGGCCCTGGAACTGGCCGTACGGCACGGTCTCAGCCACCGCCAGGTCGCCGCCGTGCTCTCCCTCGACCCGCTGGCGGCCCGCGAGCTCCTCGCCACCGCCGGCTGCGAGGTCGAGCGGACCCGCGCCGCGCTCGCCGTCGTCGAGACCGGCAGCTGCCCCACCGTCGCCCGGCTCACCGGCGACCACCAGGTGCTCCTCTCGGCCGCCCTGCGGGCCGAACTCGTACGGCACGTCGACGACTGCCCCCGCTGCCGGCGGGCCGCCGAGCGCGTCGGCGCCACCGGCCCCTGGCCCGGTGCCGGAGCCCTGCCCCCGGGCGGGCTGCCGCTCGTCGAGGCGCCGAGAGCCGCCGCGTACATGGCGATGCTGCACGTCCCACGCGCGCGTGCCGGAGCCCCGCGCTTCACCCCGACCGGCTTCCCCATGGACCCGAAGGACCACGCGGCCCGCCGCGACCGGATGCGGGCCCGCGCGGTGACGACCACCGTCGTCGCCGCCGTGGTCGCCGCACCCGTCCTCGCCCTCTGGACCTCGTACCGGGGCGCCCCGGCCGCCGACGTGAGCGCCCACGACGGTTCCCGGATCAGTGCGAGCGATGCCGACGAGCCGGTCGGCCCCGACGGCCGCCCCTACGACCGGTACGAGAACACGGGCAACGCCCGTACGACCCCGGAGCCCCGCTTCACGAGGGGCAGCCGCGCCCCCGACGTCTCCGTCGAGGTGATCAGCCCCGGCGCCCCCACCGCCCCCACCGGCCCGGCCCGGCCCGGTGAGACCGCCCCCGGCTGGATCACGGTCGAGGCGCGCGGCCAGGGCGACCTCACCCTGCTCACGCTCATCGCCGAGGGCGGCACCCCCGTCGAGTGGTCGCTGTGGACGGACGCGCCCTGGCTGTACGTCAGCCGGGCATCCGGCACGCTCCGCCCCGGCGAGAAGGTCATCATCGCGGTCCGCGTCGACCACGACCGCGAGCCCCGGGGCGCCTGGAGTGCCCGGATGGGGGTGAACCCCTCGGGCGCGGTGGTCAGGATCGACGGGCGCGGCGAGACCCCCCCGCCGCCCGTCGTCGACCCGGTCACCCCGCCGCCGACGACCACGGAGCCGACGACCCCGCCGACGAGCCCGCCCACCACCGGGCCGACGACGCCTCCGCCGACCACGGAGGAGCCGCCGCCGACGACCACGGAGCCGACGACCCCGCCGACGAGCCCGCCCACCACGGAGCCGACCACCCCGCCCCCGACGACGGAGGAACCGCCTCCGACCACGACGGACCCGGGCACGACGGAGCCGACCACCGCACCGTCGGCGACGGAAGAAACGTCCCCGCCGCCCTCGCCCTGAACGAGCCGCCGGCCGAGTCCGGCCGCGTCCCCGGCTCGGCCCGGCCCGGCTCCTAGACCTTCGGGTCGGCTGGGTGCGGGGCGACCAGCGGCAGCTGCGAGGAGAGCCGGGCCTCGCACAGTCCAGCGAGGACCTCGTACGCCTCCTTGCCCATCATTTCCGTGAGCTCGGGCCGGTACGTGACGTAGACCGGCTCCCCGGCCCCGTGCGCCGAGGTGGCCGAGGTGCACCACCAGTGCAGGTCGTGGCCGCCCGGGCCCCAGCCCCGGCGGTCGTACTCACCGATCGACACCTGGAGGACGCGGGTGTCGTCGGGCCGGTCGATCCAGTCGTACGTGCGCCGCACCGGCAGCTGCCAGCAGACGTCCGGCTTGGTCTCCAGCGGCTCCTTGCCCTCCCTCAGGGCCAGGATGTGCAGCGAGCAGCCCGCGCCGCCCGCGAACCCGGGGCGGTTCTGGAAGATGCAGGACCCCTCCCAGCGGCGTGTCTGCCGGTCGCCGTCCTCGTCGAGCTGCACCCAGCCCGTCTCCGTACCGACGTCGTGGAACTGCCACAGCTCCGGAGTGAGGCGTGCCACATGCGTCGCGACGCGCTTCTCGTCGTCCTCGTCGGAGAAGTGCGCGCCCAGCGTGCAGCAGCCGTCGTCGGCCCGGCCGGCCTGGATGCCCTGGCAGCCGCTGCCGAAGACACACGACCAGCGCGACGTCAGCCAGGTCAGGTCACAACGGAAGACCTGCTCGTCGTCGGCCGGGTCGGGAAACTCGACCCACGCGCGCGCGAAGTCCAGGCCCTTCTCGTCCGGCTCCACGCCCTTGCCCCGCTTCTTGCCGTTCTTCACGGCCCCGCCGGCCTTGCCGGCCCTCACGCCCGCCCCGGCGGCCGCGGCGGTCGTCACAGCCGCTGTCGCAGCCGTGTCGTCGCCGCTGTCCCTGCCGGGCTTCGCCTTCTTCGTCTTTGGCACACCACCAAGCGTATGCGGGTGGGCGCAGTACCGTTCCGCCCATGAGACTCGGAGTCCTCGACGTCGGTTCGAACACAGTGCACTTCCTGGTGGTGGACGCCCACCCGGGCGCCCGGCCGCTGCCCGCCCACTCCCACAAGGCGGAGCTCCGGCTCGCCGAACTCCTCGACGAGCGGGGTGCCATCGCCCCGCACGGCGTCGAGCGGCTCATCGCGACCGTCAGGGACGCGCTCCTGGCCGCCGAGGAGAAGGGCTGCGAGGAGGTGCTGCCGTTCGCGACCTCCGCGGTCCGCGAGGCCAGCAACGCCGACGCCGTCCTCGCGCGCGTGAAGGACGAAACAGGGATCGACCTCCAGGTCCTCACCGGCGAGGAGGAGGCCCGGCTCACCTTCCTCGCCGCCCGCCGCTGGTTCGGCTGGTCCGCGGGCAAGCTGCTCCTCCTCGACATCGGCGGCGGCTCCCTCGAAGTCGCGTACGGCATGGACGAGGACCCCGACACGGCCGTCTCCCTGCCGCTCGGCGCGGGCCGGCTGACCGCCGGCTGGCTGCGGGGCGACCCGGCCGACCTCGACGACGTGAAGGCCCTCCGCCGCCACGTGCGCGCGCAGATCGCCCGTAACGTGAGCGAGTTCAGCCGCTCCGGGCGCCCGAACCACGTCGTGGCCACCTCCAAGACCTTCAAGCAGCTGGCCAGGATCGCCGGCGCCCCCGGCTCGGGCGAGGGCCTCTACGTCCAGCGGCGCCTGACCCGCAAGTCCCTGGAGGAGTGGGTCCCGCGCCTCGCCGGGATGACCATCCCCGAGCGCGCGGCCCTGCCGGGCGTCTCGGAGGGCCGCGCGGGACAGCTCCTCGCGGGCGCGCTGGTCGCGGAGGGCGCGATGGACCTGCTCGGGGTGGAGGAACTGGAGATCTGCCCTTGGGCCCTGCGCGAGGGCGTCATCCTGCGCCGCCTGGACCACCTGCCGGGCCACTGACGGGGGAGAGGGCCGGGACCACCCGTAGAACCCCCGGCCCGCCCCCGGCGTGACCTGAACCACCCCCCGCCCCCCGGCGTGACCTGAACCACCCCCCACCCCCCGGCCCGCCCCGTACCCTGTCCCCGTGGCAGAACCAGCGGTGCGCGTCCCGGATGCGAAGGTCGCCCTGTCGACGGCCTCGGTCTATCCGGAGTCGACGGCGACGGCCTTCGAGATCGCCGCGCGCCTCGGCTACGACGGCGTCGAGGTCATGGTGTGGACCGATCCGGTCAGCCAGGACATCGAGGCGCTGCGCCGGCTCTCCGACTACCACCAGGTGCCGATCCTGGCCGTGCACGCCCCCTGCCTCCTCATCACCCAGCGCGTCTGGTCCACCGACCCGTGGGTCAAGCTCCAGCGCGCCCAGGCGGCGGCCGAGCGGCTCGGCGCGTCGACGGTCGTCGTGCACCCCCCGTTCCGCTGGCAGCGCCAGTACGCCAAGGACTTCGTCACCGGCATCTGGCGGATGGCGGACGAGACCGACGTACGGTTCGCGGTCGAGAACATGTACCCGTGGCGGTACAAGGACCGCGAGATGCTCGCGTACGCCCCCGAGTGGGACGTCACCAAGGACGACTACCGGCACTTCACCGTCGACCTCTCGCACACCGCGACCGCCCGCACCGACGCCCTCGCGATGATCGACCGCATGGGCGACCGGCTCGGCCACGTCCACCTCGCCGACGGCAGGGGGTCCGCCAAGGACGAGCACCTGGTCCCGGGGCGCGGCACCCAGCCCTGCGCCGAGCTCCTGGAGCGCCTCGCGGTCACCGGCTTCGACGGCCACGTCGTGATCGAGGTCAACACCCGTCGCGCGATGTCAGCCGCCGAACGCGAGGCCGACCTCGCGGAGGCCCTCGCCTTCACCCGGCTCCACCTCGCCTCGGCGGCCACCCGCCCGTCCCGGGTCCCGCGGCCGTGACCGAACCGGCTCCGCGCCGCCGCGGCCGCCCGTCCCGTACCGAGGAGGAGAGCGGACCCGGCGCGCGGGAACGCATCCTGGAGGCGGCCCGCGCCCAGTTCGCCGAGCGCGGCTACGACAAGGCCTCGGTCCGCGGCATCGCCAAGGCGGCCGGGGTCGACCCGGCGCTCGTGCACCACTACTTCGGTACGAAGGACGAGGTCTTCGCCGCGGCGATCGAGGTCTCCTTCGAGCCGGCGACCGTCGTCCCCGCGATCGTCGGCGGCCCGCGCGAGACCATCGGGGAACGGCTCGCGCGGTTCTTCATCGGCGTCTGGGAGAACCCGGCGAGCCGCGCCCCGCTCCTCGCCGTCGTCCGCTCGGCGCTGACCCACGAGGCCGCGGCCAAGGTCCTGCGGACCTTCGTGCTGCGGCGGCTCCTGGAGCGGATCGCGGACGAGCTCGACGTACCGGACCCGAAGTTCCGCGCGGAGCTCGCGGCCTCCCACATGATCGGGATCGCCATCCTGCGGTACGTGATCCAGGTCGAGCCGCTGGCGTCGGCGGACCCGGAGAAGATCGTGGCGATGGTGGCCCCGACCCTCCAGCGGTACCTGACCGAGGCCTGACCCCGACGGCTACGTCCGGTCCCTGAACATTCCGTCCGCCATACGGACGCCCTGTCCAGATCTTGGTCCGTCGGCGTACGCTCGAAGCAGGCCCACCCATCACGAGGAGCGAGCGACGATGCCCGAGCTGAGGTCCCGTACAGTCACCCACGGTCGCAACATGGCGGGCGCACGCGCCCTTATGCGCGCCTCCGGTGTACCCGGCGCGGACATCGGCCGGAAGCCGATCATCGCGGTCGCCAACTCCTTCACGGAGTTCGTCCCCGGCCACACCCACCTCCAGCCGGTCGGCCGGATCGTCTCCGAGGCCATCACGGCCGCCGGCGCCATCCCCCGCGAGTTCAACACGATCGCCGTCGACGACGGCATCGCGATGGGCCACGGCGGCATGCTCTACTCCCTGCCCTCCCGCGACCTGATCGCGGACAGCGTGGAGTACATGGTCGAGGCGCACTGCGCCGACGCCCTGATCTGCATCTCCAACTGCGACAAGATCACCCCCGGCATGCTGATGGCGGCCCTGCGCCTCAACATCCCGACGGTCTTCGTCTCCGGCGGTCCGATGGAGGCCGGCCGCGCGACCCTCGTCGACGGCACGGTCCGCACGCTCGACCTGGTCGACGCGATGTCCGACGCCGTGAACCCGAACGTCTCGGACGAGGACATCCTCCGCATCGAGGAGAACGCCTGCCCGACCTGCGGGTCCTGTTCCGGCATGTTCACCGCCAACTCGATGAACTGCCTGACCGAGGCGATCGGCCTCTCCCTCCCCGGCAACGGCTCGCTGCTCGCCACCCACACCGCCCGCAAGGGCCTGTACGAGGCCGCGGCCCGCACGGTCGTCGACATCACCCGTCGCTACTACGACGAGGACGACGCCTCGGTCCTGCCGCGCTCGATCGCGACCCGCGGGGCCTTCGAGAACGCCATGGCCCTCGACATCGCCATGGGCGGCTCGACCAACACGATCCTGCACCTGCTCGCCGCCGCCCAGGAGGCCGAGCTCGAGTACGGCCTGCCGGACATGGACGAGGTCTCGCGCCGGGTGCCCTGCCTGGCCAAGGTCGCCCCGAACGTCGCCAAGGACCGCACGTACTACATGGAGGACGTGCACCGCGCCGGCGGCATCCCGGCCCTCCTCGGCGAGCTCTACCGCGCGGGCCTCCTCGACGAGGACGTCCACTCCGTCCACTCCCGCTCCATCAAGGAGTGGCTGGACACCTGGGACGTCCGCGGCGGCTCGCCGTCGGACGAGGCCGTCGAGCTGTTCCACGCGGCCCCCGGCTGCGTCCGCTCGGCGACCGCCTTCTCGCAGTCCGAGCGCTGGGCGGCGCTCGACGTGGACGCGGCCGGCGGCTGCATCCGCGACGGGGCCCACGCGTACTCGAAGGACGGCGGCCTCGCGGTCCTGCACGGCAACCTGGCCGTCGACGGCTGCGTCGTGAAGACGGCCGGTGTCGACGAGTCGGTCTGGACCTTCGAGGGCCCGGCCGTGGTCTGCGAGTCGCAGGACGAGGCCGTCGAGAAGATCCTGAACAAGCAGGTCAAGCACGGCGACGTGGTCGTCATCCGGTACGAGGGCCCGCGCGGCGGCCCCGGCATGCAGGAGATGCTCTACCCGACGTCCTTCCTCAAGGGCCGGGGCCTGGGCAAGACCTGCGCGCTGATCACGGACGGACGCTTCTCCGGCGGTACGTCGGGCCTGTCCATCGGCCACGCCTCGCCGGAGGCGGCCTCGGGCGGCACGATCGCCCTCGTCGAGGACGGCGACCGCATCCGTATCGACATCCCGAACCGCTCGATCGAGCTCCTCGTCGACGAGGCCACCCTCGCCGCCCGCCGGGAGGCGCTGAACGGCGTGTACGAGCCGAAGAACCGCCAGCGCAAGGTGTCGGCGGCCCTGCGCGCGTACGCGGCGATGGCGACGAGCGCCGACAAGGGCGCGGTCCGCGACGTGACGATGCTGGGCTGACCCCGGTACCGGCAGGACCCGCGGCGGCGGGGAGCGGCACGATGCCCGCTCCCTGCCGCCGCTGTGTTTCCCCGGTACGCGCACGGGCCACGCGCGCGCGGATCACGTCACGGGCTGCTACGCGCACGCGTGGAGCAGGAGAACCACGTGGATCACCAAGACGCGGGGTCGCGCGCGTCCACCGCGAAGACGGAGCCGTCCGGGGCCGTGCCGAACACCCGGTCCCCGACGACCAGCGGCGGCGGCACCAGGGACGCGTACTCGAGGCGTCCGTTGAGCAGCCGCGGCCGGGTCTGGCCGATCAGCGCCCCGCGCGCGGTGTCGACGGCGAGCAGCCGCCCGTCCTGGACGGAGAGGTACAGCCGGTCGCCGGGGCCGACGACGGGCACGGACACGTTGCCGGCGCCCGTCTCCAGCTCCCACAGCACCCGCCCCTTCGGGGCCGCGGTGTCGAAGGCGGTGAGGTGCCCGTTCGCGTCGAGCACGTGGGCGACGGTGCCGCGCACGGCGACGCCCCGGACGTCGATCCGGTGCGGCAGGGTGACCCGGCGTACGGCGCCGCCGTCCGGGTCGAGAAGGACGAGGGCGTCGACCAGCGTCCCCTGGTAGCGGGAGCCGAGGATCAGCGTGCCGTCGCCGGTGCGGCCCAGCGGATCGAGGTCACCGTCCAGGTTCCGCTGCCAGGCCACCTCACCCGTCCGGGGGCGGATCCCGCCGACCCGGGTGCGCTTCCCGTCGGCCGAGGCCTCGGCCACGGTGAGCAGCCCGGATTCGGCGTCGTACGGTCCCGGGAGCGGGACCCCGAAGCCGGCCAGGCCGTGCCGCCAGAGCTCCTTCCCGCTGCGGCTGTCGACGGCCCGGAGCCCGCCCCGCCCGTCGGACAGGACGACGGCGGTACCGGCGGGGCGGTACAGCTCGGGAAGCTCCGCCTCGGCCGTCCAGCCGGGCGCGCCGTCGGCAGCCGCGTAGGCGCGCGGCGGTCCCGTCGGAGCGGCGGCGCCGATCAGCCCGTCCGCGAGCAGGAAGGGCGCGAGGGGATTCTCCGCCTTGACCGGCGCCGTCCGCGACCAGAGCACGCGTCCCGTCACGGGGTCGAGGCGGGCGAGGCCGACGCTCCGGGCCGAGCAGTACAGCGCGCCCCCGGCGTGGGCGCACGCGGGCGCGACCGTGGGGCCGTGCTTCTGGAGCGTGGTCTGCCAGCCGGCGAAGGCGGTGGCCACCTCGGCCGGGCGGGCGGGGGTCTCGCGGCCGCCGGGCGCCGAGGGGCTCAGGGCCGCGTACAGCCCGGCCCCGGCCAGCGCGAGCGCGGCGGCGACGGCGATCGGCAGACGCGGCCGGCCGAGCCGGGGGCCCCGGCGGCGCGGGGGAGAGGCGGGAGCGGCGGGGGCCCGTACCGGCGTGTCGGCGTCCCACGCGGGCGCGGGACCGGCGTCGCGATCCTCTCCACCCGGGAGGGAGGGCCGCCGGCGCTGCGCCGGTATGAACGCCTCCGCCGCGTACGAGGGCGGCAGCAGCGCCGCCATGATCTGGCCCGGAGTGGGCCGGTCGGCGGGTTCCTTGGCGAGGCAGCGCGCGACGAGCGGCGCCAGTTCCGGGGGCACGCCCGTCAGATCCGGCTCGTCGTGGACGACCTGGTACGCCACGATGTACGGGCTGTCGGAGTCGAAGGGCCCGTGCCCGGTCGCCGCGTGCACGAGGACCGAGCCGAGGGCGAACACGTCGGCGGCGGGCCCGACCTCACGGGGCCGCTGGAACTGCTCGGGCGCCATGAACGGCGGTGAGCCGATGAGCTTGCCCGTCTCGGTCCGCAGATCGCTGTCGACCGGCCGGGAGATGCCGAAGTCGATGACCTTGGGGCCGGTGTCGGTGAGCAGCACGTTGCTGGGCTTGAGATCGCGGTGGACGACACCGGCGCGGTGGATGTCGCGCAGCGCCTCGGCGAGCCCGGCGGTGAGCCGGCGCAGTTCGGCGGGGGACAGCGGGCCGTTCCGCTTCACCTGGTCGGCGAGGGTGGGCCCGGGGACGTAGAGGGTGGCCATCCAGGGGCGTACGGCATCGGGATCGGCGTCGACGACGGGCGCCGTGAAGGCCCCGCTGACCCGGCGGGCGGCGGCGACCTCCTGGCGAAAACGCGCCCTGAACTCGGGATCCTCCGCATACCGTGCGTGCACGACCTTGACCGCGAGCCGCAGCCCCGAGGCCGAGGCCGCGAGGTGTACGACGCCCATGCCGCCGGCGCCCAGACATGCCTGGAGACGGTAGTCGCCCGCGTACTCGGGCTCCTCCGCTTCCCGGTCGGCACCGGTACCGCGCAACGGCGGCATCGCCCACCCCCGTGTGATTCCCCGTCACCTCGCGCGCACCTGCGCGACCCGACGGAGCCTAGTCCATGGCACCCGTGATGTCGGTGGGGCTTGCTAGCCTGCGCGTCGCGGAGAGTGAAACTCTGTGGAGCGCTTTTGCGCCAAGGGGGAGGACACCATGGATACGGACGAGAAGAACACCGCGGGGGACACCGTGACCGCACTGAGCGCGAAGCGCTACGCGGTCGCGCCGGGCTACCGGGTCAACGTGCGGTCGGGCCCGAGCACCCAGTACCCGGTCGTCCGGGTGCTGCCGCTGGACGCCACGGTGGCGATCCACTGCCAGAAGAACGGCGAGTGGATCAGCGGCCCGTACGGCACCACGCGGATCTGGGACAACATAGCGCCGGGCGAGTACATCTCCGACGCGTACGTGCGCACGGGCAGCGACGGCTTCGTCGCCCCGCGCTGCGCCTGAGACCCGCCTCCGTCGCCCCGGGGATAATCGATCCCGTGAGCGACGACGAGCAGACCCCCAGCACGACCGGCGGCACCCCCGCCGGTCCCCAGGCCGAGGAGATCCGTTTCTTCGGCACGACCTGGGTCGACCACAGCGGCCACTACGCGCTGCGCCGCGCCGGCCTGGCCGCCGGCTCGCTCGCCGCCGCCGTCGCGGCCTGCCTCGTGCTGCGCTTCGCCTACGAGGGCCTGCAGATCGCCGACATCGGCGGCATCGTCAACATGCTGGTCGTCGTCATGTTCGCGGTCTGCAGCGCCATCGCCTTCCGCAAGACGTGGGAGGGCTTCCTCCGCCGGCCCACCGACCCGGCCCGCGAGGAGTCCCTCCGCAGCCTCAAGGCGATCGGCTTCATCGGCTCGCTCCTCGCGTACTGCGTCCGCTGCCTCGTCGAGGCCCCCGGCGAGAAGCTGCACCGCACGGAGTACGAGAAGGCCCGCCAGCAGTTCGAGAAGCGCCGCGGCACCCGCACGGGCAACCCGTCCGCCCGCAAAAAGCCCAAGCGCCGCTAGGCCCCCCGCCCAGGTTGTGGGCACCCGTTCCGCAAGAACGGAACGGGTGGGCACCCCCCCACGCCGCCAGGGCCGCCCGCTCCGCCGGCCAGGTTGTGGGCATCTGTTCCGCAAGGGCGGAACGGGTGGGCACAACCGCCCACCGCGCCGCAGCCGCCCGCCCGCCCGCACCCTCGGCGCCGCCCAGATGCTTGACCCCCGGCACCCCCAGGCGCACTATTCATCACATGATGAATTACGCACCGGGTGAGCCAAACGACCCCGCACCCCCCGACCCCGCACCCCCCGCCCCCGCGGCCATCGCCGCCCACCGCCTCACCGCCGTCCGCGCCGACCGCACCGTCCTGCGCGGCCTCGACTTCACCGTCCCCGCCGGCCGGATCACCGGCCTCCTCGGCCCCTCCGGCTGCGGCAAATCCACCCTCATGCGCGCCATCGTCGGCACCCAGGCCAAGGTCGACGGCACCCTCCAGGTCCTCGGCCACCCCGCGGGCGACCCCGCCCTCCGCTCCCGCATCGGCTACGTCACCCAGGCCCCCTCCGTCTACGACGACCTCACCGTCCGCCAGAACCTTGACTACTTCGCCGCCGTACTGCTCCCCGGCCGCGCCCACCGCCACGAGCGCCGCACCACCGTCGACCGGGCCATCGACGACGTCGACCTCGCCCCGCACGCCGACTCCCTCGCCGGCCGGCTCTCCGGCGGCCAGCGCAGCCGGGTCTCCCTCGCCGTCGCCCTCCTCGGCACCCCCGAACTCCTCGTCCTCGACGAACCCACCGTCGGCCTCGACCCCGTCCTCCGCCGCGACCTGTGGAACCTCTTCCACCAGATCGCCGCCGACCGCGGCACGACCCTCCTCGTCTCCTCACACGTCATGGACGAGGCCGAACGCTGCCACCGGCTCCTCCTCATGCGCGAAGGGGAGATCCTCGCCGACGACACCCCCGAAGCCCTCCGCCGCCGCAACGACACCGCCACCGTCGAAGAGGCCTTCCTCCACCTGGTCGACGCCGCCACCGTCCGCGCGGCACACCCCCGAACCCCCCCAGGAAGAGCCCCGGCCATGAGCAGCCCGCACCCCCCAAGAGGAGCCCGGTCATGAGCAGCGCCCGCACCCTCGCCACCGCCGCCCGCGTCCTGCGTCAGCTGCGCCACGACCCGCGCTCGATCGCCCTGATGCTCCTCGTCCCCTGCCTCATGCTCTTCCTGCTCCGCTACGTCTTCGACGGAAGCCCCGGCACCTTCGACAACATCGGAGCCTCGCTGCTCGGCATCTTCCCCCTCATCACGATGTTCCTGGTGACCTCCATCGCCACCCTCCGCGAACGCACCTCCGGCACCCTGGAACGCCTCCTCGCCATGCCCCTCGGCAAGGCCGACCTCATCGCCGGCTACGCCCTCGCCTTCGGCCTCCTCGCCGTCGTCCAGTCCACCCTCGCCACCGGCCTCGCCGTCTGGTTCCTCGGCCTCGACGTCATCGGCTCCCCCTGGCTCCTCCTCCTGGTCGCCCTCCTCGACGCCCTCCTCGGTACCGCCCTCGGCCTCTTCGTCTCCGCCTTCGCCGCCTCCGAGTTCCAAGCCGTCCAGTTCATGCCGGCGGTGATCTTCCCCCAGCTGCTGCTCTGCGGACTCTTCACCCCACGCGACCGGATGGCCCCCGCCCTCGAAGCGATCTCCGACGTCCTCCCGATGTCGTACGCCGTCGACGGCATGAACCAGGTCCTCCGCCACCCCGACATCACCGGCGACTTCGTCCGCGACGCCCTCGTCGTCGGGGGCTGCGCCCTCCTCGTCCTCGCCCTCGGCGCGGCCACCCTCCGCCGCCGCACGGCGTGACCGCCCCTCGGACACCCGCACACCACCCGGCCCACCGGTGCGAGGATGACGACACGTACCCCCTCCGGCGAGGTGAACAGAGCCATGACCCAGACCGTCGCAGTCCTCGGCACCGGCAAGATCGGTGAAGCGCTCCTCAGCGGCATGATCCGCGCCGGCTGGCGCCCCGCGAACCTCCTGGTCACCGCCCGCCGCGCCGAACGCGCCGAGGAACTCCGTACCCGCTACGGCGTCGAGACCGTCACCAACGCCGAGGCCGCCAAGCGCGCCGACACCCTCATCCTGGCCGTCAAGCCCCAGGACATGGGCCGCCTCCTCGACGAACTCGCCCCCCACGTCGCCGCCGACCGCCTGGTCATCAGCGCCGCCGCCGGCATCCCCACCTCCTTCATCGAGGACCGCCTCACCACCGGCACCCCCGTCGTCCGTGTCATGCCCAACACCCCCGTCCTCGTCGACGAGGGGATGTCCGTCATCTCGGCCGGCAGCCACGCCACCCCGGAGCACCTCGCCCACACCGAGGAGATCTTCGGCGGCGTCGGCAAGACCCTCCGCGTCCCCGAGTCCCAGCAGGACGCCGCCACCGCCCTCTCCGGCTCGGGCCCCGCCTACTTCTACTTCCTCGTCGAGGCCATGACCGACGCCGGCATCCTCCTCGGCCTGCCCCGCGCCCAGGCCCACGACCTCATCGTCCAGGCCGCCATCGGCGCCGCCGTGATGCTCCGCGACAGCGGCGAACACCCCGTCAAGCTCCGCGAAGCCGTCACCTCCCCGGCCGGCACCACCATCAGCGCCATCCGCGAGCTCGAGAACCACGGCGTCCGCGCCGCCCTCATCGCCGCCCTCGAAGCCGCCCGCGACCGCAGCCGCGAACTCGCCTCCGGCAACAGCTGACGCACTGCCCCCCCCCCGCCGGGGTCACCGGACCCCGGCGGACGCCCCCTGCACGACCTCCTCCGTGGACACGACCTCCGCGAACCCGCCCCCGTGCAGGGACACAGCCGTCGCCCGCGTCAGCTCATCCGCGCTCCGCGACCATCCGAACGGCCCCTCCAGGTCGAAGGTGTGCATCGCGTCCAGCGGGAACACCACCGCGTACCCGAGGTTCCCGCCCATCCGGGCCGTCGTCTCGTTGCACATGTTCGTCTGGATCCCGACGATCACGATCTGCGCGATGTCCTGCCCACGCAGCCACCCGTCGAGCGACGGCTCCCCGTAGAAGGCCGAGTTCACGGTCTTCGTCACGAGCAGCTCCGGCCCCCTGCCCTTCCCGCGCCGCTCCTCGACGAAGTCCTTGAACGCGTTTCCCACGTACCCCGCCCGCAGCGGCGAACGAGAGCCCTCCAGCGAGTCGTGCCGCACGAAGACGACCGGCCGCCCCGTCTCCTGCCACAGGTCGATCAGAGCCGCGATGTTCTCCTCCGCGGCCGGATTGTTCCGCTTCCCCCAGAACTCCTCCTCGAAGCCCTTCTGTACGTCGACGACAACCAGCGCTGCGTTCTGTGCGATCTCCATACCCACGATCCTTCCCCCGCCCCGACCGCTCTCCCAGAAGAACAAATGACAGCGATCGATGCTTTACTGCCAACCGTGCCCCACGTGCCACCCACACCCGCCCCCAGGCGCCGCCCCCAGCGCATCGCCCTCCTCTCCTTCCCCGGCGTCCGCGCCTTCGACATCTCCGTCATCACCGAGGTCTGGGGCAGCGACCGCACCCTCCGAGGCGTCCCGCCCTTCGAACTCCGCAGGGCCGCCGCCGACCCGCACACCCCCATCCCCCTGCGCGGCGGCCTCACCCTCACCCCCGACACCCCACTCACCTGGCTCGACCACCTCACCCCCACCGACCTGGTCCTCGTCCCAGGCATCGAAGACCCCGACGCCGAACTCCCGGCCCCCGTCCTCGACGCCCTCCGCCGCGCCCACACCGCCGGCATCCCGGTCGCCTCGCTCTGCGCCGGCGCCTTCGTCCTCGCCCGCGCCGGACTCCTCGACGGCCGCCGCGCCGTCACCCACTGGCACCTCGCCGGGACCCTGGCCACCCGCCACCCGGAGATCCAGGTCGAACCCGATGCCCTCTTCGTCGAGGACACCGGCATCTGGACCTCCGCCGGCACCGCCGCAGGCATCGACCTGTGCCTCCACCTCGTCCGCACCGCCCACGGAGCCGAAGCCGCCGCCGCCATCGCCCGCGCGATGGTCACCGCCCCCTTCCGCACGGGCACCCAGGCCCAGTTCATCGAGCACCCCACCCCCCGCGCCGACCGCGACGCCGACGCCCTGGCCGCCGTCCGCGCCCACGCCCTCGCCCGCCTCGACGAGCCCCACAGCGTCGCGACCCTCGCCGCCCGAGCAGGAATGTCTCCCCGCTCCTTCGCCCGCCACTTCCAGGCCACCACCGGAACCACCCCCCTGCACTGGCTCATCGGCCAGCGCGTCGCCGCCGCCCAGAAACTCCTCGAACTCACCGACCATCCCCTCCCCGAGGTGGCCCGCCGCGCGGGCTTCGGCAGCGAGGTCACGATGCGCCAGCACTTCGCCTCGCACCTCGCCACCAGCCCACGCGACTACCGCAACGCGTTCCGTCACCCGGCAGGCAACAGCCCGATCGCGCCATAGGCCCGGTCCACCAGCGGCCGCGCCATCCCCCGGGCCCGCTCGGCCCCGTCCCTTAGCACCTGGTCCACGAAGCCGGGGTCCGCCGCGAGCTCGGCATGCCGCTCCCGCAGGGGCCTCAGCAGCTCGACGACCGCCTCCGCCGTGTCCTTCTTCAACGATCCGTACGTTTCATATACACCGGCCAGCGCCTCGGGGTTCCCATCTGTCGCGGCCGCCAGCAGATCGAGCAGGTTCGCGACGCCCGGCCTGCCCTCCCGGTCGTACTCCACGTCCCGCCCGCTGTCGGTCACGGCGCGCATGATCTTCCGCCGCACGGTCTCCGCGTCGTCGAGCAGATAGACGATCCCGGCCCCGTTCGCGTGCGACTTCCCCATCTTCGAAGTGGGGTCCTGAAGGTCCATGACCCGCGCCGCCACCTCGGGCCGCGTCGCCCTCGGCACCGTGAACGTGTGCCCGTACCGCTGGTTGAACCGCACCGCCAGATCCCGGGTCAGCTCCACATGCTGCGTCTGGTCCTCACCCACGGGCACCTCGTCGGCCCCGTACGCCAGGATGTCCGCCGCCATCAGCACCGGATACGTCAGCAGGGACAGCCGCACACCCTGCCCAGCCGTCCGCGCCTGGACGCTCTTCTCCTTGTACTGGATCATCCGGCGCAGCTCGCCGTCCGTGGCCGTGCACTCCAGCAGGTACGACAGCCGTGCGTGCTCGTCCACATGGCTCTGCACGAACAAGGTGCACAGCTTTGGATCCAGCCCTGCGGCAAGCAGCAGCGTGGCCGCCTGCCGACTGAGCCGCCGCACTCGCGCCGGATCGTGCTCCACGGTCAGCGCGTGCAGGTCCACGACGCTGAATAGCGCCTCCGTCCGATGCTGGTCCGTCTCGACCCACCGCCGGACAGCCCCGAGGTAGTTGCCCAGTGTCAGGTGCCCGGTCGGCTTGACCCCGCTGAAGATCCTCGTCATCGCGTTCGTTCTCCCTCTTCTCCTGAGCGCCGACCCGACGGCCGGCTCCCGGAGGGGGATACGCGAACGGCCGCCGAGTCGGCGGCCGCGTGGTGCATGCGCGAGTGCGGGCCGCCGGTCAGGCGGCCCACCACTGGGTGGTGTGCGCATGCGTAGTCATGGGCAGAGCGTACGCCCGAGGACCGGGGTTGACACGGGATTGACCGATCCGTAAGGTTCTCCGAGTTGTCCGACGTGAGCACCGACCCCGGTCGGCCCCGGACAGCCATTCCGCAAGACCCACAGAAGCTGACGGTGCTTTGTCGCGCCGTTCTGCTTTCCGTGCGTTTTTGCGAAATGAGGAATCCGCGTTCGAACCTGAGCGCAGCCGCCCGATTAGCGTCGGAGGCAGGGAATCCGCTAAAGTCTCACTCGTCGGAACGGCCCAACAGCCGGAAAGACAAATCCCGCTGACTGGGGATCAGACGCCGAAAGGATCTGATAGAGTCGGAAACGCAAGACCGAAGGGAAGCCCGGAGGAAAGCCCGAGAGGGTGAGTACAAAGGAAGCGTCCGTTCCTTGAGAACTCA